>JAZBPS010000017.1:0-8493 GCA_036353375.1 Halieaceae bacterium | reverse complement strand
GGAGAGCAGCATGGCAAAGGAGAAGTACTATGAGTGTTGAAACGTTTGACGCTCGCACCGACGTGTTGAGCGTAACGCCCGAAGCGGCGAAACACCTGCAGCAAACGGCCGCGTCCAAGGGCGCTGCCGGGGTGCGCATCAGCGTCAAGGAGAGCGGCTGCACGGGCTATATGTACGTTATGGAGGAAGTCGACAGCGGCCAGGACAGCGACCTGACCATGGCGCTGGACAACGGCATGAACGTGTTCGTGGACGCCGACTCCATCGGATTCCTGCGCGGCACCGAGCTCGACTATGTGCGCGAAGGCATCAACCGCACGCTGAAATTCAAGAACCCCAACGTCACCGCGGCCTGCGGTTGCGGCGAGAGCTTCAGCATAGAGTAATGGCCGGGCAGGAAAGAACTATTCTGACGACCAACCGGGACTGCCCCGCGCGGCTGGTTCCGGTGGGCGACAAGGTCACGATTCCGGCACACACCTTTGTCACCCTGACCCAGGCACTGGGCGGTAACTACACCCTCACCTACAACGGCAACATGGTGCGGGTGGACGGCACCGATGCGGATGCCCTGGGCCTGGAGCCGGTGCAACTCGCCTTCGAGCCGCCGGCAGACGGCAGCATCAGCGAAGAGCAGGTCTGGGAAGCGCTGCACACAGTTTTTGACCCGGAAATTCCCGTGGACCTGGTCAACCTGGGCCTGATCTACAAGCTCGATATCGACCAGGCAAACGGCCGTGTTGCTATCGAGATGACGCTTACCGCGCCGGGCTGTGGCATGGGCCCCGTGCTGGTGGGCGACGTCGAGCACCGCGTTGCCATGGTGCCCCACGTCAGGGACGTCGCGGTTGAACTGGTGTTTGACCCCCCCTGGCACCGGGATATGATGAGTGAGGAAGCACAGCTCGAAACGGGCATGTTCTTCTGAGCAGACCCGCCCTCCCCTGATGGCAGCAACGATGACAAATCCCTTTGGGCACAGCATTTCCAGCGACGACATTGTCGAGACGCTGGGCTTTTTCGACAGCTGGGAAGACCGCTACAAGTACATCATCGACCTGGGCAAGGAGTTACCGCCCATGGACGAGAGCCTGCACACGGACGAACGACTGGTGCGTGGCTGCCAGAGTCAGGTATGGATAGACACCCGGATGGTAGACGGCCGCATGGATATCGCCGTGGACAGCGACGCCTTTATCGTCAAGGGATTGCTGGGACTGGTGTTGGCCGCTTATAACAACAAGACGCCGCAGCAGGTGCTGGATTTCGATATTGACGCCTATTTCGAGCAACTGGAGTTGCTCAATCATCTCTCCCCCACTCGCGGGAACGGCCTCAAGGCCATGGTGGCGCGGATTCGCGGCATCGCTGAAGCCGCCTGAATCACATCATCGCCCGATCGGGTATCCGTGCCCGGAGGTTGGCCTTGGACAGGCCTTAAAAAACGGCCCGCAACAGCAGGAACGTTACCGAACTCAGCGCCGCGGCCGCGGGCAGGGTAATGACCCAGGCCGCGCCGATGGGTTTCATCAGCTCCCAGTTGGTTGAACGGTTGGCGAGCCCGATGCCCAGCACCGCCCCCACCAGGATGTGGGTACTGGACACGGGAATCCCGAAGGCCGACGCCAGCAGTACCACCGCAGCAGCAGACAGCTCTGCCGAAAAACCCGAGGCGGGGTGCATGCGCGTCAGGTTGGTCCCCACTGTCTGTATGACTTCCTTGCCGATGAACCAGAGACCGGCCACCAGCGCGATACCGAAGGACAACATGGCCGCCGGCGGCACCGGCGCCTGGGCGTGGATTTCTCCCGCGCGCAACACGTCCAGCACGGCGGCGAACGGGCCTATCGCGTTGGCGATGTCGTTGGAGCCATGGCTGAAGGCAAAGCCCGCCGCCGTGAACACCTGCATCCAGCTGAACAGCAGAAACGTGGAGTGGTCCAGTGAGCGCGCCCTGAGGGTGCGCGCCAGAATGTAGAGCGCCATCCAGACCAGTGAGGCCACCATCATGATAATCAGGCCATTCTGCAGATCCGTCAGGCCCAGGTGCATGTTCTTGAGGCCCTTGTACAGCAGCATCGCCGTAATCACGGTGGATGCCAGCGCCGCGATCATGGGCACCAGCCAGACCAGCGCGCGGTGGGCGTCGATGTTCTCCCGTTTGCGCTCGATGGCATAAAGCTCCCGATAGTACTCCGACTCGAAGGGGGCATCCGGACGCTCACCGGCCATCTGCCAGTGGGCCGCGTCCCGCGCCATCGCCGCGGTGAAGGCGACCTGCTCCAGTTCGGTCATACGGTCCATGACGGTTTTGTGGTGCTCGCGTACTTTTTCGGCCTCGCTGTCCAGTGCCTCCAGCTCCGCCTGGGCGGCCTCGTTATAGGACAGCACCCGCTTCTTGATAGCGGAATACAAGGTGTAGGACACCACACCGCCCAGGACCGGCGACAACACCCAGGACAGCACAATGGCCCCGATCTTGCCCCACTGCACCAGACCCAGGGCATCGTTCATGCCGCTCACCAACGCGCCCAGGGTCACCGAGCTCCCCACGATGCCGCCGATAATGGAATGGGTGGTGGACACCGGCCAGCCGCGCCGGGTCGCCACCAGCAACCACAGAGCTGCCGCCAACAGGGCGGACATCATGATGTAGACAAAGTCCATGGCATCGAAGCCGTCGCCCGCGGTCAGCGCGTTGAGGTCGACGATGCCCTTGCGAATGGTGTCTGTGACCGCGCCGCCGGCCAGCATCGCGCCACTGACCTCGAAGATCGCCGCTACCGCCAGGGCTTGCTTGATGGACAGGGTGCCCGCCCCTACCGAGGTACCAAAGGAGTTGGCGACATCGTTGCCGCCGATATTAAAGGCCATGAACAGGCCAAAGCCGCTGGCCAGCACAAACAGGGTGAGATGGTTGCCATTAACGTAATCGCTGCCCCAGTTGAGAAACAGCACCGCGGTGACAGACAGCAGGACGAAGAAGAACAGGTTTAGCTTGTCACCGGGCATGCGGGGTCCTTGGGATTGGGCACGGGCTGCCACACTTTGAGACAGGAATGTGACAGCCGTGTTAAGGCAGCTTTTTACACTTCTTTACAGTGCCCCTGTCAGCCCAGGGCCCGGCCAGGCGTTCTTTAAGACGTCCATCACGTGATGGCAACCGTCACTAACGCAAGGAGACGCTTATGAAAACTCTGTCAACGATCCTGCTTACCGCCACAGTGGCCGCCGCAGGCGTGCATGCCCATCCCACCGAGGCCGCCGGGGTCAACCAGCGCCAGCATCAGCAGCGCGAGTCCATCCGCAACGGCATCGATGACGGCAGCCTGACCCGTCCGGAGGCCTATCGGCTTGGCAAATCCCAGGCGCGCTTTGAGCGCATGGAGCAGCGTATGCGCGCCGACGGCGAACTTAACCGCCGCGAGCGCGGCCGCCTGCAGGCAACCGCCGACGCCAACCGCGGCCGCATCTATCGCCAGCGCAACGACAAACAGGTACGGCCCGGCGATAGCTGAATGCGCATGTGCGACATCCACACATCCGGGTGTCGCACGCAAACACTGCCATTGCTGTAACGCGAGCAGCGCTGTGCTAGTCTCGGAACCGTCGTAACCAATAACAATAATGACATGCAGACATCCGCGGGCAGCCCCTACGGCAGCCGCCGCAGTGCCTACTATGCACTGGGCGTACTTACCGTTGTGTACAGCTTCAACTTTATCGATAGACAGCTGCTGGCCATCCTGCAGGAAGCCATCAAGGCCGACCTGCAGCTGTCCGACTCACAGCTGGGTCTGCTCACCGGCTTCGCCTTCGCCGCCTTTTACGTCACGGCCGGCATTCCCATTGCCCGCTGGGCGGACCGCGGCAATCGGCGCGACATCGTGGCCCTGTCCCTGTTCATCTGGAGCTTCATGACCGCCCTCAGTGGCTTTGTGCAGAATTACCTGCAGCTGCTCCTGGCCCGAATCGGCGTCGGCATCGGCGAGGCCGGCGGCAGCCCGCCCTCACACGCCATCATTTCCGATATCTTCCCGCCCCAGCGGCGGGCCAGCGCACTGGGCTTCTATTCCACCGGTGTGAACTGGGGCATCCTGTTTGGCTTTCTGGCAGGGGGCTGGCTGAACGAGTTCTTCGGCTGGCGGGTCGCCTTCCTCGTGGTTGGCGTACCCGGCATAGTGCTGGCGTTGCTGGTGCGCCTGACCCTGGACGAGCCTGTGCGCGGGCAATCGGAGAACCGCGTGGCACAGGACGAAGCCGTGCCGTTTGCCGAAGCGTTGCGCACCCTGTGGGCGCGTCGCACCTTCCGGCACATGGCGGTAGGGGCGGGGCTGAATGCGTTTTGCGGCTACAGCGCCGCCAACTGGACCGCGTCCTTCATTATTCGCAGTTTCGACATGAACACCGGCGAGCTGGGCACCTGGCTGGCCTTGATCATCGGTGGTGGCGGCGCGCTGGGCGTGTTCGGCGGCGGTCTGCTGGCAGACTACCTGGCACCCCGCGACAAGCGCTGGTACACGTGGCTGCCCGCCTGCGCAGGCCTGGTCAGTATTCCGTTTATGGTGGGCGTCTACTCCGCCGACACGGCCTATATGGCACTGGGCCTGGCAGTCGTGCCGGGCATCATGAGCAACGTGTACCTGGGCAATACCATCGCTACAACCCATGGCCTGGTAGGCCTGCGCATGCGCACCATGTCATCGGCCATCCTGTTCCTGGTGCTGAATATCATCGGTCTGGGTATGGGCCCCTGGACAATAGGCGTGGTCAGCGACCTGCTGGCACCCAGCCTGGAGGCCGAATCGCTGCGCTACGCCATGCTCTTTATACTGCCTGTGGTGATGGCCTGGTCAGCTGCCCACTTTTTCCTGGCGGGACGCACGCTGCGCGGCGACCTCGCGGCCGCTGCGGCCTAGCGGCTTCGCGTTATACTGTGAGGCTCATGCTGAATAACTGCCGCTGGACACCGTGACTGCACAGCTTCCTTTTGACAATAGCTACGCGCGTCTCCCGGCGCGTTTCTTTTCACACCAGGCGCCGGAGCCGGTCAGCGAGCCGGGGCCTGTCCGCAGCAATACAACACTGGCGCGCTTCCTGGGCATAGACGCTGACTGGCTGGCTTCTCCCGAGGGCGTCGCCACCATAGCGGGCAACCAGCTCCCCGATGGGGCGGAGCCGATTGCTACCGTATACGCCGGTCACCAGTTCGGTAACTGGAACCCACAGCTGGGTGATGGACGCGCCGTGCTGCTGGGCGAAGTGATTGCCGAAGACGGCCAACGCTATGACATTCAATTGAAGGGTTCGGGACGCACACCGTATTCGCGGGGCGGCGATGGCCGCGCGCCCCTGGGGCCGGTGCTCAGGGAATACGTGGTCAGTGAGGCGATGCACGCACTGGGCATCCCGACCACCCGCAGCCTGGCGGCCGTTACCACCGGCGAAGCGGTGTACCGCAACCAGCGCCACCCCGGTGGCGTGCTGGCGCGTGTGGCCCGCAGCCATATTCGGTTTGGCACCTTCCAGTTTTTTGCCGCGCGGGAAGACCATGAGGCCCTGCAGCAGCTGGTGACCTATTGCCTGCAGCGGCATTATCCCGAACACAGCGACAGCGAGAACCCGGCGCTGGCACTGCTGCAGCAGGTGGTCGCTGCCCAGGCGAAGCTGGTGGCCCAGTGGCAGATGGTCGGCTTCATTCACGGCGTCATGAATACGGACAACATGCTGGTGGGCGGCGAGACCATTGACTACGGCCCCTGCGCGTTCATGGACAGCTTCAACCCGGCGCAGGTGTACAGCTCTATCGATCACGGTGGCCGCTACGCGTACGAGAACCAGCCCGGCATCACCCACTGGAACCTCGCCTGCTTCGCCCAGTCCCTGTTACCCCTGCTACACGCCGATGCCGATACCGCTGTGGCGCAGGCCCAGACCGCGATCGACGGTTTTGCGCAGCTGTTCCTTGATGCGCACCAGCAACTCATGGGTGAGAAGCTGGGCCTGACGCTTTCCGGCAGTGAGGACGAGCAGCTGGTGCAGGACCTGCTTGCGGCCATGGCCGAGGCCGAGGCGGACTTCACCCTCACGTTTCGCGCCCTGACCGACCGGGTTGCAGGCGATACCCCGGAACACCAGCCGGTCAGCGACATCTTCACGCTGCTCGCCAGCATGCAGGCATGGATAGACCGCTGGGAGTCACGTGCCGCCACTGAAGGCGCCGACGCCCATCAGCGCCTGCAGCGCATGCTCGCAGCAAACCCGGTGTACATTCCCCGCAACCACCTGGTGGAGGCCTGCATCCGGGCCGCGGAGGATGACGGCGACCTGTCGGTATTTCACGCGCTGGTAGATCGGCTGGAATCGCCCTGGCGCTATGATCCCGCGGACAGCCTGTTTGCGCTGCCACCCCGACCGGAAGAAATCGTCAGGCAAACATTCTGCGGCACCTGAGGTGCCGCTCTCACCACTCACTTCACAAGAGGATTTCGCGTGAGTCTGTTCCTTAACATCCTGTGGGTTCTTTTTGGCGGCTTCTTCATGGGGCTGGCCTGGTTTTTTTACGGCGTGCTTGCAGCCATCACTATTGTTGGCCTGCCCTGGGCCAGGGCCTGCTTCAATATCGGCTGGTTTATTATCTGGCCCTTCGGGCGCGAGGCGGTCAACCGGGAACGGGTTACCGGCGAGGGCGATATCGGCACCGGCTTCCTGGGCATGATAGGCAACGTGATCTGGTTTGTTTTTGCCGGGTTCTGGCTGGCCCTGGGCCACCTGATGCTGGCAATCGCCTACTTCGTCACCATTATCGGCATACCCTTTGGCTACCAGCACGTGAAGTTTATCGGTATCTCCATGCTGCCAATCGGCAAAACCATTGTAGAGATTGACTAGTCCAGACGGATGCAGCGGACCGCCGACAGGGGAGACTGCGCCGCAAAACGGCGCAGCGAACCCGGCTAGAAGGGGCGGGTGAAGGACGTCAGGAAGAAGAACTGCAGATCCTCTTCCACGATGGGGCTGTCAGATGCATCGTCAATCAAGGTGGCCACCCGCAGCAGTGACGTGAACCGCCACTTGCTCCGGGCCACGGGCAGGCTTAGCAGGCCCTGCAAACCAACCCGCTCTATCCCTGCGTCTGCATCGTAGGCTTCGATTCCGACCGCGTTGGCCGCACGTTGGTCCACGCTGAAGAACGCTTCCTTATAGGTGTCGTCCCCCACGCGCAATACGGGCCCCCAGGCGTAAAACCCGCGACCTTCTTTCAAGCGGCCGCGTCGCTGCACCGACACATCCAGGTAGGCGCCCTCATGCCCGGAACCCACATCCTGTGCCAACGTCGCCGATGCCACCCAGCGCCTGCCGCCCGCCTCCGCATAGATGCGCGCCTCCGTGGACAGGCCGATCTCATCGAGTTCATCAAAGGTGTCATCGCGAACCGTGAAGCCCGGGGCGATGGCCGCGCCCAGGTTTACAAATCCGCCGGTTTTCATGTCGCGCTGACGGTAGAAAAACCCACCGAGCCCCTGGGGGACGTTGGCAAAGTATTTTGTGCCCTTCTGGTCCATGTAGCGGAAATCCAGAAAAGGGATCGGCGTCAGGTTGTAGTCTTCACTGCCGACGAACTTCGGGTTGACGATAAGCCCCACGCCCCACTGCGATCGCCAGCCCGGCTCGGGTGCACCCACGGCACTGGGCATCCCGGTGGACGCGGCCACAGCAGCGCTGTCAGCATCTTCCTGTGCCAAGGCGGTTACCGTGAGGCCCATCGTTGCCACGATCACCGTGGCAGCCAAGCGGAGGATAAAAGGCATAGGGATTACCGTCCCGATCTCTACAGAAGTTTGACAGGGTACGTAAACACGCGGGAAACGGCTCACACATGGGCTTACGGTAGCGCCCTGCTGACGCGTCCCTGACCCGGAGAGCAGGCCGGCAATGCCCTGTTTAGCCGCCGGGGCGGGAATGCGGCATATGCACATTTTGTGGGTTTTTGGGTGGAAATTGACACCTTTTAACCCTAAGGTTTGGGCTGCCGCGCGCAGGGGCGCGCCTACAATAACGACAACGCCGAGGTAGACCATGTTCAAACGCCGTCTCATCAGCACCGCAGTCTGCGCAGCCGCGCTTATCACCGCCAGCCAGGCTTCCGCGCAGAAGCTGCTGGAAGAAGTTATCGTGACCGCGCAGAAGCGCGAGCAAAGCCTGCAGGACGTTCCCGTGGCGGTCACCGCATTCACCGGTGAGCGACTGGTAGAAAGCGGTATCCGGGATTTTTACGAGGTGTCCAATATCGACCCGGCGCTGATTGTCGGCAAGAGCCAGACCTCCACGACTGCCAGCTTCAGCATTCGCGGGGTGTTCACCAGCTCACAGAACTTCGGTCTGGAATCCTCTGTGGGACTGTATGTGGACGGCGTATACCGGGCGCGTCAGAGCGCCATGATCAACAACCTCGTGGACATCAATTCCATTGAGGTGCTGCGGGGGCCGCAG
>JAZBPS010000170.1:0-31423 GCA_036353375.1 Halieaceae bacterium | reverse complement strand
TCACCGTTTTCAGCAGAGCGCAGCCGGGCGCTGCCGATATCCCTGGCTTCCTGGCCCAGCAGCTCACCGGTTTCCGGGTCCTTGAACAGCCGGCCCTGGCGATAGATGCCAAAACCCGTCTCACCCTCTGGCAGCGCGCCGCGCGCGTACAGCTCATCGCCCGCGCTGCTCAGCAAACGCCTGCCGCCGCCGGCGACCATATAGGGGGCGTTTTCGAGATCCTCCGGCGCAACGATCCGGTGGTCGCTCAGCCAGGGACCGATATCTTCAAGCGAAACCACCGGAATGGCGCGATCCAGAGGCTCTATACGCATTCTCGGTGTCAACTTGACGGTGTTGGACGCTTCCCCGCGACGCACCCGGAGGCGCGGCTGCCCGTCCACCCACACCAGGTAGATCTCGTCACCGGGAAATATGAGGTGAGGATTGTCGAGCTGGGCGTTGATTTCCCAGATATCGGACCAGCGCCAGGGATCCTCGAGGAACAGGCTGGCTATGCCCCAGAGCGTGTCGCCTTCCTTAACCCTGTAGATTTCCGGCGCGTCCTGCGCGAGACGAACCTCGTCGGCCATAACCGGCGCGGACAGCCCTGGTGCCAGCGCCAAAGCCAGCGCTGCAGTTATGGCTGCGGTCATGAAAGCTGGCCGCACAGATCGCAGCGCCAGCGCTAAGGAGCCCTTATTCAGCAGTCTTTTCATCGTTATTCTGGCCTGTCCCCTGGCATGGATCGCCGCACACCCGCTGGGCTACAGGCAATCTGGCTGTATAATATAGGGCAGTGTGCTGACCCTCAAACGGCAGTGCAAGTGCATATTCTGTTATTTAGACCGCTGTCAATGCAGCCGCTACACGACCAGGAACCGATCCGACTTACATGGCTATTCTGAATATCCTCGAATTTCCCGATCCCCGGCTCAGGACCCGGGCAACGCCTGTGACCACATTCGATGCGGCCCTGGGCACACTGATCGACGACATGTTCGAGACCATGTACGACGCCCCCGGCATCGGGCTCGCTGCGACGCAGGTAGATGTGCACAAACGGCTGCTGGTTATCGATGTGTCTGAAGCGCGCGACCAGCCGCTGGTCTTCATCAATCCGGAAGTCGAGGTACTGGATGACACGCTGGACCAGTACGACGAGGGCTGCCTGTCTGTTCCGGGTTTTTATGAAACCGTGGAGCGTCCCCAACATATCCGTGTCACCGCCTGTGATCGGCACGGTGAGCCCTTCACCATGGAGCCCGAGGGCCTGCTGGCGGTTTGCATCCAGCACGAGATTGACCACCTCGACGGCAAGCTGTTTGTCGACTACCTGTCCACTCTAAAGCGCACCAGGATTCGCAAGAAGCTGGAAAAACAGCACCGCATGCGCGCCTGATGACAGCCCCACGCCTGGTTTTTGCCGGCACACCAGAATTTGCAGCCGCTCACCTGAAAGCCCTGCTGGCTGCTGGGTTGGCGCCGATTGCTGTCTATTCGCAACCGGACCGGCCCGCCGGACGTGGCAAGAAACTCACCGCCAGCCCGGTAAAACAAGCGGCACTCGCCGCTGGACTGCCCGTACTGCAGCCCGCCAGCCTGAGGACAGACAGCGCCGCCACAGAGCTGCAGGCGTTGACACCCGACGTTCTGGTGGTGGTGGCCTACGGCCTGATCCTGCCCCAATCCATCCTCGACGTGCCGCGCTATGGCTGCATCAACGTGCACGCGTCGCTGCTGCCGCGCTGGCGCGGCGCTGCACCGATACAGCGCGCTATCGAGGCGGGCGACACCCGCAGTGGCGTCACCATCATGCAGATGGAGGCGGGCCTGGATACGGGCCCCATGCTGAAAACTGCCGAGATCGAGATAGCGCCGCGCATGCACAGCGGCGCGCTGCACGACCGCCTGGCGGAAATTGGCCCGCCAGCCCTGATCGAGGTACTGGAAGATCTGCCGCGATATCTTGATAGCGCTGAAACGCAAGACGATTCGCTTGCGACCTACGCCGCCAAAATTGAAAAGGCGGAGGCGCAACTCGACTGGACCCTCGACGCCCAGGCCCTGGATCGCAAGGTGCGCGCCTTTAACCCGTTTCCCGTGTGCTGGACAGCTCTGGGCAGTGAACGCCTCAAGGTGTGGGAGGCGCAGCCGGAACCCCCTCTGGGTGGTGCCCCCGGGGAAATTCTCGCTGCAGACGAGCGCGGTTTGCTGGTGGCCTGTGGCAGCGGCGCCCTGCGACTGACCACGCTGCAGCTGCCCGGAGGGCGCGCCATGCCCACGGCAGATTTGCTGAATGCCCGCCGGGACGCCTTGCGCCCCGGCACGGTACTCGGACATTAACAAGCGCGGGGACGTCCGGGCGGCTGCAGCCAGTGCCCTGGCCCGGGTGATCGCCGGCGGTGTATCACTGGATGCTGCGCTTGCCGAGGCCATGCCTGGCGTCAGCGAGCGGGACCGACCGCTGTTACAGCAATTCTGCTACGGCACCTTGCGGGAGTATCCGCGACTGGAAGGATTGTTAAAGCAGCTGCTGAAGTCACCGCTGAAAAGAAAGGATGCAGATATTCAGGCGCTGCTCGCCGTCGGCCTGCACCAGCTTCTGGACCTGCGTATACCCGATCACGCCACCTTGTCCGCCACCGTCGAGGCCTGCCGCAGCCTGGGCAAACCCTGGGCCACCCGGCTGGTGAATGGCGTGCTGCGCAGCGCAACCCGGCGTCACGAGGCGTTGTCGCAGGCACTGGAGCCCGCCGCACAGCTGCGTCACCCCCCATGGCTGCTTGAGCGCCTGCAGCAGGATTGGCCCGCGCACTGGCAGCAGATCGTAGAGGCCAACAATACCCCGCCCCCGATGTGCCTGCGGGTCAACCGACGCAAAATAGCCCTGGAGGACTACGCGGAAAAACTGCGGTCTGCCGGCATCGGCGCGGCACGCTGTGCACTGGCGACTGACGGTCTGCGACTCGATACGCCGGTTGATGTAACGCGACTGCCGGGCTTTGCCGAGGGACAGGTCAGCGTACAGGACGAGGCTGCCCAGCTCGCCGCCGATTTACTGGTGCCGCCTCCCGGCGCACGTGTCCTGGATGCCTGTGCAGCACCCGGTGGCAAGACCTGCCATCTGTTGGAGCGGTATGAGGCTCTGGACGTGGTGGCCATGGACAGTGCCAGTCACCGCCTGCAGCCACTGCGGGACAACCTCGCGAGACTGGGCCTTGGCGCACAGGTTATTGAGGGCGATGCCCGTCTGCTGCCGGAGGCGCTGGGGGTGTTTGATGCCATGTTGGTAGACGCACCGTGCTCAGGCAGCGGCGTTGTAAGGCGGCATCCCGATATCAAAGTGCTGCGGCGTCCCGATGACATTCCGCGCTACAGCGACCTGCAAGCCGCCATTCTCCGGGGGCTGTGGCCTCGACTCAGGCCTGGCGGCGTACTGCTGTATGCGACTTGTTCTGTATTTCCCGGGGAGAACCAGGCCACAGTGGCGGACTTCCTCGCCGCCACCCCCAACGCCGAGGTCCAGCCGTTGGAGGTGCGTTGGGGGATAGACGCGGGACCAGGTAAGCAGCTGCTACCATGTGCGACAGGGTCAGATGGCCTGTTTTACACGCTGCTGCGCAAGCGAGACTGAAACCTGGGCGTTTTGGCTAACAGCTCTTACTTTCCCGCCGGCTTTTCATTATTGTGGCGCAAAGCAGCGGGAGTGGACACCGCGAACCTATGAAAATCATTATCCTCGGAGCGGGCCAGGTGGGGGGCACGCTGGCGGAGCATCTTGCCATTGAGCAAAACGATGTCACCGTGGTGGATACCAACACAGACAAGCTTCGTTCCCTGCAGGACCGGCTTGACCTGCGCACGGTCACCGGCCACGCCTCACACCCCGGTACGCTGTATCGCGCCGGCGCCGAGGATGCCGACATGCTGATCGCCGTCACCAACAGTGATGAAATCAATATGATGGCCTGCCAGGTTGCCCACAGCCTGTACCGCACACCCACCAAAATTTCCCGCGTGCGCTCGCCAAACTATCTCGCTCATACCGAGTTGTTCGGCCCGGGACACGTGCCGGTGGACGTACTTATCGGGCCGGAACAGCTGGTTACTGACAGTATGCGGGAATTGATCGCCAACCCGGGGGCGCTGCAGGTGCTGAACTTTGCCGACGGACGCGCCCAGCTGGTGGCGGTTCGCGCGTTCTACGGTGGGCCCCTGGTGGGCCAGCAGCTGAAGGAAATCCGCAAACACATGCCCCGTGTCGATACCCGGGTGGCGGCGATATTCCGGCGCGACCAGTCCATCATCCCGGAGGGCGATACGGTGGTGGAGGCGGACGACGAGGTATTCTTTATCGCCGCGCGCCAGAACATTCGCGCCGTCATGTCAGAGCTGCGTCGCCTGGACAACCCCTACAAGCGCATCATGATTGCCGGGGGAGGCAACATTGGCTCGCGGCTGGCCGAGGCTATAGACAGCGAGTACCAGGTCAAGCTGATAGAGCGCTCCTACAGTCGCTGCCGCGAGCTGTCAGAAAAGCTCAAGCACACCATCGTATTGCACGGTAATGCCTCCAGTACCGAGCTCTTGTCTGCTGAGAATATTGAAGGCACGGATGTGTTCTGCGCGCTGACCAACAACGATGAGGTCAACATCATGACCGCGATGCTGGCCAAGCGCATGGGCGCGCGCAAGGTCATTACCCTGATCACCAACCCGGCCTACATCGATCTGCTGCAGGGTGACGAAATCGACATCGCCCTGTCACCCCAGCAGATTACGATCGGCAGTCTCCTCACCCATGTCCGCCGCGGCGATATCTACAACGTCCACTCTTTGCGCCGGGGGGCGGCAGAAGCGATAGAGATGATTGCCCACGGTGACTCCCGGTCGTCAAAGGTGGTAGGGCGCCGGCTCGATGAAATCGACTTGCCCAACGGGGTGACAATTGGCGCCATCGTACGCGGTGAAGAGGTGCTGATGGCGCATCGCCACATCGTGGTGGAAACCGATGACCATGTGATCCTGTTCCTGGTGGACAAGAGCCAGGTGGGCGCCGTCGAGCGCCTGTTCCAGGTCGGCCTGCAGTTTTTCTAGGCCCGCTGCAGAACCCATGCATTTTCCCATTTCGCTTCGCATACTCGGCATCCTGCTGATGCTGTTCAGCCTGACCCTGCTGGTGCCCTTGCTGATGGCGCTTGTCCTCGGCGATGGCACCACCACCGGGTTCCTGAGTGCTTTGGGCATCACGCTGACCAGCGGCTTTGTGCTGTGGTTTCCCTTCCGGCGCGCGCGCCAGGAACTGCGCACCCGGGATGGCTTTCTGGTCACGACTCTGTTCTGGACCGTGCTCGGGCTGTTCGGCGCACTCCCGTTCGCCCTGCACGACGGCATGGACCTGGATGCAACCGATGCAATTTTCGAATCCATTTCCGGCCTGACAACCACCGGTGCCACCGTGATTACCGGGCTCGACGAACTGCCCCGTTCGCTGCTGTTTTACCGCCAGCAGCTGCAATGGCTGGGGGGCATCGGGATTATCGTGGTCGCGCTGGCCATCCTGCCAATGCTGGGCGTGGGCGGTATGCAGCTGTACCAGGCGGAGACACCCGGGCCGTCAAAGGACGCCAAACTCACCCCGCGCATTACCGAAACCGCCAAGGCCCTGTTTTTTGTGTACCTGTTCCTGACCGCGGGCTGCGGCCTGTGCTACCTGCTGGCGGGCATGACACCCTTCGACGCCATCTGCCACGCCTTCAGCACCGTCGCCATCGGTGGCTTCTCTACCCATGACGCATCGATAGGGTATTTCGACAGCGCGCCCATTATGCTGGTCAGCTGCCTGTTCATGTACATCGCCGCCATCAACTTCGGGCTGCATTTCACCGCCTGGCGCCGGCGCAGCGCGCGGCCGTATGTGGCGGATTCAGAGACCGTGTTTTTCAGCGCCGTGCTGGCGATCTGCATCGTCATTACCTGCACGGTGTTGCTCTATACCGAGACATTCAGCCCGGCGGACGGCATCGCCCACGGCCTGTTCCAGGCAATTTCCATCACAACCACCACCGGCTTCGTGACCTCGGACTTTGCGCGCTGGCCCAGCTTTCTGCCGTTGATGCTGCTGGTATTCGCGGTCATGGGCGGCTGCGGTGGCTCCACCGGCGGCGGCATCAAGGCGATGCGACTGATGTTGATCAGCAAGCAGGGAATTCGCGAGCTGAAGCAACTTGTGCACCCCCAGGCGGTCATACCACTCAAGGTTGGCAAGCGTCGTGTCGAGGCGAAAGTCGTTAGCGCCGTGTGGAGTTTCCTGGCGGTTTACCTGATGTGTTTCGTGATGTTGATGATCATGCTGGTTGCCACAGGCCTCGATTTTGAAACCGCTTTTTCCGCGGTGGCTGCGTCCCTGAACAATCTGGGGCCCGGGCTAGGCGCCGTGACCTATCATTACGGCGACATCAACGATGTCGCAAAATGGCTTCTGTGCGTCGCGATGTTGCTGGGTCGACTGGAAGTTTTCACCGTACTGGTGCTGTTCACGCCAGCCTTCTGGCGTCCCTGAAATACATTCCTTGAGGTGCCCGCTATGCGCACGATATTACTGACACTGCTGGCTCTGCTGGCGCTGCCTGCAATGGCAGACAAAGAGATTCCCTACATCGCCGTAACCGCGAGCGGCTACGTGGAAGCCGTGCCCGACATTCTCTCCCTGGACGTCACGGTACTGGCTACCGGCAGCGACGTGGGCGCGCTGCAGGAGGAGGTAGAGAAGACAACCCGGCTGGTGGTCAAGGCCGCCTCGAAGCAGGGCGTGGACAAGGACGACATCGATAGCTCGCGCATCAGCGTGCAGCCGGACTACAGCTGGATAGAGGGCAAGCGGGTGTATCGCGGCCAACAGGTTCAGCGCAGTATCAGTCTGGTGCTGCGGGAACCGGGCAATTACGGCGCCCTGCTACTGGCACTTTCCGCACTGGACCTCGACCGGATCGGTCAGCCGCGCGCGGACCACAGCAACCTGGAAGCACTGCGCATGCAGGCCATGGACAGGGCGCTTGAAGAAGGGCTGCGCAAGGCGAAACGCATCGCCGATACCATGGACGTTGATCTGGGCGATGTTATTCGGGTTGAGGAGCTTGGCAGCAGCCGCTCGCCGGCGCCACGCATGATGATGGCGGAAGCTGCGGCGGCCGACGCGGCGCCGGAAATCGAGTTTGGCAAGCGGCGGATCTCGGCGTCCGTGGCGCTTCGCTTCGCTATCGACTAGCCCGGCGCTTTCTGATCAGTTCGTAAGCCGCCTGGATATCCTGGGCCTTTTCTGTCGCCGCGCGCATCATCTCTTCAGGTACGCCCTGGGCAGACAGCTTGTCGGGATGGTGCTGGCTCATAAGCTTGCGGTAGGCCCGTTTCAGCGTCTGGTCACTGCAGTCACTGGGCACGCCCAGCGCCGCATAGGCCTCCGCCAGGGTGTCTGCAGCCGTTCCGGAACCCGCCTGACTGTGCTGGTGGAACTGGGTCTGCGCTTCGACCATGGCGATCATTCGCTCGAAATCTGAGGCAGCAATGCCCAGCAGACCGGCGATATTGGAAAGGGCATCCCGCTCGCGCGTATCCAGGCTGCCGTCTGCGTACGCCATGCCGACCAGCAGCGCCAACAGGGTTTCCACAACCTGCCTGGGCCCCGCGCAGTCCTGCCTGAAACGCGCTACCGACAACGCCACGTCGAAATCCGCGGCAGTGCCCGCCTTGAACCGCTTGATGGCCGCCTCCCGGCGCGCGCCAACAATGCCCAGCTTCTGCATCAGCGCTTCTGCTGAAGCCACTTCGACTTCACTGACCCGCCCGTCGGCCTTGGCCAGGTGCCCGAGCAGCTCGAAGCTGACCTCAAAAAAGGTCTCCCTGGCCCGGGCAAGCCTGCCGGGGGAGGCCAGTCCCAGTGCTCTGGCCATACCGTGGTCGAACCAGTGGCCCACCAGCAGTCCCACCAGCAAGCCAGGCAGGCCCGCCACCAACAGGCCCAGCAGGCCCCCAATCACCTTGCCAAACATGGGAAATGTGTCCTCGGAAATGTTGTTGCGCCTGAGTGGATCCTGCGCGAGGCCACATATTATGCCGCTGGCTGTGTATGTATAATAGGCCGCTTTTTCAGGGACGCGCCCCACCGTGAGCAGCCTCAACCCAGCGCCGGAAACCTTTCAGGATCTGATTTTATCGCTTCAGCAGTTCTGGGCATCCCGGGGCTGTGTGGTGCTGCAGCCACTGGACCTGGAAGTTGGGGCGGGAACCTTTCATCCCGCCACCTTCCTGCGTGCCATTGGCCCGGAAGCCTGGAATACAGCCTATGTGCAGCCCTGTCGGCGACCCGGAGACGGCCGCTATGGGGAAAACCCCAACCGTCTGCAGCACTACTACCAATTTCAGGTATTGCTGAAGCCCTCGCCGCCGGACATTGTCGACCAGTATCTGGCCTCCCTGCGCCATATCGGTGTGGACACCAGCGTTCACGATGTAAGGCTGGTCGAAGACAACTGGGAATCCCCCACCCTGGGCGCCTGGGGCCTGGGCTGGGAGGTCTGGCTGAACGGCATGGAGGTCACCCAGTTCACCTACTTCCAACAGGTTGGCGGGCTGGAGTGCTTCCCGGTTTCCGGCGAAATCACCTACGGACTGGAGCGCATAGCCATGTACCTGCAGGGCGTGGACAGCGCCTATGACCTCGTATGGACCCATGGGCCCGGGGGCACGGTTACCTACGGGGATGTGTTTCACCAGAACGAGGTGGAGATGTCGCGTTTCAACTTTGAAGAGGCGGACATCGCCGAGCTCAAGCACCAGTTCGACTTCTACGAGACCCAAAGCCAGTCACTGATAGAGAAAGCCCTGCCGCTGCCGGCCTACGAGATGGTGATGAAAGCGTCGCACACGTTTAACCTGCTGGATGCGCGCAACGCCATTTCAGTGACGGAGCGACAAAGATACATTCTGCGGGTCAGGACCCTGGCGCGCGGCGTCGCCCAGGCCTACTACGAGGCGCGCCGCGCGCTCGGGTTTCCGCTGGCGGAACCGGCCCTGCGAGACGCGGCACTGGAGCGAGCAGCATCATGAGTACGGATACCCTGCTGCTGGAGCTGGGCACGGAAGAGCTGCCCCCGGGTAGCTTGACAGCAATGAGCGCCGCCCTGGCCGAGAACATCTGCCGCGGCCTGGCGGAGCGACATCTGGAGCATGGCGAGGCAAGGGTGTTCGCCACCCCGCGCCGCCTCGCGGTTCTTGTGGAAGACGTCGCCCTGCGTGCCGCAGACCAGGCCGTCGAGGTGTTTGGCCCGCCCGCGGATCGCGCGCGCCAGGACGACGGCAGCTGGTCAGCCGCGGCGGCCGGCTTTGCGCGCAAGCACGGTGTGGCCCCCGAAGACCTCGCGATTGCAGATACCGATAAGGGTCCGCGTCTGGTGTTTCGTACAGAGGCACCGGGACAGGACCTGGCGGATGCTGTGCGCGACCTCTTGCCAGGTGCCGTACGCGACTTGCCCATGCCCAAGCGCATGCGTTGGGGGGCATCCCGGGAAGAGTTCCTGCGCCCTGCGCACTGGCTGGTCGCGCTTATCGGGGAGTCCGTGATCGACTGCAGCGTGCTGGGTCTGCAGGCAGACCGCATCACTTACGGCCATCGTTTTCACGCACCG
The DNA here is from genome assembly GCA_036353375.1 of Halieaceae bacterium. Taxonomy (GTDB): domain Bacteria; phylum Pseudomonadota; class Gammaproteobacteria; order Pseudomonadales; family Halieaceae; genus JANQIO01. The sequence continues at coordinate 21,758 of JAZBPS010000170.1, read as the reverse complement.
GAGCCCTTGTCGCTGGACCGGGCGGGAGACTATGAAGCCCGCCTGCGCGAGGCGCACGTTGTCGCGGATGCCAGCGCACGCCGCGAGACTATCCGGCAACAGGTTGAAGCCGAGGCCGCCCGTCTCAACGCCACTGCAGTGATTGATGCAGACCTGCTGGAAGAGGTCACTGCCCTGGTCGAGTGGCCGGTGGTGCTGACCGGCGGGTTTGAGAAACGTTTTCTCGATGTGCCACAGGAAGCGCTGATTTCCTCCATGACGGACCACCAGAAGTACTTCCACGTGGTGGATGACGCGGGTGCGCTGCTGCCTCACTTTATCTTTGTCAGCAACCTCGCCAGCCGTGACCCCGCCCAGGTGGTTGACGGTAACGAACGCGTCATTCGGCCGCGCCTTGCTGACGCGATGTTCTTTTTCGACAGCGACAAACAGACACCGCTGGAAGCGCGGGTGGCGGACCTGGCGAACATCGTATTTCAGGAAAAGCTGGGCTCACTGCTGGACAAGACCGAGCGCGTGGCTGCCCTGGCGGTAGCACTGGCCAGCCAGGTGGGTGCAGATCCGGAGCTGGCGGGCCGGGCCGCGCGGCTTAGCAAAGCGGACCTTAACACCCTGATGGTGGGCGAGTTTCCAGACCTGCAAGGTATCGCGGGACGCTACTATGCGGCTCACGCCGGTGAAGACGCGGAGGTTGCCGACGCACTGGAGCAACAATACCGGCCTGCTTTTGCCGGGGACAAGCTGCCCGAAGGCCCCGTCGCAACGGCACTGGCACTGGCTGACAGGCTTGATACGCTGGTCGGGATATTCGGCATCGGCCAGTCCCCTACCGGCTCGCGGGATCCTTTTGCACTGCGCCGCGCCGCGCTGGGCGTGCTGCGTATACTGATCGAAAAAGACCTCACCCTTGACCTGCGCCCCTGCCTGGATACGGCAGTTGCCGGCTTTCCTGCAGGGGTGCTGGAGGCCGATACCGCAGACAACGTGCTGCGGTACATACTGGATCGCCTGCGCGCCTGGTATGAGGATGCCGCTATCTCGGCAGAGGTATTCATGGCCGTGAATGCGCGGCACCTCACAATTCCCCTCGATATCGACCGCCGGATCAAGGCGGTGCAGGCGTTCACTGCACTTCCTGAGGCCACATCCCTGGCCGCGGCTAACAAGCGCGTCTCCAACATCCTGCAAAAGCAAGGCATGGAAAACGCGTCCATTGAAGTAAGCGAACACTTACTCACGGAGCCTGCGGAGCGTGCGCTGGCACAAGCCCTGGCCAGCAGCAGGCCGGTTTTTGAAGATCACATGGCAAAAGGGCTCTACGCCGAGGCGCTGTCGGCACTGGCAGTTTTACAGGACCCGGTGGACCGGTTTTTCGAGGACGTGATGGTCATGGTCGAAGACGACCCGCTGCGCCAGAATCGCCTGGCGCTGCTGTCTTCCCTGCGCGAACAGTTCCTGCAGGTAGCTGATATCTCCTGTCTGGTGCCGGCGAAGTAGCAAGTACCAGAAGGCTCAGACGTCGAGGTTGGCCACCGAGAGCGCGTTGTCCTCGATAAAGTCCCGCCGGGGCTCCACCTGATCCCCCATCAGTGTGGTGAAGATCAGATCGGCAGCGATGGCGTCATCGATCGTGACCTGAAGCATTCGCCGGGTCTCGGGGTTCATGGTGGTTTCCCATAGTTGGTCCGGGTTCATCTCTCCCAGCCCCTTGTACCGTTGTATGTTGTACCCGCGCGCGGCCTCCGACATGAGCCAATCCAGCACCTCGGCAAAACTGCGGGTCTCCAGCTGTTTATCGCCGCGCTGGATATAGCCGTCTTCGTCGATCAGGTCCTTGAGCTTCTCGGCCAGGGCGCACAGGCTGCGATACTCACCCGAGCCGAAGAAATCACGCGGGTACTCCGTGTGGCTCTCCACTCCGTGGGACAGAAGCTTGACCACCGGATAGTAGAGATTGCGCTCGGTGTCCTTGCGCACCAGCGCTGTGTAGATCTTGCTCTCGGGCACACTGCGCTCAAGGGCCGCTTGCAAACTGGCCGCCCACTCCGTCACGCGCGCTTCGTCGTCAAGGTCGGCAACCGTTAGCGTGGGAATCTCCAGCATGGCCCACAACACATCCGCAGAATACAGCCGGCTCAGCCTGTCAATGGTGGCCGCGACGGTACGGTATTCCCGCACCAACCGCTCCAGTCCCTCGCCGGTTATCGGAGGTGCGTCAGTACTTACATACAGCGCAGCACCATCCAATGCTGACTGCGTGAGGTATTCATTCAGGGCTGCGTCATCTTTCAGGTACTGGTGTTGCTTGCCTTTTGACACCTTGTACAGCGGCGGCTGGGCGATAAAAATATGCCCCCGCTCCAGTAGCTGGGGCATCTGGCGGAAGAAGAACGTCAGCAACAGGGTACGAATATGCGAGCCGTCGACATCCGCGTCGGTCATGATGATGATGCTGTGGTAGCGCAGCTTGTCGGGGTCGAACTCGTCCTTGCCGATGCCACACCCCAGCGCGGTTACGATGGTCCCCACCTCCGCGGAGCCCAGCATTTTATCGAAGCGGGCTTTCTCCACATTGAGGATTTTCCCCTTCAACGGCAGTATCGCCTGGGTTCGGCGATCGCGCCCCTGCTTGGCGGACCCCCCGGCTGAATCCCCTTCCACCAGGTAGAGCTCGGAAAGTGCGGGATCTTTTTCCTGGCAGTCTGCCAACTTTCCGGGCAGCCCGGCAATGTCCAGTGCGCCCTTCCGACGCGTCATCTCGCGCGCCTTGCGCGCCGCCTCCCGGGCCCTGGCAGCATCAAGCATCTTTGAGACAACCGCTTTCGCTTCCTGCGGGTTCTCGATCAGGTAGTCGCCAAAACGCTGGTTCATCGCCTGTTCTACAGCGGCCTTGACCTCTGAAGACACCAGCTTGTCCTTGGTCTGGGAGGAAAACTTGGGGTCGGGCACCTTGACCGAAATGATCGCTGTCAGACCCTCACGGGCATCATCACCGGTGGTGCTGACTTTCGCGTTTTTCCCCAGACCTTCCTTTTCAATATAGTTGTTCAGGTTGCGGGTCAGCGCAGCACGAAATCCGGCAAGGTGGGTGCCGCCGTCCCGCTGGGGGATGTTGTTGGTATAGCAGAAGATGTTCTCCTGGAAGGAATCGTTCCACTGCAGCGCCACCTCAACGCCGATGCCGTCCTCGCCCATGCTGTTGAAGTGAAACGCTTTATTGATGGGTGACTTGTTCTGGTTCAGATAATCAACGAAGGCGCCGAGGCCGCCATCGTAGCAGTAGTCTTCCTTTTCCCCACTGCGCTCGTCCACCAGCTGGATGAATACGCCGGAATTCAAAAACGCCAGCTCACGCAGACGCTTGGCAAGGTAATCAAAGTGAAACGCAATATTGGTGAAGGTCTCTGCGCTGGGCTTGAAGCGCACTTCTGTGCCGCTGTAGTCGGTTTCCCCGACCTCTGCCAGGGGCGCATCGGGAACGCCGTGGCGGTAGGTTTGCTCATACATCTTGCCCGCGCGCCGAATGGTGAGCAGCAATTCTTCCGACAGCGCGTTTACCACCGAGACACCGACACCGTGCAGTCCGCCTGATACCTTGTAGGAGTTATCGTCGAACTTACCCCCCGCGTGCAGCACGGTCATGATGACCTCAGCCGCAGAAACACCTTCCTCGTGAACTTCGGTGGGAATGCCACGCCCATTGTCTGCCACAGAGACAGACTCGTCCGGGTGTATCGTTACCGTAATCTTTGAGCAGTGCCCCGCCAGCGCCTCGTCGATGGAGTTATCAACCAGCTCAAACACCATGTGGTGAAGGCCGGTACCATCGTCAGTATCGCCGATGTACATGCCGGGTCGCTTGCGAACCGCGTCCAGGCCCTTTAGCACCTTGATGCTGGAGGAATCGTATTGCTGCTCGTCACTCATAATGTTCTCTTTCCCAGACTGTTCTCTTTCCAGACATCAACGTCTGTTCCGGCGATGCGCCGATGCCGGTCCAGCACTACTATCCTGCCGTCCACGAATGCGGCTATCGCACGCGCTATACCGATCCCTGCACCACCGGACTCACCTTGCCGTGTTCCACGTGGAACACAGCCTGATCACGGCGGGCGTCAGGCCATATCGCCTCAACATCCCGGCGACCGATACAGGTCACGAACACCTGTGCGTCCAGCCCTTCCAGGATCTCCGCCACCGATGCGGCATGGGGCTGGTCCAGTTCGGCCGTCAGATCGTCCACGAGGTATACACACCTCCGGCCTGACTGTTTTAACAATCCGCCCTGCGCCAGTTTCAGTGCACACACCACCAGCTTCAGCTGCCCGCGGGACAACACCTCTGCGACGGGCCTGCCTTCAGCCAACACGCGCAAATCGGCGCGCTGCGGGCCGCTATGGGTAAAGCCCTGCTGAATATCCACATCCCGGGCGGCCGACAGTGCCTCGGACACTGATATGTCGCTGGCCCAGCCACGCCGGTATCGCAGTTCAATAACGGGCAGCGCGTCGTCAAGTTCCCTCATCAGTGCGTGAAACGCAGGCTGCAGGGCTGCCACATACCGGGTTCTCGCGACGTTGATGGCCTCTCCCGCCGCGGCGAGTTCAGCATCCCACGGCGCCAGTTCCGCATCGCGCATTTTACCACGGCGCAGCAGGTTGTTGCGTTGTTTTATCGCCCGCTGAAACCGCTGCCAGTTGTTCAGGAAATGCTGTTCCACGTGGAACACACCCCAGTCTATGAACTGCCGGCGGCTACCCGGATTACCTGTTAGTACCGAGAAGCTGTCAGCGTGCACCACTTGCAGCGGCAAGGTCTCCACCAGCGCTGCACGGCTGGGCGCTGTTTGCCCACCCACACGCGCATCCAGCGAGCCATCCCGGGCCCGCGTAACGCCCACTGTCAACCGCGGTGCTGTTTCTGACGCACGCACCTCGCCGTACACTGTGCACGACTCTTGCCCGTGGCTGATAACAGATTTGATATTGCTGGAACGGAAAGATCGAGCCATACCCAGCAGATAAACCGCCTCCAGCAGGCTGGTTTTTCCGCTACCGTTCTCGCCATAGATCACGTTGACCCGCCCAAGCTGCCGCAGGCTGACGGGAGACAGATTGCGTAACCCCGTACAGTCGAGGCGCGTGAGCGACATGTTGCCTTCGGCTGTCGCTCGCCTAAAGCCTCATCGGCATCACGACATACAGGGCGTCCCCATGCTCAGGCTCTTGCAGCAACGCGCTGCTGTTGGGATCAGCCAGGGAGAGTTTTACCTGCTCGGTATCCAGCACCCCCAATACATCGAGCAGGTAGCTGACATTGAAACCAATCTCCAGCGCATCGCCCTGGTAGTCGACAGACACCGTTTCCTCTGCCTCTTCCTGCTCCGGATTGTTCGCCACGATCTGCATGGCACCGTTCTCCAGGGTTAGCCGCACGCCGCGATATTTCTCGTTAGATAGAATCGCGGTGCGAGCAAACGCCTGGCGCAAGGCGTTACGGTCACCGAGCACCTCCTTGTCCGAGTTGCGCGGCAGGACTCGCTCATAGTCGGGAAACTTGCCGTCAACAAGCTTGGAGGTAAAGGTGAACGTCTCGGTGTTTGCACGGATATGGTTATCACCGATAACGATGTTGATCTCCTTGCCTTCATCGGTTAGCAGGCGGGAAAGTTCCAGCACACCTTTGCGCGGCAGTATCACCTGCTTCGCGGGCTGGTCCGGAAACGCGCTCTCCAGCGCACACATGGCCAGCCGATGGCCGTCGGTGGCCACGACGCGCAGCACATCAGGTTTCAGCTCCCAGAGCATGCCATTCAGGTAGTATCGAACATCCTGCTGTGCCATCGCGAAGGACGTTTTTTCGATCAACCTGCGCAGCTGTCCCTGTAACAGCGTGACCGTATGGGTGCCCATACTGTCTTCGATATTCGGAAAATCACGGGCAGGCAGCGTTGACAGGGTAAAGCGGCTTCGACCGGAACGAACCAGCACCTTGCCCTCCTCAACGGTAATATCGATATCACTGCCTTCGGGCAAGGACTTGCAGATATCCACCAGCTTCCTGGCGGGCACCGTTATCTCGCCGGCCTCGCCACTTCCGCTCGCCAACCGCACCCGTCCTACCAGCTCAACTTCCAGATCCGTGCCAGTGAGGGAAAGCCATTCACCGTCCAGCACCAGCAGCACATTGGCAAGAATAGGCAACGTCTGTCTGCGCTCCACGACCCCCGCCACGAGGTTCAGGGGTTTCAGCAGGGCATCCCGCGCAATGGAAAACTTCATAGGTTTTGGGTTCCTGTATCGGTAGCGCGCTCAGGTGGTCAGGGAACGCAGCAAATTCTTGTAATCTTCATGTATATCCGAATCTGTTTCACGCAGCTCGCGAATTTTGCGGCAGGCATGCAAAACCGTCGTATGGTCCCTGCCGCCGAAGTTTTCGCCGATTTCCGGGAGGCTGTGATTGGTCAGCTCCTTGGACAGCGCCATGGCCACCTGGCGAGGCCTCGCGACAGAGCGACTGCGGCGCTTTGACATCAAGTCGGACAGCTTGATCTTGTAATACTCGGCGACGGTGCGCTGGATATTATCGAGTGACACCTGCTTGTCTTGCAACGCCAGCAAATCTTTCAGGCTTTCCTTGATCAGGCCCACGTCGATGGGTTTAGAGGTGAAGTGAGCACTTGCTATCACACGTTTCAATGCACCCTCCAGTTCCCGCACGTTGGAGCGAATTCGTTGTGCGATAAAGAACGCGGCTTCCGGCGGCAGGGCGATGCGCGCCTGTTCGGCCTTCTTCATCAGGATCGCCACCCGGGTTTCCAGTTCCGGTGGCTCCACCGCAACCGTAAGACCCCAGCCAAAGCGCGATTTCAGACGCTCCTCCAGACCCTCAATCTCCTTGGGATAGCGATCGCAGGTGAGAATCATCTGCTGCCCGCCTTCCAGTAGCGCGTTAAAGGTATGGAAGAACTCCTCCTGGGAGCGCTCCTTGCCTGCGAAAAACTGTATATCGTCGATCAACAACGCATCAACCGAACGATAGTAGCGCTTGAAATCGTTAATCGCGTTGAGCTGCAGCGCTTTGACCATGTCGGCGACGAAGCGCTCGGAATGGAGGTAAACCACCTTGGCGTCCCGGTTCTTCTGCAACAGGGCATTGCCCACCGCGTGCATCAAGTGTGTCTTGCCAAGGCCGACACCACCGTACAGAAAAAGCGGGTTGTAGGAATCGCCAGGATTCGCTGCGACCTGGCCGGAAGCCGCCAATGCCAGCTGGTTGGACTTGCCCTCGACAAAATTCCCGAAGGTATAGTGGCCCACCAGGTAATTCTGGTGCCGGATTGCGCCCTCCACTTCGACCTGCCGCTGGGGCCTGCCGGTCTCACCGGAGATACCGGCCCGCCCGGCCGCAGGAACGCGGGCCGTTTGCGCGGCGGTGGGCATCCGTTCAGATTCACGCGCAGTAACGCGATCACCAGACGGCTCGGAGTGTATCTCTGCCGCGCCCCCCCTGTGCGGGGATATGCCTGTTTGCTGCACCGGGCTGGCAGCCTCTTCGGTACGCCGGGGTGACTGGTCTGCACCATTGACACGGCGGCGTTCACCCGTGCCGGTCGCCTGCGGCTGTCCAATATCCATAACCACCCTGACATCGCCCTCATCCGCCAACTCGGCGGCAAGTTCACTGATGCGCTCGTAGAACTTGTCCATCACCCAGTCTTTCACGAACCGGTTGGGTGCAAACAGCTGCAATTCAGCCGCACCGCTGGTGAGGTTTTCCGTTGCCCTGAGCGGCTTTATCCAGGTGTTAAATTGCTGTGACGGCAGTTCCGCCTGCAGATGATCCACGCATTTTTCCCACACCATGCCTGGCACACTCACCCCTTATTATGATTTTTGATCTTTTATACGCGTGTCCTCCAGCGCTACCACCGGAGCAAAACCACCCGCCAATGTTCCCTGTTCGTCCGGTGCATAACCGCAACGAGCGAGCGCCATTCTAGTCCTGAAATCCAATGTTATCCACACGAAAGAAATCACACAGAAATTCTTTTAAATATAATATAAACAATGAGTTATGAACTATATCCGAGTGTCAATAAGCAAAAATAAAAATAATTTTTACTTGTGGATAAACTGTGATTAATTTGTGCCTGAGCACGGGAAAATCTGTCTGCGTCCCGGTAATCTCCAGTATTTTCATACACTTACTGATTCGAGGGATCCGCCGGTTCCCGGATCGTGCCGAGGGTTAGTCCACAGCGACTGGTCGCGCTGGCACTTTCTCACAGCGCCGACCGCAGCCATCACAGGCCTGTTTTTGTGTTTGAAAACAATGGCCTGTTTCTCTAGAATACACGTCCTTTTTGACGGCCCGTTGCTTCTGCTGCACCGGTCCACGCAATCACTCACGAGACGAGCGTCATGAAAAGAACATTCCAGCCCAGCGTTCTCAAGCGCAAGCGCACCCACGGCTTCCGGTCACGCATGGCAACGAAGGGAGGTCGGCAGGTGATCAACCGGCGTCGCGCCAAAGGTCGCAAGCGCCTGGCCGCGTAATGCATCCGGAAGGTAGCCGCGGTTTCCCGCGTGAAACCCGGCTGCTTTCCAAACAGGACTTCCGCCGGATTTTCGATTCTGCGGATTGCAAAGCTTCCCACCAGAATGTGTTGTTGCTGGCAGCTAGAAATCAGCTCAACCACTCACGCCTCGGCATCATCGTTGCGAAAAAGAATGTAAGACTTGCGGTAAACCGCAATCGCTTCAAACGTGTGACGCGCGAGACTTTTCGCAATCTGGAAAGCCGCGAGGAAAATCTGGATGTAATTGTTATGGCACGCAGGGGTGCAGACAAGTTGGACAACAGCACCCTGTCGTCTATATTGCGGCAGCAATGGCAAAAGCTCCTCAGGTGATGAATCCTTCCACAGTATCGTCCTCCACCGCCTCGACACAGTCTACGCGCGGGCCATCCCCTGCTGGAAAACCTGCAGGTCGCGACAGCATGAACTGTGATGTATCCGAGGACTACCACGACAGGACACCGGGCGCGCTAGCCCGCATATTGCTGCTATTAATAGCAGCGTATCGCCTGCTATTGAGCCCCTGGCTGGGCCAGCAATGTCGATTCCTGCCAACCTGCTCCTGTTATGCAGAAGAGGCCATACACCGGCACGGTGCCTTGCGCGGAAGCCTGCTAACCCTGAAACGTCTGTCGCGCTGCCATCCATGGCATGCGGGTGGACTGGATCCGGTGCCTACTGACTCCAGAGACAATTATTGATTATGGACCTGACGCGTTCGCTGTTGATCGGCACAATAGCCGTACTGTCTTTCATGCTGCTCACCGAGTGGGTGGCATTCAAAGAAGCACGCCTGCCGGAACCGCTGGCTCCCGCTGCGGCTATTACCAATGGCAACCCGGCAGATCCTGCGTCTGACCTGCCGGACCCATCCTTCGCGGCACCCTCAAACACCACAATACCCGCAGCGGGCGAAATTCCCTCGGTTGATACTCCTACTGCGAAATCCGCAACACCCGCAGCATCTCGCAGCATTACCGTAAACACCGACGTACTGCGCGTTCGCATCGACCTCAACGGCGGCGACATCACGGAAGTCGCGCTGTCAGACTATCCGGCGCGCCTGGATAACCCGGCGATACCTTTCCTGCTGCTGGAAGATAACCAGCGCCGCACGTATGTCGCCCAGAGCGGCCTGATAGGCCGCGACGGTATTGATACTGCATCGAGAGCACGCTACCGCAGCAGCAAAACCGAACACGACCTTGATAGCGAACAAACGCTCACCGTTGACCTCGTAGCAGAAGCGGGTACCGAGGTGCGTATCACCAAACGCTTCATCTTCACGCGCGGGGACTACCTTATTCGCGTCGAGTACCTGATTGACAACCAGTCGGATGCTCGTTGGCAAGCCAACATGTTCGGCCAGATAAAACGCGACGCCAGCGAAGATCCTTCCTCTGAACTGGCCAGCGGCATGGGTATGGTTCCCTTCCTTGGCAGCGCGACGACACTTCCGGACGAGCGCTTCGCCAAGTTCGATTTTGAAGATATGGCTGAAAAGCCCCTCAAGGAAAAAATCAGCGGTGGCTGGATAGCCATGATCCAGCACTACTTCCTCAGCGCCTGGATCCCCAACCCGGCACTCACACACAGCTACAGTACCCGGGTGACGCCCGCGGGGTTCAATATCGCCGGCTTCGTATCTCCCGCCACCGTGGTAGATCCGGGCGCCAGCGCGAGCGTGGGCGCAGACTTCTATGCCGGACCCAAGGATCAATACAGGCTGGCGGAAATATCCGAGTACCTGGACCTGAGCGTCGACTACGGATGGTTGTGGTGGATTGCCCAACCCCTGTTCTGGCTGTTGATCAAGATCTATAGCTTTGTCGGGAACTGGGGTGTCGCCATTATCCTGCTTACCGTGCTGATCAAGGCGGCGTTTTTCCAGCTTTCCGCCACCAGCTACCGCTCCATGGCGAAAATGCGTAACGTGGGCCCGAAGATTCAGGCGATCCGCGAACGCTACCCGGATGACAAACAGAAACAATCGCAAGAGATGATGACGCTTTACCGTAAGGAGAAGATCAATCCCCTCAGCGGCTGTCTTCCCATCCTTGTACAGATGCCCGTGTTTATTGCACTTTACTGGGTACTGATGGAAAGCGTGGAACTGCGCCAGGCACCTTTCTTCGGCTGGATTGATGACCTGTCCGTAATGGACCCGTATTTCATCCTGCCGCTGATCATGGGTGCGAGTATGTGGTTCCAACAAAAGCTGGCACCGCCCCCGCCAGATCCCATGCAGGCAAAGCTGATGCAATGGATGCCCATCGTATTCACGTTCTTCTTCCTCTGGTTCCCCGCGGGACTTGTCCTGTACTGGGTGACCAACAACCTGCTGTCGATTGCCCAGCAGTGGTTTATCACGCGGCAGATCGAAAAGGCTGCCGCCGCGGCCTAGACAGGCATGCGGTCAGCGCTTGCAGGGGACACCATTGCTGCCATCGCCACAGCGCCCGGCACGGGCGGCGTTGGCATCGTGCGCGTCTCGGGGCCACGTGCCCAGGCAATAGCAGCGAGTATCACAGGTCGGCAAATCACCGCCCGCAGAGCTTGCTTCAGTCATTTCCGCGATGCACAGGGAGAAACCCTGGACACCGGTATCGCCCTGTTCTTCCAGGGGCCGCACTCCTTTACAGGCGAGGACGTCCTGGAGCTACAGGGACATGGCGGCTCTGCGGTACTCGACCTGGTACTGAGAGAGTGCCTTCGGCTGGGCGCACGCGCAGCGGAACCGGGAGAATTCAGTCAGCGCGCATTTCTCAACGACAAGCTGGATCTCGCCCAGGCGGAGGCTATTGCCGATCTGGTTACCGCTACCACCGAGGCGGGCGTGCGCAGCGCGAACCGTTCACTGCAAGGAGACTTCTCCCGGCGTATAAACGCCCTTATCGAGGATATAGTCAGCCTGCGCGTCTATGTAGAAGCTGCGATTGATTTTCCCGATGAGGAGATCGACTTCCTGCAGGATGGCGCTGTGCGCGACCGACTGAAAAACCTGCAACAGGCGGTTCAGGAGGTGCTGGACACTGCGCGGCAGGGAAAACTGCTGCGAGATGGGATGAAACTGGTCATCGCCGGCCGCCCAAACGCCGGAAAGTCGAGTCTGTTGAATGCGCTTAGCGGCGAGGACACTGCCATTGTCACCGCTGTCGCTGGCACCACCCGCGACGTGCTACGGGAGCATATCCAGATTGACGGTATGCCCCTGCACATTGTTGATACCGCCGGTCTGCGCGATAGCGACGACCCGGTTGAGCAGGAAGGCATTATCAGGGCCTGGCGGGAAATGGACGATGCGGACCATCTGCTACTGGTAATCGATGCCGCCTGCGAAAACAGCGCACGCGAGGAGCACGCGAACCTGCAGCAGTTACTTGAGGAAAAAGGCAGCCGTACCGCGGTAACCATCATTCACAACAAGTGTGATCTTTCCGGTCAAGCGCCCGGGCTCTCGCAACAGGATGAATTGACTGTGGTCACTTTGTCCGCCAGAGAGCGGCAGGGACTCGACATCCTGAAGACACATCTCAAGCAGGTCATGGGCTTCACCGGTGTCGAGCAGCACGGTTTCAGCGCGCGCAGGCGCCATATCGATGCGCTGGAGCGCAGCGCTGCCTTGCTGGCTGCGGCGGAGACGCAGTTGGCCGCAGGCGAATTGCTGGCACAGGACCTCCGCGATGCACATGACACGCTGGGAGAAATCACCGGGGTGATGAGCGCCGATGAGTTACTCGGAGAGATCTTTTCCAGTTTTTGTATTGGTAAGTAGCCCAGCGACTATCCCCAGGCTGCACACAGGTCACTGCCACGTTCCGCACAGGTCCCTGCTATTTCCCGAACAATGCCCCTTAGCCTGTCAAAGACCTGTGTATGAACTGCAGCGTGAATACCGCGCCGGGTTCAGGCACTGAGTGATGCGTGGATCCATACACGGCTTATGCGCCGCCAGTACCCGGCAACCACAGGCCTTTTCCGCAGCCTTATCCCTCTGCCAAGTTATTCATTTAAATAGGGAAATCGGAGATATTCACCGATACAAGGGAGCCTATTAACTACAGTATTTATCCTTATATATCTTCTTATATATATATAAGTACTCTATTTAATAATTTCAGGAATGCCGTCAGCCGCGAAAAGATTTCCCTGCACACTGCATATTTTTTGAACAGCTCCCGCTAAGTCATTATAATCCTCCGCCCGATCACGGCCCCCGCCGCAATGAGTTTCGCCATGGCCACAGGACACACAGATACAAACAGGTTTGACGTTATCGTCATCGGTGGCGGTCACGCGGGTACCGAGGCCAGCCTGGCAGCGGCGCGCATGGGTTGTCGCACCCTGCTGCTGACGCACAGCATTGATACATTGGGACAAATGTCCTGTAACCCGGCCATTGGCGGCATCGGCAAGAGCCATCTGGTAAAGGAAATTGATGCCCTCGGCGGTGCCATGGCGCGTGCAACGGATCGCGCCGGTATTCAGTTCCGTGTTCTGAATTCCCGCAAAGGGCCAGCCGTTCGCGCCACGCGCGCGCAGGCGGACAGGGTGCTGTACCGCAACGCCGTTCGCGAGATTCTTGAAGGTCAGCCCAACTTGCGGATTTTCCAGCAAGCCGTAGACGACCTGATTCTGGAGGGCGGGCGCGCGGTCGGTGTGCGTACGCAGATCGGCCTCACATTCCATGCCCGGGCGATTGTTCTTACCACCGGGACGTTTCTGGGCGGCAAGATCCACATCGGCCTTGATAATCACGCCGGTGGTCGTGCCGGTGACCCCCCGGCGATTGCCCTGGCCCAGCGACTGCGAGAGATGCCTTTCCGGGTAGAGCGACTGAAAACGGGCACGCCGCCGCGAATCGATGCCAGTACGGTGGACTTTGGCGTCATGCAGGAGCAGTGGGGTGATGAGCCGAGGCCAGTCATGTCATTCATGGGTTCGGCCGACGAGCATCCCGAACAGCGCTGCTGCTGGATTACCCATACCAACCCTCGCACCCATGACATCATACGCAGCGGCCTGGATCGGTCTCCCATGTTTACCGGTGTGATCGAGGGAACCGGGCCGCGCTACTGTCCCTCTGTGGAAGACAAGGTGCACCGGTTTGCGGACAAGGATTCCCATCAGGTATTTGTGGAGCCGGAGGGTCTGCGCTGCAACGAGCTGTATCCCAACGGCATATCCACCAGCCTGCCTTTCGAGACGCAGGTGGACATGGTGCACTCCATCGCTGGCTTTGAGCAGGCGCACATCACGCGTCCCGGCTATGCAATTGAGTATGATTTTTTTGATCCACGCGACCTGCACTACTCACTGGAGACCCGCGCGGTTCCAGGCCTGTATTTCGCAGGCCAGATTAACGGCACCACCGGTTATGAGGAAGCCGCCGCGCAGGGCTTGTTGGCCGGATTGAATGCCGCGCTGGCGTGCCGGGGGGAAACGGCCTGGTGCCCGCGACGGGATGAGGCGTACATCGGTGTGCTGGTGGATGACCTGATTACGCTGGGAACCCAGGAGCCCTATCGGATGTTCACGTCACGGGCGGAGTACCGCCTGCTGTTGCGCGAGGACAATGCTGACCTGCGATTGACTGAACAAGGACGCAAGCTGGGTTTGGTAGACGACGAGAGATGGCGACGTTTCGCAATTAAACGCGAGGCTATTGAGCGCGAGCAGGTACGACTGGAAAAAACAGTTGTACAGCCGGGCAGCGAGGTTGCGCAGCGCTTGCAGCCCGCGCTGGGCAAACCCCTGGCCCGGGAGTACTCGGCCATGGAGTTGTTGCGACGTCCCGAGATCACCCATAGCGATATCAGTCACGCGCTCGGTGACACGCAAACAGACCCCAGCGTGAGCCAGCAAGTGGAGATCCAGGCCAAATACGCAGGTTACATCGACCGCCAGCAGGAAGAGATCCTGCGTTTGCAGCGCCAGGAAGAGACGCCGCTGCCGGCGGACCTTGATTATCATGGTATTGACGGGCTCTCCAATGAACTCAGGCAGAAGCTCTCTGAGGCGCGACCCGCAACACTGGCGCGAGCCTCCCGGATTCCGGGTGTGACACCCGCCGCCTTGTCGCTGCTGCTCATTTACCTCAAAAAGTACGACGCTGCCCGGCGTCAGATTGCCTGATCCCGGTGGAACTGCCGGACACGGTTGCCGAGACATTGGCAGCCGGATTGTTGGAGCTCGGCGTGGCCGCGTCTGCGCAGATGCAGGCGCAGTTGCTCGAATATCTGGCATTGCTGCAGCACTGGAACAGGGCCTACAACCTGACCGCTGTTCGCGAGCCTGTGTCCATGGTCCAGCGCCACCTGCTGGACAGTGCTGCCATCGTTCCCTTTCTGCCTGCAGGTGCAAACCGCGGCATTGATGTTGGTACCGGCGCCGGTCTTCCAGGCGTCCCATTAGCCATACTGCGACCGGATTTATACCTCGATTTACTGGACAGTAACTCGAAGAAGACCCGGTTTCTTTTTCAGGTGAAAACCGCACTGGGCTTGGATAACATGACCATCCTGCATTCACGCGCAGAACGTTTACGGCCCGGGCGACCCTACGATCTGGTTTTGTCCCGTGCGTTTGCATCGTTGGGTGAAATGTCGAAGACCTGCTATCACCTTTGCGTACAAGGTGGACATTTTCTGGCGATGAAAGGTGGCGTGACAGAGCAGGAACTCAATGCCATCGACAGCAGGACAAGGTTGGAGAGTGTTCACGCACTGGCGGTGCCAGGCCTGGATGAACAAAGGCACCTGGTGGTGCTGTCACGGGTAGAGAAGCAGGAGCTGGTGTGACCAGAATCTACGCAATAGCAAACCAGAAAGGCGGTGTGGGCAAAACGACCACCTGTGTAAATCTGGCTGCATCCCTCTCCGCCATGCGACAGCGCGTGTTGCTGGTTGACCTGGATCCCCAGGGTAACGCCACCATGGGAAGCGGCGTGGACAAGTATGCGCTGGAGTACTCGATCTACGATGTGCTGGTGCAGGAACGCACCGTGGAACAGGTCCGCTGCAAGGCTGGCGACAGCGACTACCACGTGCTGCCAGCAAACGGTGACCTCACGGCAGCAGAGGTAGAGCTGATTGATGCGCCTGGTCGGGAGGCACGCCTGCGCGACGCCCTGGGCCTCGCGGCAGACCAGTATGACTTTGTACTCATAGACTGCCCGCCGTCATTGAACATGCTGACCCTGAACGGTCTGGTAGCAGCAGACGGCGTGCTGATCCCCATGCAATGCGAGTACTACGCGCTGGAAGGACTCACCGCATTGATGGATACCATTTCCCGTGTTGCTGCTTCGGTCAATCCCCAGCTTGAGGTCGTCGGCTTGCTGCGCACCATGTACGATCCGCGCAACAGTCTGACCAACGATGTATCAGCGCAACTCAAATCCCATTTCGGCGATAAACTTTATCGCACCGTTATCCCGCGCAATGTGCGTCTGGCTGAAGCGCCCAGTTTCGGTCAGGCCGCCATGCACTATGATCCACGCTCCCGCGGTGCGCAGGCGTATCTCGCCCTCGCCGGTGAAATTATTCGCCGTGAAACAGGCGAGCTACCGGCATCCATGGCAATCACGGGAGCAGTACTGGCAGAGAGTTTCACGGAGCAGGATTAAATGGCAGCAAAAAAACGCGGACTCGGGCGCGGGCTGGACGCCCTGCTGGGCGCCAGCTCTGCAGAGGCAACAAGTCAGGAAGGGGATAAACCCGCCGGTACAGAACTGCGTGACGTTCCCGTTGACCTGATTCGCAGGGGCAAGTACCAGCCGCGTCGCGATATAGACCCGGAAACACTGCAGGAACTTGCCGACAGCATCAAGGCCCAGGGCGTTATGCAGCCCATCGTTCTGCGTCCGGTGGAAAACGGCAAGTATGAAATTATCGCCGGCGAGCGTCGCTGGCGTGCGACCCAGTTGGCGGGACTGGATTCGATACCCGCACAGATTCGCGATGTCCCTGACGAAGCGGCGATCGCCATGGCACTGATCGAAAATATCCAGCGCGAGGATCTCAACCCCGTGGAGGAGGCGCTGGCCCTGCAGCGCCTGCAACAAGAGTTTGAATTGACCCAGCAACAGGTCGCCGAGGCGGTGGGCAAAAGCCGCAGTGCTGTAGCCAACCTGTTGCGGCTTATGAGCCTGCGTGACGATGTGCGCACATTGCTGGAACACGGCGATATCGAAATGGGCCACGCCAAGGCGTTGCTGGGGCTTGAGCAGGACGAGCAGTCGGCGGCCGCCCGCAGCGTGGTGGCGAAAGGCCTGTCGGTGCGGCAGACGGAGAGCCTGGTGAGACAGCTATTGGCTGCCAAAAACCGCGCGCCCAAAAAACCTGTCTCCCAGGACCCCAATGTCCGTAAATTGCAGGATGACTTGTCCGAGAAGCTTGGCACCCGCGTCCAGATTCAGCACGCGGCGTCAGGCAAGGGCAAACTGGTTTTGTCCTACAGCTCGCTGGATGAGCTCGATGGCATCCTCAGTCACATCAAATAATCCCAGTGCCACTATATGTAGTTGTTGTGAGAAAAATAAAACACTACATGGAGTTTTTTGAGGGCTGTTACAGCGCGAACGTGACGCGATCTTACGGCAACGTGCAGGCAAAACCCCCGCGAATTGCCCGCTCGCCGGCAATTCGGTTGAACCGGTGAGGCATTGGCCCTATAATGCGCGCGCCTTGAAGAGGGGCTACCGTTTTGCTGCATGCGGCTCGAGTGGCCAGGGCAAAACCAGCGGTTGTGCCGTCCCGCGCGACGTCGACCAGATCGGTGCACAGCTACTTGGGTGAGGCTGGGCGCGGGGCCCGTATCGAACGGCCGCCGGTGTATCGCATCACCCTGTTCCAACTGGTGGTTCTGGTGCCGGTCGCACTTGTACTGAGCGGCTGGCACGCCATATACGCGCAGTCGTTTGCTGCCGGTGGCCTTGTCGCGGTTATCCCCCACTGGTGGTTTGCTCGCGGCGTGTTCCGCTGGCAGGGTGCGCAACGGGTAAGACACTCGGTGCGCGCCGGTTATGCAGCAGAAATCGGCAAGTATCTGCTGTCGGTTGCGGGGTTTGCCCTGGTATTCGCAGGGCTGCGTCCGATCAGCGGATTCGCAGTGTTCGCAGGTTTCGGTTCAATGCTTGCGATACAGATTGCAGGGGCCTGGTGGTTAGTGCGCTACCGGCCCACAGGCCGCAAAAGCGGAACCTGAAAAAAGCACGGAAACGGTTTGGAAGGCCTGCACAAAGCCTTCCGGGAAGGTGGCCACAAGCGCCCTTCCCGATGGACAGGGTACAGCGCGCGCCTGACATTTTGCGTGCTCCAGGTACCCGGTCAAATTCAGACACCTCGCGATAGCGAGCAAGCGGAAAAGAGATAGGTAGTAATGGCATCAACGGCCGCAGGCGGACCCACAGTCTCCGAGTACATCGTCCACCATCTGACCAACTTGACCTACGGCAAGTTGCCGGCCGGTACCGTTCGTTACGACGGTACGGTTGTGCCCGAGGGTGGCATGTGGACCATGGCACACGGCGGTGAAGAGGCCGCTGCCATGGGATTCAATGCGATCCATGTTGACAGCATGTTCTGGTCGCTGGGTCTTGGTATCGTCTTCTGCACCCTGTTTTACCGCGTCGCCAGGAAGGCCAGCAGTGGTGTTCCCAGCGGCTTCATCAATTTCGCCGAGATGATTGTGGAGTTCGTGGACAATACGGTGAAAGACACCTTTCACGGCAGGAACCCCCTGGTCGCGCCGCTGGCGCTGACAATTTTTGTCTGGGTGTTCCTGATGAACCTGATGGACCTTGTTCCCGTGGACTGGATCCCTGAACTGATGCTTCTGCTGGGTGTTGAGTACCAGAAAGTTGTGCCGTCTACCGACCCTAACATCACGATGGGCATGGCAATCGGCGTGTTCATGTTGATGCTGTTCTACTCGATCAAGATAAAGGGCACAGGGTTTGTCAAGGAACTGACCCTGCATCCCTTCGAGCACCCGGTATTCATTCCTATCAACCTGTTTATGGAGACTGTGGGCCTGCTGGCGAAGCCGTTTTCCCTGGGCCTGCGGTTGTTCGGAAACATGTACGCGGGCGAGATGATATTTATCCTGATCGCAGCGCTGTACAGCGCCGGGGTCATGTGGATGGCCCCCGCGGGCTTGTTGCAGATCGGCTGGGCGATATTTCACATACTCGTCATTACCCTGCAGGCCTTCATCTTTATGGTGCTGACGGTGGTTTACCTCAGCATGGCCCACGAAGATCACTAATTTCTTACCCACGTTGCAAACCTTTAACTAGGAGAAAACCATGGAACTGATTTACGTCGCAGCAGCAATCATGATGGGCCTCGGCGGCCTGGGTGCTGCCATAGGTGTAGGCCTGCTGGGCGGTAAGCTCATTGAAGGCTCTGCGCGTCAGCCGGAACTGGCGCCCAAGCTGCAGGTGACCTTCTTCCTGGGCGCAGGCCTGGTGGACGCTATCCCCATTATTGGTGTCGGTATCGCGATGTACCTGATCTTCGTTGTGGCCGGTTAATCGCTGTTCGGTGGCGGCGGAGCGGCCTTGTGCCGGAGTCTCCGCCCTGCCTGATCTGCCCACGAAACACAGCACTACTGTGAGGAGCGAAGCGTGAATCTGAATCTTACGCTGATAGGACAGACGCTGGCCTTTGCCGCGTTTGTTCTGTTCTGCATGAAATATGTATGGCCGCCAATTATCGCGGCCATGCAGGAGCGTGCAGATAAAATCGCCGACGGACTCGCCGCCGCCGATCGTGCCAGCCACGATCTTGAACTGGCGCAGGAGAAAGCGGTAGAGCGCCTGAAAGAAGCCAAGGAAGAAGCTGCGGGCATTCTGGAATCGGCCAACAAGCGCGCTAACCAGATTGTCGAGGAAGCCAAGCAGCAGGCGCGCGAGGAAGGCGACCGCTTGAAAGAGGCGGCACAGGCGGAAATCGAACAGGAAGTCAATCGCGCGCGCGAACAGCTTCGCGGCCAGGTAGCGGCGCTTGCCCTGAGCGGTGCCGAGAAAATCCTGGGCGCCGAAATCGATATGCAACGCCACAGCGAGCTGGTTGACAAGCTCGCGGCAGAGCTTTGATATGGCGGAACTGAGCACCCTGGCCCGACCCTACGCCCGCGCAGCCTTTGAGTACGCACGCGACAGGGATGCACTCGACAGCTGGTCCGCCGCGCTGGCGACGACGGCATCTGTCTGTGCTGACCCACGTGTCGCTGCCGTACTCAGCAGCCCCGAGCACACGTCAGAGGCACTCGCCGCGATGGTGATTGAGCTGTGCGGTGACGCGCTGGACGCGGAGCAGGGCAATTTCATCAAGGTGCTGGCGGCGAACAAGCGCCTGTCCCTTTTGGCGGAAATCAATCTGCTCTTCACCGCACTGAAAGCGGAACAGGAGCGCAGCGTCGATGTGACCGTGGTATCTGCCTACCCCGTTGCCAGTGAGGCCCAGGCGACCCTGACATCTGTATTGAGCAAAAAACTGGCGCGCGACGTTAACGTTGCCACCGAGGTCGACGAGTCCCTGTTGGGCGGCGTACTGATTCGCGCCGGCGACCTGGTGATAGACGGGTCGGTGCGCGGCCGGCTGAACAAGCTGTCCGAGGCCATGAATTCCTGAGCGTTCAGGACCAAGTATTGAGGAACCCAGCATGCAGCAACTGAATCCATCCGAGATCAGTGAAATCATCAAGCAGCGTATCGAGCAGCTTGAGATACGCACCGAGGCGAGCAACGAGGGCACCATCGTGTCCGTCAGCGACGGCATCATCCGGATCCATGGCCTTAACGAGGTCATGTATGGCGAGATGATCGAATTCGAAGGCGGCGTCTATGGCATGGCCCTGAACCTCGAGCGCGATTCCGTGGGCGCCGTGATCCTCGGCGACTACAAGAGCCTGGCCGAAGGACAGACCTGCCGTTGCACCGGCCGGATCCTCGAGGTGCCGGTAGGTCCGGAATTGCAGGGCCGGGTTGTGGATGCGCTGGGTAGCCCTATTGACGGCAAGGGCCCTGTTAACGCGGCCATGACCGATGCGCTGGAGAAAGTCGCGCCCGGGGTTATTGCGCGTCAGTCGGTAGACCAGCCCGTGCAGATTGGCCTGAAAGCCATCGACGCCATGGTGCCGATTGGCCGCGGCCAGCGTGAGCTGATTATTGGTGACCGCCAGGTCGGTAAGACGGCGATCGCCATCGATGCCATCATCAACCAGAAAAACACAGGCATTAAGTGCATTTACGTGGCGGTGGGGCAAAAAGCGTCGTCTGTCGCCGCCGTGGTGCGCAAGCTTGAAGAAAACGGTGCGATGGACCACACGATTGTGGTGGCTGCCAACGCCTCAGACCCTGCGTCCATGCAGTACCTGGCGCCCTTTGCCGGTTGCACCATGGGCGAGTACTACCGCGACCGTGGCGAAGATGCGCTGATTATCTACGACGACCTGTCAAAGCAGGCGGTTGCGTACCGCCAGATTTCGCTGTTGTTGCGTCGTCCGCCCGGCCGCGAAGCCTACCCCGGTGATGTTTTCTACCTGCACTCCCGCCTGCTGGAACGCGCGGCCCGCGTCAACGCTGACTACGTTGAGAAGTTCACCAACGGCGAAGTGAAAGGCAAAACAGGTTCGCTTACCGCATTGCCGGTGATTGAAACGCAGGCCGGTGACGTGTCGGCCTTCGTACCCACCAACGTGATCTCGATTACGGACGGCCAGATATTCCTCGAAAGTGACATGTTCAACGCGGGTATCCGGCCAGCCATGAATGCGGGCATCTCGGTATCTCGTGTGGGTGGCGCTGCCCAGACCAAGATCATGAAGAAACTCTCGGGCGGTATTCGTACTGCGCTCGCCCAGTACCGTGAACTGGCGGCTTTCTCGCAGTTCGCCTCCGATCTGGACGAAGCTACCAAGGCGCAGCTTGACCAGGGTGAGCGTGTCACCGAACTGATGAAACAGAAGCAGTACGAACCGCTGTCGGTGGCTGAAATGGGCGTGTTGCTGTACGCGGCAAACAACGGCTACCTGCAAGACGTGGAAGTCGACAAGATCGGCGCCTTCGAATCGGCACTGTTGTCTTACATGCACAGTGAACATGGCGACACGATGACCAGTATCGTTGAGTCGGGTGACTGGAACGACGATCTCGAGGCGACCTTCAAGT
>JAZBPS010000169.1:0-2437 GCA_036353375.1 Halieaceae bacterium | reverse complement strand
GACGGACTGGGCTTCGGGCGCATCGAAGTCGATGTGGCCGACGTGAGCGGTCCCGCATTTACCGACAGTGACCCGGCGCGCACCGGCATGGCGATGATTCGCAGCGGTCTCGCCAAGGCCGTCCTGTTTGGACGCAGCGGTCATCATGCGCCGCCCAATGAGGTATTGCGCAAACGCGCGGTCGTCATCAAGCGCACCTCCACCCGCTATTCGTCCGCGATTGACTCCACCACCTTTGCAGCCGCCGATGCCTGCCTGCTGCAGGAAGGCGCGCAGTTGGACAAACCACCGCTGTTTCTGACAGAGTTCAGTGTGAGCAGCGTGCATGCCACGCTGGGCAGCGACGAGGATCAGAACCTAGCTCATCTGCGCCAGCTGATCGCCCAGGATGAGTGGGTGCTGCTGACAGGGTTGCGGCAAAGCTACACGGTTACCGACTACCTGCGCCGCTACACTCGCTGCCCGCTGCGCTTCGTGATGGGCATTTCGACCTTTGCGATGCTGTTGTCGGAGCAGTTCTACGTCAATAGCTCGGGAGGCCTGCTGGAGGCCACTGGCCGGCTGTATGCGGATGACGTGCGCGTCTATGTCCAGCCAATGAGCTGCGAGAGATTTCGCCAGCACATTCAGTCGGTCGGTATTGGTAGCGACTGGGTTAAGGTACCCGACGAGTGCAAGGCCGTGACACTGGATACACTGGAGTTCAGTGGCCCGACCCGACTGCTGCATCACTACCTGCTCGAATCCGGGTGGGTAGAACAACTGACTGAACGAGGCACCTGACATGAGCACCCCTATTAATCGTCGCCAACTGCTGACTGGCGCAACCAGTGCTGCGGCAGTTGCCACGTTGCCCGGCTGCGGCAATCCCGATGCGCAATCGGGCGAACGCCCGGCTGGCGTGCCAATCAGCCCCTTCGGGCCGGACTCCACCGCACTTGAAGTGACCGAGGGCATCGACCTGACCGGCAAGACTGCGTTCATCACCGGCTGCAACTCGGGGCTTGGCTTCGAAACCATGCGGGTGCTGGCCCTGCGCGGCGCCACCGTGATCGGCGCCGCCCGGTCGCTGGAAAAAGCCCAGGCCGCGTGTGCCGAGGTGGCAGGTGCCGCCATCCCGGTGGCCTGCGAACTGACTGACCTCGCCTCCGTCGCCGCCTGCGGTCAGGCAGTGCGTGATCTGGGCATGCCGCTCGACATGCTGATTCTGAATGCCGGCATCATGGCGCTGCCCGAGCTGGAGCAGGTAAACGGTATCGAGAAGCAGTTTTTCGTCAATCATATTGGCCACTTCACGCTCACCAGCTATGTACTCGAGCAGGTACAGGCAGCCGCGCAAGGTCGCATCGTGGTGGTGAGCAGCAGCGGTTACGAATTTGCACCGGAAACGGGCATCGACTTCAGCAACCTGTCAGGCGAGCGCGACTACACGCCGTGGGGCATGTATGGCGTATCCAAGCTGGCGAACGGCCTGTTTTCGCTGGAGTTGTCGCAACGGCTGGCCGACACCGCCGCCACCTCCAACGCGATTCACCCGGGCGTTATCGATACCAACCTGGGGCGCTATTTTCCGTTGTGGCAACGGATAGCGGCCAAGCTGATTGGCTGGACCTTTATGAAATCCGTCGAGGCCGGGGCAGGTACCCAAACTTACGTGGCAACCGCACCAGCGCTGACGCAGACCAGCGGTCATTATTTTGCGGACTGCAATCCGCTGGTGCCCGACAGCCGCATGCGCGACACGGCCCAGGCGGCCCGGCTGTGGGAAGAATCAGTGCGCATTGCGGGCGACTACCTGTTCGCGGCCTGAGCCAGCCTGTGGCGGGGCAGCCGCCCTAGCATGGACCTACGACCCAGCGCTGAACTTGAACATGCAGGACGCACCGTCTGACAACACGCTTCTGGTCCGGCAGCAGCTGGAACTGGCGATGGATCATCATCAGGCCGGTCGGCTGCCGGCGGCTGACCGGCACTATGCGCGGGTTCTGGAACTGCAGCCCGATCACCTGCAGGCCGTGCGGCTGCGGGGCGTTCTGGCGCGCACTCGCGGCCGGCTGCAGCAATCGCTGCAGTTGCTGACAACGGCAGTCGCGCTCGCGCCCGACCATGCGCAGGTGCACGCCGAACTGGGGATGACCCACCTGGCAAGCGGCGACCTGCACCATGCTGAGCACAGTCTGCGGCGGGCGCAGGTGCTCAACCCCAACGCTATCAATATTCTCACCAACCTGGGCGCATTGCTGCACCATCGCGGCCACGTGCGCGCGGCGCTCGAACTCTACCGCCAGGTACTGGCACAGGATCCTGCAGAGTTCGAGGTGCGCTGCAATTTCATCAAAGCTCTGGCGGATGCCGGCGACACCGACGCCGCCCTGCGCGAGGCCGAGGCAGCGGTTGCCGCCGCCGGCGGCGAGCGCGGGACGCTGGCTGCCAAAGG
>JAZBPS010000168.1:0-2328 GCA_036353375.1 Halieaceae bacterium | reverse complement strand
CGCCTTGAAATTTAGCATTGCTGTAACATGGCTGACATAAACTCGCGATTTTTCGAGGCAGCGGGACAACCCGATGGATATCAGCGTATTCGGCAGCGGTTATGTGGGGCTGGTGCAGGCGGCGGTGATGGCGGACGTGGGCCACAAGGTCATCTGCATGGACGTGGACAAGGCGCGGGTGAAGGCGCTGAAAGCCGGTGAAGTGCCCTTCTACGAGCCCGGGCTTGAGCACATGATGCGCGAGGGCATCGACAACAAGCTGCTGAGCTTCACCGACAATGCCGGCGTGGCGGTGCGCGCCGGAACCTACCTGTTTATCGCCGTGGGCACCCCCTCGGATAACCAGGGCGCAGCGGATTTAAGCTATGTGCTGGAGGTGGCCCGTACCATCGGCGAGGAGATGACCGAGCGCAAGTTGGTGATCATCAAATCCACGGTGCCCGTGGGCACCGCCGACAAGGTCAAGCAGGCCATTAATAACGCGCTGGAGAAGCGCGGCGAAAAAATTCCCTTCGAGGTCGTCTCCAATCCGGAGTTCCTGAAAGAGGGCTCCGCCGTGGCCGATGCCACCCGGCCGGATCGCATCATTATCGGTGCGGAATCCCAGCAGGCCATCGACGAACTGCGCATCATGTACCAGGCCTACAACCGCAACCACGACAAGCTGATGACCATGGACCCGCGCTCGGCGGAGATGACCAAGTACGCGGCCAACGCGATGCTGGCCACCAAGATCAGCTTCATCAACGAGATGGCCAACATCGCCGAGGCGGTGGGGGCAGACATCGAGCACGTGCGCCGGGGCATCGGCGCCGACCCGCGCATCGGATACCAGTTTATCTACCCCGGCGCGGGCTATGGCGGCTCCTGCTTTCCCAAGGATATCCGCGCGCTGAAGCACCTGGCCAAGGACCACGGCCAGTCTGCCCCCATCATCACCGCGGTGCACGACACCAACCAGCGCCAGAAAAACAAGCTGGGCGAGCGGGTGCTGAATTGCCTGGGGGCCGACCTCTCGAAATTTCGCATCGCCGTGTGGGGCCTGGCCTTCAAACCCAACACCGACGACCTGCGGGAAGCGCCCTCGGGCTATGTGCTGGATGTGTTATGGTCACAGGGTGCCACGGTGCTGGCCTACGACCCGGAAGCCATGGACAACGCCCGGGCGCAATATGGCGAGCGGGATGACCTGATACTCTGTGACACCAAGGAAGACGCCCTGAAGCGTGCCGACTGCCTGGTGATTTGTACCGAGTGGAAGGCATTCTTCTCGCCCAACTTCGAACAAGTGAAGAAACTGATGAAACGCCCGCTGATTATCGATGGTCGCAACCTGTACGACCCCAACTACGTGGCAGGCTTCGGCATTGAGTACTACGCCATAGGCCGCGGCCTTTCGGTGGCGCGACCGGGTGAGTAGTGCCGACAAGGCCACCCTGGGCTGGCGCGAATGGGTGGCACTGCCGGATCTGGGCATCGACGCCATCAAGGCAAAAGTCGATACCGGCGCCCGCACCAGTGCCCTGCACGCGTTCTCCCTGGCGCCCTTCGAGCGCGACGGCAAAACCTGGGTGCGTTTCTCCATGCATCCCCTGCAGTACGACACCAGCCTGGTCACTGAATGCGAGGCCCCGGTGCTGGACCAGCGCCGGGTGCGAGACTCCGGCGGGCACTCGGAACTGCGCTACGTGATCGAAACGACTATCCTGATAGGCGATACCGCAGTTACCGCGGAAATCACATTAACCGACCGCGAGACCATGAAGTTTCGCATGCTGCTCGGCCGCACTACCCTGAAACAGGGCTATACCGTGGACCCGGCGCGCTCCTACCTGAGCCGCACCCCGCCCGAGTAGGGTCGTCGCAGTGTTATCCCGCTGCTTCATTCATTCGACATCAGCCACGAGCTGACCAAGAGGTTCTCCATGAAAATCGGCATCCTGTCACGCAACCCGAAGCTGTATTCCACCCGCCGGTTGATCGAGGCGGCAGAGCAGCGCGGGCACGAGGTGCAGGTCATCGACATTCTCAAGTGTTATATGGACATCAGCTCGGACAGCCCGGGCATCGTATACAAAGAGGAAATGTTGGAGGGCTTCGACGCGGTAATCCCGCGCATCGGCGCTTCGGTCACCGCCTACGGCACCGCGGTGATTCGCCAGTTCGAGATGATGGGCGTGTACTGCCTCACCGAATCCATTCCCCTGGGCCGCAGCCGCGACAAGCTGCGGGCGCTGCAGCTGCTGTCACGCAAAGGGCTGGGCATGCCGCGCACCGGCTTTGCCCACGACGTGGCCAACGCCCGACAGCTGATCAAGCTGGTGGGGG
>JAZBPS010000463.1:0-1004 GCA_036353375.1 Halieaceae bacterium | reverse complement strand
GGCCGGATCTTCGCCGGGGTCGACGCTGCGCAGGAACCGCTGCCGGTGTTCCCGACCGCGCATTACATGATGGGCGGCATCCCCACCGACCGTTACGGCCGCGTGCTGGCCCCGGTACGCACCGGCGAGGACATCGTGCCCGGCCTGTACGCCGCGGGCGAGTGCGCCTGCGTCTCCGTGCACGGCGCCAACCGCCTGGGGGGCAACTCGCTGCTGGATATCCTGGTGTTCGGCCGCGCGGCCGGCCTGAACGTGCTGGAGAACATGGAGACCCACCATCGCCCGATGAACGAGGACAGCGTGGATGCCGCCATGCAGCGCCTGCAGCGCTGGGACCAGCAGGGCGAGGGCATCGCGGTGCGCGAGCTGCGCGACGAGTTCCGCAAGTGCATGGAAGACCATGCCGGCGTGTTCCGCACCGAGGAGATCATGACGGAGGGCGTGGAAAAGCTGCGCGATCTGCGCGACAAGCTGCCCGAGGTGCGCCTGCAGGATCACTCCAAGGTGTTCAACACCGGCCGTATCGAGGCCCTGGAACTGGAAAACCTGATGGACTGCGGCATGGCCATCGCCGCCTCCGCGCTCACCCGCAGGGAGAGCCGTGGCGCGCATTCCCGCCCGGACTACCCGGAGCGCGACGACGCCAACTGGATGAAGCACAGCCTGTACTTCCGCGAAGGCGATCGCATGGACTTCAAGCCGGTCACGACCAAGCCGCTGTCGGTCGCGACCTTCCCGCCCAAAGAGCGCGTCTACTGATTGGTGCCCACAATGAAATTCATCGTTTCCCGCTACAACCCGGACACCGACAGCGAACCGTACATGCAGGAGTTCGAGGTCGCGGTGGAGCGCGGCATGATGCTGCGCGACGCCCTGCTGGAGATCAAGCGCCAGGACGAGTCCTTTTCCTTCCGCCACTCCTGCGGCGAGGGCGTGTGCGGCTCGGATGGCGTCAACGTCAACGGCAGCAACCGCCTGGCCTGCATCACCGCCGTGTCCGAGCT
>JAZBPS010000462.1:0-1728 GCA_036353375.1 Halieaceae bacterium | reverse complement strand
TTCTCTCGCAGGTGGTCGGAGCCGGTGCCAAAGCTTTCTTCGCCGCACACAGTGATGCGGCCCGCATCCAGCAGGTTGCCAAAATACTTCCAGCCCGTCGGCGTCTCATAGCAGTCGATGCCCAACTTGGCAGCGACCCGGTCTACCGCTCGGCTGGTGGGCAGCGAGCGGGCAACGCCGGCGAGGCTGCCGTAGCCCGGCACCAGGTGGGCATTCGCGACAATCACCGCCAGGGAATCACAGGGGTTGATGTAGCCACCGCGTCCCAGCACCATGTTGCGGTCTCCGTCGCCGTCTGATGCGGCACCAAACGCAGGCGGCGAATCGCCGTTCATAAGCTCTACCAGGGTTCGCGCATGCAGCAGGTTGGGGTCGGGGTGACCGCCGCCGAAGTCCGGCAGTGGCTCGGCGTTGACCACGGTGCCGGTGGCTGCCCCCAGGCGTTTTTCAAAGATTTCTGTGGCGTAGGGTCCCGTAATCGCGTGCATGGCATCAAAGCACATGCGGAAACGCCCGCCGCCCAGCATCTCTGCAAGGGCTTCGAAATCGAACAGGCTTTCCATCAGGTCGGCGTAATCGGCAACCGGATCCACAATGTCTACCTGCATGCCCTCGATATCAACGGTGCCGGGCTGGTCCAGGTCGAGAGGGGCGATATTGCAGGTGAGGTAGTGATCGATCTGCAGGCTTTGGCGATAGATGGCCTCGGTGACCTGTTCCTGCGCCGGACCGCCGTTGGCGCCGTTGAACTTGATACCAAAGTCCCCGTCGGGGCCGCCCGGGTTGTGACTGGCGGACAGTATAATCCCGCCATCGGTGCCGTGTTTTCGGATCAGGCAGGAGGCGGCGGGTGTGGACAGCAAGCCACCACGGCCGATGATCAGGCGGCTGATGCCGTTGCCGGCAGCGACCGGGAGTATGCGCTGGATGGCTTCGCGGTTGTAATAGCGGCCGTCACCGCCAATCACCAGCGATTTGCCGCTGCACTGTTCTTCACCTTCGTTGCCACACAGCGCATTAAAGATGCTTTGAACGAAGTTCTCCAGATAATGGGGTTGACGAAACACATCGACTTTTTTTCGCAGGCCGGATGTACCCGGCCGTTGATCCTGAAAAGGCGATGTTTCCGTGCGCACAATTGTTCTTGTTTTCATGTCCATCGCGAGTGTCTGTTTTGGTCTATGTAGGGCGGTGCTTCACATCATACCCTCGGCTTGCCCAAGCATGCCGCGGGTTACCAGCACAATGCCGTTCTTTGTTACGCGGAAACCGTTGGCCCGGTCCTCTTCCGGATCAACGCCGATGCGCATGTCCGCCGGTATCATGCAGCCGCTGTCGATTATCGCATTACGCAGCACGACGTTGCGGCCAATGTCTGCGCCCGGCAGCAGCACGGAACTCTCTATGCTGGCATAGGAGTGTGTGCGCACCCGGGAAAACACGACGGAGTTGCGAATCTGGCTGCCCGACACAATGCAACCGCCGGCCACCATGGAGTCCAGGGCTGTGCCCCGGCGGTCCTTGTCAGCAAACACGAACTTGGCGGGCGGCAGCTGTTCCTGGTAGGTCCACAGTGGCCACTCCTTTTCGTAGAGGTTGAGCTCGGGCGTAGTGCTGACCAGCTCCATATTGGATTGCCAGAACGAGTCCAGGGTGCCGACATCACGCCAGTAGGCTTTCTCACCGTTGGGGTTCCTGAACGGATACGCCTGCACCCTGCAGTTCTTG
>JAZBPS010000461.1:0-1133 GCA_036353375.1 Halieaceae bacterium | reverse complement strand
GGGTCCCGCCTCCGGGGGTCCCGCCTCCGGGGGTCCCGCCTCCGGGGGTCCCGCCGCCGGGGGGGCCGTCTCCTGGCGGCTGGCCGCCCTGCTGGCCCTGGGCCCGGGAGGGACTGCCGCCGCTCGCCTGGCTCATCGCCTCCTCCATGGCGGCCATTACTTCGGCCATGGTGGGTTGCTCATCGGTCATATCCGGCAGGGCGTCGCTCGGGGCACCCTGCGCTTCACCCCAACCGGGCTCGCCCGGCTCGCCCGCGGCCTCGCCGCTGTCCCCTGCGTCTGCGCCGCTGGACTGGCCGGCGTCCGCGGTCTGTTCATCGGCCCCGCCCGGGAACTCCCCGGTCGGGAAATCGGCAGTGCCGCTGTCGCTGCCCTGGCTCCCGGGTGTACCGCCGCCGGTGGTCTGCGCCTGTCCCTCGCTCCGGGGCTGGCCCTCGGATTGCGACGGGCTGCCCTGCGACTGGCTCTGTGAGCGCGACTGGGAAGAAGGCGAACTGGAGGGCGACGAGGGCTGGCTCGGCTGGCTGCTGGAGGGCGAACCTGACGAGCTGGACGGCGGCGAAGGCGGCGCACTGGAGGGGCTTGGCATCGACGGCGTCTGCGGTGTGGTGGGATTGCTGGCGCTGGGGCAGCCGGTCAGCAGCAGGCACAGGCAGCACAGGGCCGCAGCGCTGCCGAGGCCTGCTCTGTGCTCAGTCACCGTCTGCAATAACATAATTGCGGACTACTCCCTCCGTTGGTACCGGTTTCCCATCGACGATACGGGGCCGGAAAACCGTTTTGCGCAACTCCCGCATCAACCGGTTGGTCCTGCCGTCGATTGCATCGTTATCGTCGAGCCGGTCCAGATGCAGCACCTGCCCGCGCTCGGAGACGTCGAATTCCAGCGTCGCGATGCTGTCCCCCGGGGCGCCCGCCTGCCGGGGCAGATGGTCGATCCCCTCCAGCGCCGGCAGCGCGCGGGGCTCCCCGAACATACTGGCCAATTCCTCTTCGGCACCGTCGATGTCGACAAGTTCCATATACGCCTTGTCGTAGGAGGACATGGCCTCTTCGCGGGCGCCATGCCAGAGCAGCCAGTCTCCCTGTTCCGTGAGCGCGCGCGCAATGGCCAGCTTCTGCTCCGGCCGCTT
>JAZBPS010000167.1:0-7525 GCA_036353375.1 Halieaceae bacterium | reverse complement strand
TCTACGGCGATCGAGGAGGTCGCCCATGTTCTTTCGCCGCAAACCCGCCAGCATTCCCACCGCAGCCGAGGCCCTGCCCGGGCGGCAGGACCCGATTCCGACCGCGGAGGCGCACTTCCTCAGTGGCCGCCCCCTCAAGGGTCCCTTCCCCGAAACCGCGCAGCGCGCCCTGTTCGGCATGGGCTGCTTCTGGGGCGTGGAGCGCATTTTCTGGCAGCTGGACGGCGTTTACACCACGGCAGTGGGCTATGCGGCGGGCCACACGCCCAACCCCACCTACCGTGAGGTCTGCAGCGGTCGCACCGGCCACAACGAGGTCGTGCTCGTTGTGTACGACCCCGCCATCATCCGTTACGAGAGCTTGCTCAAGGCGTTCTGGGAAGGCCATGACCCCACCCAGGGCATGCGCCAGGGCAACGACATGGGCACCCAGTATCGCTCCGGCATATACACCTACAGCGATGCGCAGCGGGCAGCGGCGGAGGCCTCGAAGCTCGCATTCCAGGAAAAGCTCAGTCAGGCCGGTTACGGTGACATCACCACCGAAATCGAACCCGCCGGACCTTTCTACTACGCCGAGGATTACCACCAGCAATATCTCGCCAAGAATCCGGGCGGTTACTGTGGGCTTGGCGGCACCGGTGTGGACTGCCCGGTGGGCGTTGCCAGCGCCTGAGGCGTTCCCCTGCGCCGGGCTGCTATGCCCGGCAGCCGCCATCCATTCCGGCGCTCTGCGCGCCGCTCGATAATTTATACACCCCGCCCGCACTCGCAGGGGAGACCTGCAGCCGCGCCCGGGCTGCCGACCGCAGCAGGGGGGCAAACACCGCTTGCGCAGACAGTCGGGCTGTGTCTATTCTTCGGGGCAGGGAAGTTCTCTCCATAACAATAAACATGAGGTCGCCCGATGTATCGAAGCACGCCCCTGCGTCGCGCCGTGACGCTGGCTCTTGCAGCCACAGCCCTGCCCGTTATGCCACAGCTTTCTTCTGCCCAGGAGCGGGCCATTGAAGAGGTCATCGTTACCGCCCGGCGACGCGCGGAAAGTCTCCAGGAAACGCCGGTGGCGGTAACCGCCTTTAATTCCACGGCCATGCGCCAGGCCGGTATCCGTAACCTGCGCGACCTCAATGAGGTGGCGCCGAACATCGACGTGCACCAGGCCAACGGTACGGCGCCGCTGGCGAATATCTATATCCGCGGCGTGGGCCAGCGCAATACGGAAGTGAATATCGATTCCGGGGTGGGCATTTATATCGATGATGTCTACATCGGTCGGCCGGACGGGGCCATGCTCGATCTGCTGGACGTCGCGTCTGTGCAGGTATTGCGCGGGCCCCAGGGCACGCTGTTTGGCAAGAACACCACCGGCGGTGCGCTGGTATTTACCACCAACAAGCCTATGGACAGCTTTGAGGGCTCGCTGGAAACACGGGTGGGCAACTACGACCGGCTGGATGTGGGCGGTGTCCTGAACATTCCGTTGACTGACACACTCTGGACACGCTTTTCCGTGTCCACGATCTCCAGGGACGGGTTTGTGGATAACCGCTTTCTGGACACAGACGCCCTGAATGAGGACCGTATTAATGCCACCGGCCAGTTCCGCTGGCTGGCCTCAGAGAGCCTGACCCTGGATCTGGCGCTCAACTACACCGATACCGACCAGACCACGCGGCCACAGAAGTGCAGGCTGGTGCCCGGTGTGACCGGCTGGCAGGCAGCGCTGTTTGACCAGATCGGGGTAACGCCCTCCACAGGTCGCACGCTGGACGATTTCTGCCAGGACAATATTGACGCCGGTGATGCGCTGGAGGTGATTTCGGATCTGGATGGCCGCTACGAGGCGACCACACAGATGGTGTCACTGAACGCCGAGTGGGAGATCAACGAGGATCTCACGTTTAAAAGTATATCGGCCTATCGCAACACCAAGGCGGGACAGGACGACGACCTCGACCACACCGCACTGCCCTGGTTACACCGCACCCAGTTCACACACCCCGCGGGGAGCGAGCGGGATACCGATCAGTACAGCCAGGAGTTCCAGTTGATCGGCAGCGCCGCCGATGAGCGCCTGACTTACGTCGCAGGCTTGTTTTACTTCCGCGAGGAGACCACCGGTCAGCAGTCGACGGGTTTCCTGGGTCCCTACGATCCCGGCCTGGCGGGCTTCTTTGTCCTGAACTCCCAGTCTGATGCCCGGGAGGTTGAGAACGAGGCGCTGGCTGCCTTCGCCCAGCTCGAGTGGGCGTGGACAGACAACTGGCGCAGCACCCTGGGCGTGCGCTATACCACCGAAGACCGGCAGATGAAGCTCTCGTTCTTCGACCTGGTGCCGGAGACGCTGGATGCCAACGGTGGTTCGGTGACACCTATCGCCAACGGCCTGTATTCGGTAGATCGTTCGGTGTTCGAGTACAACCCGGCGTTCGAATATGGCTTCCGGGAATCGTTTGATGACAGCATCAGCAACGACGACACCAACATCATGGCCAGCCTGCAATACCTGATCGATGCCAACGGCTGGATAGACGGCGGTTCGGCCTACCTGACCTATAGCGAGGGCTTCCTGTCCGGCGGTTTGTCAGAGGCGCCCACGGGCCGCCTGGAAACCTTTGAGCCCGAGGAAGTGGAGAACTGGGAGTTGGGCGTAAAGCTCGACCTGTTCGACCGACGCTTCCGGGTGAACGCCGCGCTGTTCAATTCGGACTACAGCAACCGCCAGCTCACCACGATCGTGATCAACCCGGAAATTCTGTCGCCCGCGCCGGCGACACTGAACGCGGCGAAATCGACGATTCGCGGCATCGAGTTTGAAACAACCTGGCTGCCCTCGGCCAACTGGCAAATACAGTTCAACGCCACCTTCAACGACGGCGATATCAAGGAGTTTGATGACATTCTGCTGACCGTCGCACAGCCTGGTTCAACCCCGGGTGCCGGCTGCGACCGCTTCGACCTGACGCTGATCCAGATCGACTCCTGTGCAAACGATCGCTCCGGGGAGAACCTGCCGAGGCTGCCTGAGGCCACCTATTTCCTCGCCGTTCAGTACACCTGGGACTCTCCGTTCGGACTGATCACGCCACGGGTCCAGGCCATGGTGAAACAGGATATTGAATACTGTTTCGATGCCTCCAGCTGTGCGTCCGGCCTGTGGCTGGAAGACGAGCAGTTCGATGTGGGCGCGCGTATCAACTGGATATCCCGCGACGGTAAGTGGACGGGTGCATTGTTCGGTACCAACCTGACCGACGAGGACTACATCGTCGGCGGTGTTGCGATCGTGGACTCGGCCGGCGTAGGCGGCTGGAACGCTGCCAACCCACGCATGTACGGCGCGGAGCTTCGCTACAGCTTCTGATCATCTTATGGTCGCTGTGCCGGTCCCCGTGTCCTGCCGGCCCCGGGGTCGGCCGCGAGCGGGCTGGCCTCTCGGCGCGTCACTAGAACAGCTGTGAAATCAGGGCGGCCACCGCATTCTCCACCCGCAGGATGCGCGGCCCCAGGCTGACGATCCGACAGCCTGCATCGGCAGCCTTCTCGATTTCGTAGGGAATATAGCCACCCTCCGGCCCTATCATCAGCAGGGTAGGGTCGCTGACGGCTCTCGGGCAGGCGGGATAGTCGCCGGGGTGTGCCAGCAGCCCCTGGCGTCCCTGTAGCAGTTCCGGCAGTGTATCTTCGACGAAGGGTTTAAAACCCTTGTGCAACTCACAGACGGGCAGGATTGTGTCGCGGGACTGGGAAAGCCCCTCGAGGAAAAAATCCTCAATCACCGCAGGGTCCAGCACCGGTGTCTGCCAGTAGCTTTTCTCGACCCGGTAGCTGTTGATCAGGTGCAGATGCGGCACGCCCAGCTCCGCGACCATGCGCAGGATACGGCGCAGCATCTTCGGACGC
The DNA here is from genome assembly GCA_036353375.1 of Halieaceae bacterium. Taxonomy (GTDB): domain Bacteria; phylum Pseudomonadota; class Gammaproteobacteria; order Pseudomonadales; family Halieaceae; genus JANQIO01. Next base: position 3,619 of record JAZBPS010000167.1, on the reverse strand, counting down.
GGCAGCGCCAGTACCAGCGTCAGCGGCAGCTTGTCCGGGGGACGGGTGTCCAGGGTGACGTCCAGCACGGCTTCGTCGGGGCCCAGCCTGACGAGCTCCGCTGTCCCCATAAGCCCGTTGATCTCACCCACCCGAAGCCGGTCTCCCTCGCTGGCGTCAATGACATTCTTCAGGTGTTGCAAACGGTAGTCGCCAATGCTGATGCGATCGGCACCAATGCGGTCTCCCTCGCGAAACAGCAGCAGGTTCATGGCGGTGTGGCAGCGCGCTGGAACACGAATGCATTCCGCGGATTGACGTGCCCTGGTGTTGCAGCAGGGGGGCAGGAGCCGCGTTGAGAAAACCGCCTAGACATACAGGTCGTAATCGTCGGCACCGCTGATCTCAGCCTCTACCATGTCCCCGGGCGTAAGGTCGGTGATGCCGGGCAGATGCACCAGCCCGTCAATTTCCGGGGCGTCCGCGCGGGTGCGCCCGACGGCTCCCTCGGCGGATACCTCGTCGATCAATACCTGCTGGACACTTCCGACCCGGGCCTGCAGTTTCGCCGCGCTGATATCTCGCTGGGTTTCCATAAACTGCTCCCAGCGCGCCTGCTTGACGCTGTCCGGCACATGTCCGTCCAGTGCATTGGCGGCAGCGCCTTCTACCGGGGAGTACTGGAAGCAGCCCACCCGGTCCAGCTGGGCCTCTTGGAGAAAGTCCAGCAGGATTTCGAAGTCTTCATCAGTTTCTCCGGGAAAGCCCACGATAAACGTCGAGCGCAGCGCGATGTCCGGGCACACCTCGCGCCAGGCCCGAATGCGCTCCAGCGTGTTCTCCGCATGCGCCGGACGCCGCATCGCTTTCAGTACCCGTGGGCTGCCGTGCTGGAAGGGAATATCGAGGTAGGGCAGTATGCCGCCGTCAGCCATCAGCGGAATGATGTTGTCCACATGGGGGTAGGGGTACACGTAGTGCAGTCGCACCCAGATGCCGAATTCTGCCAGTGCCTCACACAGCCCCTGTAGCTGGCTTTTCACAGGGCGCCCGTGCCAGAAGCCGGTGCGGTATTTGATGTCCACGCCGTAGGCGCTGGTGTCCTGGGAAATCACCAGCAGCTCCCGTACGCCCGCCGCCACCAGCCGCTCGGCCTCCTCCAGCACATCGCCGACGGGGCGGCTCACCAGTTTGCCGCGCATGTCCGGAATGATGCAGAAGCTGCAGCTGTGGTTGCAGCCCTCGGAAATTTTCAGGTAGGCGTAGTGCCGGGGCGTCAGCTTGACGCCCTGGGGTGGCACCAGGTCCAGGTAAGGGTTGTGCTCAACTGGTGCGATCGGCAGGTACTGATGCACGGCACCCACGACCTCTTCATAGGCCTGGGGTCCGGTCACCGCCAACACATCCGGATGTGCGGCGGTAATATTTTGTGCGTCCTTGCCGAGGCAGCCGGTAACGATCACTTTGCCGTTCTCCTGCAGGGCCTCGCCGATGGCATCCAGCGATTCCTGCTTGGCCGAGTCGATAAAACCGCAGGTGTTGACCACCACGACATTGGCGTCATTATAGCTGGGCACCACCTCGTAGCCGTCGAGCTTGAGCTGGGTAAGGATTCTCTCGGAATCCACCAGGGCCTTGGGACAGCCGAGGGAGACGAAACCGACTTTGTTGTGGGTTTTGGCGTGGGTTTTGTTGTGGGTTTTGCTGAGGGTGTTGCCCATGGGTACAACCTGACAGGGAAAAAACGGATTATACGGCAGCTTGGCGGTGATGCCTCAGTTCAGTTTCGCCAGAGGGTGTGCATGGAAAACGGGTTTTGCCGGGGCTGTCAGCCTGTAAAAGTCTGTAAATGCGCTGGTCCCGCGCCGCGGTATGTGTAATGTGTGCACGGGCAGCAGGGTATTCAGTCAGGGTCGCCGCACATCGATGCACAGCTGCAGTGAAGCGATCACCGCCACCGGGAGGATTTGAGGTTTGGATATTTTAGGACGGGTAATTCTGATCCGCGGGTCGCTATGCGTTCTGCTCATAGCGCTGGTGACCGCCTGCAGCGGGAGCCAGGACGGCAGCGCTTCGGACGCGCTGGGGGAGAACAACGTCTCCCCGGGGCGGCCTTTCCAGCAACTTTACGAACAGGGGGTGGATCGCTACCTGGGCGAGTTCACACCGATGGTGTCTGAGTTACAGGAAAATGGCCTGGTCGAACACCGGTTTGGCGGTACCGATGGCCCGCTTTGCTACCTAGGCGGCGAATTCTCCATGTCCACGCGGGACGGCGGCAGCGACGACCTGCTGATATTCCTGCAGGGCGGGGGCTTCTGCAGTGCCGAGGCCTGCGACGCGGTCGCGGAGCCCATTCCGCTTTTTAATATCGGCATGCTGGACAATGCAGATCCGGCGAACCCGGCCGCCGATTTCAACGTCGGTTATGTGCCCTATTGTGACGGGACCCTCTTTACCGGTGATCGGGACGTGGACAGCACCGGGGACGGCGTCCCGGATCGTTTCTTCCGGGGCATACAGAACCTGTCCGCCGCACTGGATGTGATTCGCCGCAGCTATCCCAGCCCCGGCAGAATTGTACTGGCGGGCAACAGCGCGGGCGGTGCCGGCGTGCACAACGCGCTGCCGCTGGTGCGGCTGCTGTACCCGGATGTGCCCATCGACCTGATCAACGATTCGGGCATGGGCATCCTGTCTCCGGGCGGACAGCAGTCACTGAACGAGTACTGGAACGCGGGCCGGTTCTTTCCCGATGACTGTGGGAGCTGCATCGGCGAGGACGGCAACCTGACGGGTTATCACAATTACCAGCTGGTAGAGGACGACAACCTGCGCATGGGCTTTATCAGCTCGGTAGCAGACGAGGTGGTCATCAGCCAGTCGCCACTCGATCAGCAAAGCTTCGAATCTGAGCTGCGGGCCGCCGTGGCGGAGCTCGAGAACCGACATCCACAGCGCTTCCGCAGTCTTATTGGCGGGGGCGATGAGCACACGTTCATTCTGCGCCGGTTCGACTTCGCCATTGGTGACACCACGGTTCGCGAGTGGGTCGGCCGCATGCTGGCCGGCGATGCAGCGTGGTTATCGGTCAGCGAATAGGTGTGGCAGGGGCATCACGATAACAATAAGGAGTGGCAGAGATATGGCGGAACAGGGTGCTGAAAACGCGCAGCAGGAACTGCGGGACGCTTTCGACGAGCTGATCGAAAAACTCAAGGCTGCCCGGGACATCGTCGACAGTCCCGACCACTTCGCGCCGCCGCCCACGGCGCGCGTGCTTGCCGAAGGCTACCGCTACCTCGCTGGCTTCCTGCACCACGGGGTTGAGCGGGCGTTCCATGAAGACCCGGATTTCCCGGCCTTTCGCAACGCCCTGTCGATTTTCAACAAGGCCACCATCGATAACGCCGACGCGATTTACTTCTACGCGCCTATCGACGGCCGCAAGCACTATCGAGTTACGGCGCGTGTTGCCGACGCGCGGCACTGGCGCGGCGAGCCCCGCCTGCAGGGGCAGCCGGTGGCCCCGCAGTACCTCATATTCGAGACTAGCGACGGCGGCCTGGCCGGGGATTCGGGTTCCCTGGCGGAGTTGATGCCAGGGGCAAAAACCGGCTACGGCACGCTGGACTCCTCG
>JAZBPS010000166.1:0-3482 GCA_036353375.1 Halieaceae bacterium | reverse complement strand
GTAAAAAATAACGCCGCGGCTGATTATTGCACAGGGCCGACCTGGGCGTAACGCTTTAAAGTTTGCTCGCTTGCACGGCGGGGGAACCACGCTAAGCTGTGTCGATGGACGCATCTCAGATATTCCTGCAACTTGCGCTGATTCTGGTGGCGGCGCGCGTTGCCGCCGAAGTAGCCAGTCGCGTGGGGGCACCCAGCGTGATCGGCGAATTGATTGCGGGTGTGATCCTTGGCCCGAGCCTGCTGGGCTGGCTGGAACCGACGGAGCTGATCCGGCTGCTGGCGGAGATTGGGATTATCCTGCTGTTGTTCGAGGCGGGCCTGGATTCTGATCTTTCGCGGCTGGCGAAATCCGGCGGACGGTCTGTGGCGGTCGCCCTGGGTGGCTTCGTGCTGCCGTTTATCCTGGGCTTTGCTACCAGCCGTTACATTTTCGGCCAGGAACTGCTGCTGGCACTGTTCATCGGCGGCACGCTAACTGCAACCAGTATCGGCGTCACGGTGCGGGTGTTGCGGGATGTGGGCCGCCAGAACAGCCGCGAAGGACAGATCGTGCTGGGTGCAGCGGTTATCGACGACGTGCTGGGCGTGCTGCTGCTGGCGTTTCTGTACGAGTTTGCCCGCACCGGCGACCCCAGCCTGATCAACGTGGGCAAGCTTACGCTGTTCGTGGTGCTGTTTTTCCTGCTGGCCCCGATTGCGGCAAAAATTCTTTCCTTCATGATCAGTCGCTATTACCGCAAAAGTGCCGGTCACGCCATGGTCAGCACCCTGATTGTGTCGCTGGTGCTGCTGTTTGCGTGGATGGCCCATGGCGTTGGCGCACCGGAGCTACTGGGCGGCTTTGCCGCCGGGCTTGCCCTTTCCCGGCGCTTTTTCCTGCCTTTCGGTGCGGCCCTGGGCAGGGATCCGGATTTTGCCGAGGAAGTACAGCGGGAGATGCGCCCCATCGTGCAGCTTTTCACACCCATCTTCTTTGTGACCGTGGGCCTGTCGCTGGATCTCAGGGAGGTGGACTGGGGCTCCGCGTTCATCTGGCTGTTCTCCCTGTCCCTGGCGTTTGTGGCCATTGTCGGCAAGATCGCCGGTGGCTACCTGCTGTTCCGGGAGCACTGGTTGATGAAAACCGCCACCGGCATGGCCATGGTGCCCCGCGGCGAGGTGGGGCTGATCTTTGCCGAGCTGGGCCGGGTGGCCGGCATCTTTGACGGCGCCACCTACGCCGGCATAGTGCTGGTGATCGCCTACACCACCCTGTTCTCGCCCTTCTGGATCAAGTTGTTCTACCGCCTTTACGGCAATCATCCGGCACTGGCAGCAGACCCGGACGACGATACAAGCGGTACGCCGGACAACGCTGCCGCCACGTTGCGCGCGCCATGAGAGACGAGACAGGCTGTAGTCAGTATCATCTCCGCCGGAAAACGGACAAGGAACGAATGTGACAGCTCTGGGTGAAAGTCTGCGTTTACCGCGGCGACGGGTTGCAAGCAGCCCTTGCCGATGCGTGGCCCTGCTGCTGGCTACGGGAATGCTGTCGACCGCCGGACAGGTGCAGGCCGAGCTGGCGCCGCCCTGGTATGTGGGGGTGAACGGCGGCCGCACGACCATGGACGCTTCTCTGGATGTCACCAGCGGCAGCCTTGACCTGTTGTTTGAGCCCGAAGATGAGGGCGACACGCTGGGGCTGGAGTTTGGCTACAGCTTCGACCCGGACTGGTTTGTCAGCGTGGAATTCCAGCGCGTGGATGCGGACGACACGGAGATCGACAACCTGTTTCTGACCCTCAACTATCGCTGGCCACTGGGCGATGCCGCCGCCGTGTACGCCGGCGCGATTGTCGGGCAGAGCGAACTGAGCTGGCAGCAAGCGCCCATTGCCGTGCTTAACGAGGAACCGGAGAGCGAGAGCTTATTGTGGGGACTGCAGGCGGGGGCCAGCATCGATGCCGGCCGCCGCTGGCGTTTCAGCCTGCGTTACCAGTTCCTGGCCCCGGAACATCGCACCAAATTGCGCCCCGCTTCCGGCCGGGGTGATTTCACACACGAGCAATTCCACCAACTCAATGCAGGTGTCCAGTTCCGCTTCTAGGCAGCGGGTGCCCGTGACAACGCGCTTGAAGATAACCATGCCATGTTAAAACGACTCGGCCTGCTGTTACTGATCTCACTGGTGGCTTCCTGCGGCGGCGGCTCCGACGCCAGCTTTGACAACGGTGACGCACGCCTGCTGCAGGCTATCGAGGTCAACCCGGCGGACAGCAGCTTGCCGGTGGGACTGGAGCAACCGTTCACGGCAACAGGCATTTACACCGACGGCTCCCGGGAAGACATTACCGGTCGCGCTGCCTGGACAGTGCAGGACACCCGTGTTGCCCTGATTGATGCAGCGGGCCTGGCCAGCGCGGTGGAGCCGGGAACCACCAGGGTCATCGCGGCGCTGGACGGTCTCCAGGGCGAAACCACCCTGACGGTCACCACGGCGGTGGCCAGCCGCTTGCAAATTCTACCGCCTGCCGCTGAGCTGCCTGTCAACGCCACCCAGGATTACCGGGCGTTCGCCGTCTACAGCGACGGCCAGGTCGAGAACGTCACGTTTTCCGCCGAGTGGTCGCTGGAGCAGGATACGGGCATTGTCGCACCGTTTGACGCCAGCGAGATTGACCCGCGCAGTCTGTTCGACGACTTTGGCACCGCGATTGCGCGCAGCCCCGGCACAGACCGGGTTATTGCGCGTTTTGCCGGCCTGGAGGCTCGCAGCGATGTCACCGTTCGCGATGCGACCCTGCTCGCGCTCAGCGTCACGCCGACGGAGAAACGCACATACCCCGGTTCGCTGGTTGCCTATACGGCAACGGGCAGTTACAGCGACGGCAGCGTCGCCAATCTCAGCAAAGTGGTGTCCTGGACCTCCAGTGACAGCGGCGTCGCCACCATAAGCAGCAGTGGCGATGAACGCGGCATCGCCAGGGCACTCTCACCCGGAGACACCACCGTGACGGCTTCACTGGAGGGCCTGACAGCGTCCGCCAGTCTGACCGTTATCACTAACAGTGGCGGGCCCGGCGTTGCCAGGCTGTCTGTGCTGCCCGCAGACCAGGTGATCGGCACAGGAGACCTGCTGCAGTACACCGCGATCGGTTACAGCGGCACAGGTGAAAGTTTTGACCTGACCAATGCCGTGCGGTGGACGTCATCCGCGCCCGAGTCAGCCTCAATAGAAGAGCGTGGCGGACTGGCACAGGGCAGGGCCGCAGGCCAGACCACCATCTCCGCGCGCTATGAAAGCGTCACTGCATCCACCGGGCTCTCGGTGGTCGGCGCAGAGGTCGCACTCACTGGCATCAATGTAGAGCCGATAGATGCAACGCTGTTTGTACTGGGCGTACAGCAATACAGCGCCATCGGCGTCTATGCGGACGGCAGCCGCCGTGACCTGACCAGCAGCGTTCTGTGGGACAGCGCGGACAGGGACATCATAGC
>JAZBPS010000165.1:0-2965 GCA_036353375.1 Halieaceae bacterium | reverse complement strand
TGGACTGCCAGGCCTACCTCAGCCGCGCCGACCTGCAGGAAGAACTGGCCGCCCTCAATCCGGACTGGCACGCGGCCATTGTCGAGATACGCCCCGACGGCGACGCGGAGGTGGCCGACGAGGTGGTCGACAGCATGCGGGTGCCGGCTTGCCGGGCCTGCAGCGGCATGCTGATGCCCGACGTGGTGTTTTTCGGGGGCACGGTACCCAGGGAACGGGTGGATACCATCAACGCCGCGATCGCTGACGCCGATGCCCTGCTGGTGGCGGGCTCCTCGCTGATGGTGTTTTCAGGCTTCCGCTTCGCCCGCGCGGCACACAAGGCTGGCAAGCCGGTGATTATTATCAACCGGGGCAAAACCCGCGCCGACGATCTTGCCACGATAAAGATCGAGGAGGACGCGGCGGAGGTACTGGGTCAGCTCGCCAGCAGCGCGGGCAGCGCCTCGGCCAACGTGGGGTAGCGGTACTGGAAGCCCAGAGCCTCCAGCTTTCGCGGCAGCACCCGCTGCCCGGTCAATAACAGTTCGTCGGCGAGCTCGCCCAGCGCCAGTCGCATAACGGCGCCCGGCACCGGCAGTGTGATCACGGCGCCTTTTTCGTCGCGCAGGGCATCGCAAAAACCACGGTTCGTCACCGGCTCCGGCGCAGTCACATTGAATGCGCCGCTGGCCTCGGGCTGCTCCAACAGAAAGCGTATGGCCGCCACCACGTCCTCGCGGTGCACCCAGCTCAACCACTGCCGGCCTGACCCGAGGTAAGTGGCCACGCCAAACTGCACGCTGCGGGCGAGTTGTTCCCAGGCCCCGCCGCCATTGTCCAGCACCACGCCCAGCCGCAGCAGGCAGACGCGCATGCCCAGTTCCTCGAACGCCCGGGCCTCCGCTTCCCAGTCGACACACAGCGCATGGGAGAAGCAGTTTACGGTGGGCGAGGCTTCATCGAGTGGGGTGTCATCCTGGGGGCCGTAGTAGCCGACGGCGGATGCGCTGAGTAGCGTCGACGGCGGCTGCTGCAGTCGTTGCGCGAGCGTGCGCAGCGCGCGCGTGGTTTCAATACGGCTGTCGATCAGCTGGCGCTTGCGACTGGCCGTCCAGCGCCCCTCGGCGATGCTCTCGCCGGCGAGATTGATAAATGCATCGAACGGCGCGTCATCCGGAATGGCGGCGAGGTCCTGCACATACTGAACGGTGTCGCTGTCGACCAGATCCGTCTGCCGCGTCAGCACTACCGCGCTATGGCCATCTGCACACAGACGCTCCAGCAGCATGCTGCCGATGAAGCCCGTGCCGCCCGTAATAAGAAGTTTCATACGGGTAGCTACGCTAGCGGATCGCCGCGGGATCAGTGATCGAATGCGAGCGCCGTGTCGTATCTTGTGCATATTCTGTTTACACCGGAACCGGCATGACAACCTTACACCAGACCATAGAAGTGGCGCGGCCTGCCCACGAAGTCTTTACTTACGTTTCAGACTTCTCCACCTGTGTGGAGTGGGACGCCACCGCCATTTACACAGAGCGCCTGGACCAGCAGCCGATAGGCGTCGGCAGCCGGTTCAAGGTGGTGTGCGAAGCGCCGGTGGGCAACCTTCCGTTGGAATACGAAATCGTCGAATACGAGCCGGACAGCAAAGTCGTGCTGGTGGGCCGCGGCAAGTGGTTTGAGGTCGAGGACACCATCCTTATCACACCCACGAAAAAGGGCTGTGAGCTGAGCTACACCGCCGTATTCAGCTGGAAGCCACTGATGGCGCGATTCGCCGACAAGATGCAGCCCGGGCTGGAGCGGATGGGCTACGCCTCGGTGCAGAAGGGCCTCAAGGCGGCGCTTGAGGACAACTACCCGGCGCCGGATATCTCCGAAGAGAACGCCCGCGCCGACGCCTTCCTGCCCAGGGCCCTGAGCCGCTTCACGCGGCGCGGCTACAAGCGCGGCATGAAAAAACTGTTCAACCCCATGTCTGCCTACATGGGCGACAAACACATTGTGCTGACCGGGGCGACTTCCGGCCTCGGCAAGGCCAGCGCCGAGTTTCTCGCCTACAAGGGGGCGCGGCTGACGCTGGTAGTGCGCAACAGGAAAAAAGCTGACGCGCTGGTCAAGGAGCTCAAGTCCCGCACGGGCAACAAGAACATCCGTGCCGAGATCGCCGACCTGAGCCTGATGGCCGATGTCGACAAGGTAGTCGCCAACCTGACCAAGGCGGACGAGCCGGTGGACGTGCTGATCAATAACGCCGGCGCCCTGTTCAATCCCCGCGGCGAGACCGCCGAGGGGCTGGAGCAGAGCTTTGCCCTGTTATTGCTCAGCCCCTATCGCCTGACCGAGGGTCTCAAACCCCTGCTGGACAAGGCGGCGCAGGCACGCGGCGAGGCCCGGGTCATCAACGTGGTGTCTGGCGGCATGTACAGCCAGAAACTGCGGGTTTGGGACTTGCAAAGCGAAGAGGACAAATACTCCGGCTCTGTGGCCTACGCGCGCTGCAAGCGCGCCCTGATGATCAAGACAGAGCAATGGGCCGAGGACTGGGCCGGCGACAATATCGTGGTCAACGCGATGCACCCCGGCTGGGCCGACACGCCAGGCGTTGAGTCATCACTGCCAGAGTTTCACAAGCTCACCCGGCTGGTGCTGCGCAGCCCCGAGGAAGGCGCGGATACCATCAACTGGCTGGCGATCGCCACCGAGGCCGGCAAGGTCACCGGCAAGCTGTTTCTCGACCGCGAACCTCGCACCACGCACCTGACCGAGTCCACCCGGGAATCTGCCGAGTCCCGCGAGCAGTTGCGGGAGATCCTCGACAACTGGGACCAGACGCTGGACGACAAAGCGGCCTGACGCGGCCCGGCCTGACGCGGCGCCCGTATACCGAAAAGCTGCACCGCTGCGGCCCGCAGGTGCCCGCAGTGGTTCTCTCCCTCGCTCCCATTGAGTAACATCAAGGCTCACCAACCCCTTGTGT
>JAZBPS010000164.1:0-9677 GCA_036353375.1 Halieaceae bacterium | reverse complement strand
GTCCAGGGGCGGAAACCAGTCGTCGGCGATGTGTGCGGCCCGGCGGGCCGCCGCCGCTGAGCTGCCGCCCAGCAGCAATGGCGGGGCGAAGGGCTCTGGCCGGGGCGTGATCTGCACCCTGCGACCTTGCCACGTGAAAGCCTCGCCGCGCCAGGCCAGGCGCAGGAACTCGCAGGTTTCACCCATCATGCGCCAGCGATCGTCCAGACTGCGCCCGAAGCTCTCAAATTCGCTGGGTCGATAGCCTGCCCCGAGTCCCAACAGCAGGCGTCCGTTGCTGAGGGTCTGCACCACCGCCGCGTCTTCCGCCAGCTTGGGCAGGTCGTACAGCGGTGCCAGCAAAACCGAGGTGCGCAGCTTGATACGCCGGGTACGCGCCGCCATGGCCGCGGCCAATACCAGTGGGGAAGGGTTGTAGCCATCTTCACTGCCGTGATGTTCCCCCAGGCCAATCACGTCAAAGCCCAGCTCATCCGCCCAGGCGGCCTGGTCCAGCGCCGCATCAAACAGGCGGTTTCGCTGCGCCCCGAAATCAGGCGCGCGCATATCGTAGGTGAGGCAGAGTTCCATGACTACAGAGAAACCCTCGGCGGAGAGCGGGTCAAGACCCGACTGCTGTGTAGCTGCGCGGATGCATGGCGTTGTTCAGATAATGATACTGGATGAATCACTTGCTAAACCCCGGACCGTTGCTTGCGCGAAGCACTGGACCAGTGTGTCACCGATGGGTTCGGAGAGGCTATTCTTGAGACGCTGGACATTCAAAAGGACGCAGAGATTGATAACGACCACGGAAACACTTTTGGCTATTGAAGATATCAAACGCCTCAAGGCGCGCTACTTCCGGACCATGGATACCCAGGATTGGGAGGGATTTGCTGACTGCTTTACCGACGATGTCGTGGCCGATTTTCGCGATGCACCGGGAGAACTGACGCAGGGCCGAGACGCCTTTGTGGAGGACCTGAAAGGCATTCTCGCCGGCGCCACCACGGTGCACCACGGACACATGCCGGAAATAGAACTGGTGTCCAGCAACGAAGCCACGGGTATCTGGGCGATGGAGGATATTGTGGAACTGCCCGACATGTCCCTGCAGGGCTGGGGCCACTACCACGAGCGCTACCGCAGGGAGAGCGGTCAGTGGCGCATATCACACGTCAAGCTGACTCGCCTGAAGCTGGTTCAAAAGCCTGGCTGACCGCGGCTGACGCTTAGCCGATGAAGCACTGGCCGCCGTCCAGCGCGATGCTCTGGCCGTTGACGTAGCCGGATTCGCCGCTGCACAGCACGGCGACAAAGCGGCCGATATCCTGCTCGCAGTCGCCCACGCGGCGCTGGGGAAGTGTCTGGAAGAATTCCTCGGCTTCCTCCGGGTTACTGTTGATCCACCACTCCATGCCGGGCGACATGGCGTGGGGCAGGATGGCGTTGGTGCGGATGTTGTCCTGACCCCACTCGCAGGCGGCGGCGCGGGTCAGCGATCGAATCGCCTCTTTTACCGCACCGTAGCAACCGTAGCCGGACATATCCCAGCGCCGGCCGGCCGCGCTGGCGAGGTTGATAATATTGCCGTCACCTTTCAAGTAGGGGTAGCAAAGCTTCATCAGCCTGAAGGTGGCCATGGGCCCGGATTGCCAGCCGTTGTCGAATGCCTCGTCAGAAACATCGTGGAGTGAGCCCAGCGGCACCTCCTGGGCATTGTTGACGAGGATGTTGAGTCCGCCGAAGGTGTTCACCACCTGTTCGACCGTCTGCTGCAAGGAGGCTTCGTCCTTGACGTCACAGACCAGCGCCAGCGCCTCGCCACCGCGCTGCTGAATGGTGGCCTGGGTGTTCTCCAGTTTCTCCAGGGTGCGACCTGTCACCGCTACTTTCGCCCCGTGTGCAGCCAGCGCCAGCGCGATGCCCTGGCCCACGCCCTGCCCGGCGCCGGTGACCAGTGCCACTTTTCCTGTGAGTAATTGTTCTTTCATGGGGACCTTCCTGTTATGTGCGGGTTTATCGGGGCCCGTCTGTTTGTGCGCTGCGGTTCAGCGCGCTGTCGCACTGATCTGCTGGAGAAGCCGGCGACCCGTGGCTGGCAGCTCAGCGACAAGGCGCTTGTGTCTATTCAACCACAAAACCCTGGTAGTCATTCTGCACCGCTTCCTCGCAGAGCTGGCGGAAACGCGGGAAACCGCCCACGTAGATCATCATGCCGCCTTTCTTGCCTTCGATGTTCTTGCCGTTGTACCAGGAGTCCGCGAACTGGTGCAGGGACATGCTGGAGGCCATCGCGACTTCCTCGGCCCATTCTTCCTCCGCGCCCTCGGTTGCATCAATGCGCGTGCACCCCTTGCGGTTCAGGTCGTCGATGATGTCGGCCACCCAGTTCACCTGCCACTCGCCCGTGGTAATCATCTGGGCCTGGGCTGCCGGGGTAGACGGCCCATGAATCATGAACAGGTTCGGAAAGCCGGCCACCATGGTACCGAGGTAGGTCGAGGGCCCCTCAGTCCACTTGTCATTCAGTTTGCGCTGACCACAACCGGTGATATCGATGCGTGACATGGCGCCCGTCACGGCGTCGAAACCGGTGGCTGTCACCACGGCGTCCAGTGCGTAGTCTGCCGTCTCGGTGCGCAGGCCGTCCTCCGTAAAAGCGACAATGGGAGACGTACGCACATCCACCAGGGTTACATTGTCACGGTTGAACATCTCGTAGTAGCCATTGCCAATACAGAGTCGCTTGCCGCCGATGTGGTAGGTGGTGGGACACAGGAGCTCTGCAGTCTCCGGGTTTTTGACGATGGCGCGAATCTTGTTGCGCACGAACTCACAGACAATCTCATTGGCATCCCTGTCGGTGAGCACATCACTAAAGGCGAACAGCAATTGAAACGCACTTTTGGAATTCCAGGCCTTTTCCAGAATTTCCTCGCGCTGTTCCGGTGAGCACTCTTTTGCCGTGTATTCGGGGTACTGCACCAGTGAGGCGCCGTAGGTGTCCAGCATCTGCTTGCGTCGCTCGGGATAATGCGCCTTCCAGTCCTGCTCGTGCTCTGCGTCCAGGGGACGGTTGCCCGAAGGCATGCAGAAGGCCGGTGTGCGCTGGAATACAAAGAGATGCTCGGCCTGTTCCGCGATAATCGGCATCGCCTGAATGCCCGTCGATCCCGTGCCAATGAAACCCACGCGCTTGCCTGAAAAGTCCACGCCGTCCTTTGGCCAGCGTGCCGTGTGATAGATGTCGCCGCGGAAGTCCTCACGACCGGGCCAGGGTGGCATGTTGGGTGCGGTGAGGCTGCCGGTCGCCGCAATCACGTGCCGGCATGTCACTCGATCACCTTTATCGGTCTCAACCAGCCACAGACCGGTGTCTTCCTCAAATGTCAGCTTCTCAACGCGGGTCGAGAAGCGGATGTGATCGCGCAGGTTAAACCGGTCGGCAACGTGGTTGGCGTAGCGCTCCAGGTCGGGCTGGGCAGAGAAGTACTCCGGCCAACTCCATTCCTGCTGCAGGGACTCATCGAACCCGTAGGAGTATTCGACGCTCTCAATATCCACCCGTGCGCCCGGGTAGCGGTTCCAGTACCAGGTGCCGCCAACACCGTCACCGGCTTCAAAACAGATAACCTTGTAGTTACGCAGGCGATGAATGGCGTACATGCCGGAGAAACCGGCACCTATGATGACGACGTCGGTTGTTTCCACGATGAGTTCGTCCTGTTCCTTGACTGGTCGAACATCGTATTCAGAACAGCGCCGGATATCACCCGGCGTGGTTCAGTTAAGGTGAATATCCCGCGGTTTTTCTCTGCTGTTTCTGGAAGCCGGTTCTGCCCCGCAACCACGAGCGCTGCGAGCAGTCTAAGCCCGGCCCATCTGCAGAAGCCGTTTAGCAACCTTTGCGGCCACGGGCATCACGGACAATCGGTTGCCTTTTCTCACCACCAGCAGCTTGTCGGGACTGAAGGTGGCTTTCAATGCATCCAGGGTGATCGGGTGCCGGAAAGTTTCCCGGTAGGCGACGCGCACCGTGCGCCAGCGGGGGTTGTCAGGGCTGGATCGGGGATCGTGATAGGGGCTGTCGGGATCAAACTGCGTGTCGTCCACGATGTCTTCCGCCACCACCTCGACCAGCCCCACGATACCGGGGGGTCGGGTGCTGGAGTGGTAGAAGAACGCCAGGTCACCTTGTTTCATCTCGCGCAGGAAGTTTCGCGCCTGGTAGTTGCGGACACCGTCCCAAACGTCCTCGCCGACGGCCTGCATGTCATCGATGCCAAACACATCGGGTTCCGATTTCATCAGCCAGTAGTGCATGGTGCCATCCGTCTCAGCTTAAGCCCGCAACGCGCTGCCTGGATCTACAGGCTGTTGTAACCCTGTCTTAGGTAGACGCTGCAGTCTCGCGAACACGCGGGCAATGTCATCTGATCAAAAGGGTTTGGGATTATCCGGCGACAGTTCTTCGTCTGCGAAACGCTTGACCCGATCCGTAATGCGCGCCCACTCGCGAGCGTGCGCATCCCGGTCGATACGGATAGCGACCCCGTCGCGGGCGACGATATCGCCGTTGACGACCGTCAGCATCACATCGCCAGGGTATGCCTGGAATACCAGTGCGGCGTAGGGATCGTAAAGCGGTGTCATGTTAGGCCTGTCTGCAGCGATCACCACGATGTCCGCAAGCTTGCCTGCTTCCAGCGATCCGATACGGTCCTCCATATCCAGGGCGCGCGCGCCGCCCACGGTCACCATATGCACAAGCTCAAACGGTGTGAATCGGACCGAGTCGTTGCCGCGGGTGCGGGCGACGATCGCCGCCTGGCGCAGTGTTCCCAGCATATCCATCTGGTTGCCGCTCATCGGTCCGTCGGTGCCGAGGCCAATGGCCAGTTCGCGCTGGTACATCTCCCAGGCCGGTGCCAGCCCTGTGGACCCCTTGGTGTTGGAGATCGGGTTGTGGCCAATACCCACCTGGTTATTGCGCAGCAGGGCGATATCTTCGTCGTCGACGTGTATGACGTGGGCGGCAACCAGGCGATCCACAAGTATGCCGGTATGCGCCAGGTACTCAATGATAGACAACCCGGGCGGGACGTCCTTGAAGGCGGCCATGACGCGGGCCTTCTCGTCAGGCATCTCGGCGACATGCATGAGGATGGGCACATCGTACCGCTCGGCGAGCTCGCGCACCTTGCCCAGAAGCTCTGGCGATACCGTGTACGGCGCATGCGGCGCGACCGCGGGTGTGATGAGCGGGTCGTTCCTGAAGCGGCGGATAAAGTCTTCCGCGTAGGCAAGCCCCGCTTCGGGGGTCGCCGCATCGACAACCGGAAAGCCGATAACGGTTTCTCCCAGCACACCGCGCAAGCCAACATCTTTCACCGCGGTGGCGACCTCGTCTTCGTAGTAGTACATGTCGGTGATCGTTGTCACGCCGGCGACGGCAGATTCGATGGCCGCCTGGCGAGCGCTGATGCGGATCAGCTCACGGCTGAGCAGGGCCTTCTCCAGCGGGAAAAAGAAGTCGTACAGGCGGTTGCGCACACCGTTTTCCCCCAGCCCGCGGAACGCGATCATGGGCAGGTGGTTGTGCAGGTTGATCATGCCCGGCATCACGATGCCGCCCCTGGCGTCGATGGTGTGTTCCGCGCTGTAGCGATCCAGCAGTTCGGGTCCACCCACGGCCACGATGCGGTCGCCACTAACCACCACTACCCCGCCCTGCAGAACGCGTGCGGTGGCATCCATGGTAAGCACACGGCCGCTGTGAATCAGGAGCGTTGCATCCTGTGGAGCTGCAAAGCCGTTTTTAGCAAGGCACAGGCACAATGCCAGGATAAGGGTGGGGCGGATTGATGCTTTCATTGTGTTACGTATCCAGCAAGTTGGCGGGCAGGTCAGGACGTGAGAGTAACACTTCCTGGCTCAGGTGAGGGTGATCCCCTGGCGGCCTTGCTAGCCGCCGGACGCTGAGCCTGATTTCCCGGCGCGCCCCGCAGCCTCTGCGAAATCAGGCGCCGCTAACGGGGTAGTCTTGTCCTTCCGTGGTTCATCCGCCAGAACCCAGCGGTTGCGTCCAGCGCGTTTGGCGGCATACAGAGCCTTGTCAGCGCGCTCCATCAAGGCGTCCAGGCTTTCTTGCGGGTGCGAATGCGCTATCCCGATGCTCACCGTCACCGGCGCCACCTCGCGATCCCCTGCCGTGCTCGTGTGGGCAGACGCAGCAGCCATCAGCAAGCGATCAGCCACCTGCTGGGCAACGTCCAGGGCGGTCTGCGGCAGCAGCACGGCGAATTCCTCCCCGCCTACCCGCGCCAGCAAGTCATAGGTGCGCAGTTCCCGGCGCAGGCACCTGGTCACCTGTATGAGTGTGGCGTCGCCGCAGGCGTGGCCGAAGCGGTCATTGACCGACTTGAACTCGTCCAAATCCAGTAACAGGAGTGTGCTTGCCGCGCCGCGACTGCTACTGCGCAGCAGCTCCTGCTGCGCTTTCTCGAAGAAGCCGCGCCGATTATCCGCATCCGTGAGCCAGTCCTGCAGGGCCAGGCGTGACAGCGCCGCACGGTGCTGGCGCTGCCGTGACAGCTCAGCAAGCACCACCCACAGGGCAAGCAGACACATGGCCACTGCGATAATCGCCAATAGCCACAGCAGTGTGCCGTCAAAGAGCCTGGTATTGCCGGGGTCGTCCCATGCCAGTACTGTTTCGCGGCGATTGTCTGCGTGCAAGACTGGAAGACTGAACTGTGACAGCGCAGTGTCACCAGGGACGGTTCGCAACCCCGGTATCTGGTACTGGTCTGCTATACGCTCCAGAAACGCTTGGTCAAGCGCCTTCCCGAGTACCAGGAACGACCCGTCCTGGGTGTCGTTCTCGTACTCGGTGGTAAAGGAGTTAACACCGGCCAGATACACCGTGTCGTCAAACTCAATCAGGCCGCTTTCGCCATTTCCCGGCATACCTGCAGCCTGCTCAGCCTGCAGTATCTGCGCCAGGCCGGATTCCATCAGTTCCGGGAGCGCAAGCGCCCTGGGTTCCCCGTTGCGGAACGCGAAGGTAACGTTGCCGTTGGCATCTGCTGCCAGACTGAGGTCAACGTGCACGTACTGATGTAAATAGATACCGATGTTGTCATCCGCCCAGAGGGGGTCAGGGTTTGCGATGAGCTTCTGGTAGGCCACGTCCCAGTAAGAATAGTCCATCGCCAGTTCAGCGATGACGACAGACTCATGCCGCAGCGCGATCCGGACCCGTTCGGACAGGGTATCGAGGGCATGCTGATAAAACGCGTTGGAAAAATAGGCAAGCAGCCCCGCCATCGACGACAGACCCAGCAGCAGGATCAGGGCCAACGGCATGAGCGTGCGAAATGCCGGTCTCGCGTCTGCCGAGGGAGGCGCTTTGGTCAAAGCTGTGCATGCCTTATGAAAACTGGTTTAGGTATATAGGTTACCTGACCTGAGAGCGGAGCTGTAGCGTTTCCTTTTCAAGTTTGCCTGGCGTATTTGCCGTCGTGCCGGCTCGTTAAACGGGCTGTTGTAGCCGATCATGGCGCGTGTGGCAGTGCCAGTTTTTTGGTTAGCCGGTCCGCCGCAGGCCAAGGCGACAGGCCCATAGAGCCGGCTACGCTGTCACCGTCGTTCGGGTTTGTACAATCCCTTGCCGGTTATCTTGGGTAGGTCCAGAGCTGCCACGAGCCCGGGGGCGTGCTCGACAACCGCGGGTACCGCGTTGACGATTGCGGTAGCGGTCTGGATGACGCCACCCACGGCGTGGTCGCCGTTGCGGTCCTCCATGTCCATGGCGATCTCCATGCGCGGCTCGCCTTCGATGATCACGCGGTAACCCTTGCCCTGGGGCCAGTCCGGAGCGATATCGTCGGTGATGCGCGTGACGTGTTCGAGCACGATGGCGTCGCGGCCGTTGATCTCCCCGCGAACTTCGAACCGCATCGCGCCGGTGGTGCCCTGCTTGAAGGTGCCCATGGCAGTCTCCACATCCTTGTCCAGGGGCAGGCGCTCGTGCACTTCGTAGACCCGGTCGAGGGTGACCCCGAGGCCGGCTGCTACGGACCACACGGCACCGCCCCAGCCCAGGGAGAGCATGCCCTCCTGGAACAGCATGCAGTCATGATCCACCGGGTAGCCAAAGCCCATGACCTCGCGCACGGTGTGTTCCTGATTGTAGGTGGCGTAGTTGACCACCTCCCGCATACGGACACTGGTCCAGTATTCGGACAAGCCGGTGAACATCAGCGGCATGGTGTCGTTGGCAAAGCCGGGATCGATACCGTTGTTAAAGCAGGTGGTGTTGCCCGCTTCGCAGGCAGCCTGCAGGGGTTCGGCGAGAAAAGCGATTGCGGGATTCTGGGGGTATTGCAGCATGAACAGGGAGCTGGACACCACGTTGATCCCGGCGCGCAGGCAGCGCGCCTGGTCCTCGGCGGCTTCCATCATGCGGGTTTCGGAGTGGGCGGTGTAAATCACGCAGTCCGGTGACAGCGCCAGCGCCGCGTCGACGTCGTCCGTGGCCAGCACGCCCGTGGGGCTTCCAGCCCCAATCAGCTCTGCCACGTCTTTACCGGCTTTTTCCGCCGAACTGACAATGTGGCCTACCAGCTCCAGCTCCGGGTGGTTGAGTACTGCCCGTAGGGCGCAGGCGCCTACATTGCCGGTGCCCCAGGTTATAACGGTGTACGCCATCGACGTCGTTCCTTCTCAGCAAGACTGGTGTGTTCTACGCAGTATCGTGGCCGATGGGATGAGTCCGAATGTCCACTCAGATACTTTGGAAAGCTCAGGCTTTTCCCTACCCGATGTTACAGCGTGGATACTGTGCCACTTGCGTCCGGTCGAAGTTGCTTCAAGAAACGTCGTTTCTGGCTTCCTGAGCGTGCGTGTGCCACTACGACGTATTGGCCATTATCCGCAGCGCGCAGTGATTGGTTGATAACGCGGTCATGGTCGAGACGCAGCGTGAGTGCGCCAGCCAGCATGAGGCTGGACAGAAACGTCACCCAGGTTATCGCGATGGTGGTGAGTACCGGGCTTGCGCGAAATACATCCACCCCAGAGTTGATTGCCACAGTTGCCAGCATAAGGCCGAGCGCGATGCCGACAGCGCCGTGAATGGCATGCTTGCGCACCCAGGTGTTACGAATCGCCCGCGGCTCCGGCTCTAACTTGAGGCCACGCCTGGATTCATCAGGTGCAATCACGTGTACCTGGTCCGACGCCACGCTTGCTTGCTGTGCAAGCGCATCTGCAGCTTGTTGCGCTTCTTGTGCAGTGTCAAAAATGGCGGAAACCTTGGAGGGATACTTCTCGCCCGGGATCTCGGAAAATTGGAAAAGCGCCACAATATTCTCCTCTTGACGGATATGTGTGTCGCTACGGTTGGCTTTTAGACGACAGATCACCCGGGAGAGGGTGATCTGGCGTGGAACAGCCTTGCTGCATTCCGCAAACGTCGCAGCAGGACTGGCAGCT
The DNA here is from genome assembly GCA_036353375.1 of Halieaceae bacterium. Classification (GTDB taxonomy): domain Bacteria; phylum Pseudomonadota; class Gammaproteobacteria; order Pseudomonadales; family Halieaceae; genus JANQIO01. The sequence goes on along the minus strand of JAZBPS010000164.1, from coordinate 194 downwards.
GCGGGAGTTCCCTAAGCCCACAGACTACCTGAACAAGAACCCGACAAGGTCAAACTCCCGTGTAACGAGACCACGTACACACTGCTGTAGCAGCAACGACGGCAGCGCTGTCCTGATAGCGGGTGCAGCAATGTCGGTTAACTGGAATCACATTCTCTGACGGATCAAGACTATGTCATTCATCACCCTGTTTC
>JAZBPS010000163.1:0-4188 GCA_036353375.1 Halieaceae bacterium | reverse complement strand
GTCAGGTAAACACCTGTCCCCAGAATAAGCACCAGCATGACGGGGCCCCAGACCCAGCTGTTTATCTGATCAATCAACGCAGTCATGCGGAGACTCCTGTCGTCATGCCAAGGCCATCAGCGGATAAGACCCAGCGTGCCGGCCAGGGCGTCGATAATCTCTTCCCGCGGGCGCTCGCTCACCGTCAGCGCCTGTCCCGTGACGCGCTCCGCCAGTGAACGATAAACCTCTCCGGTCTCCAGCATGATGGATGCGGGCAGCGCAGCGCGCGCCAGCGCCGGACGCTCCTCCATGCGCAACTTGTTGGTGAGGATATCCGGGTCGGGAAAATGGGCCAGCAGCTTCTGGCGGAATGCCTCCTTGGACTGCTCCACCACCCTGCCTTCGCGGTAGGCCTGGCCATCCCATATGCGTGACGAATCGGGCGTGCCCACCTCGTCCATGTAAATCAAACGGGTTTCCCCTGCCGCGTCCGTCGCGTAGCCGAACTCGAATTTGGTATCGACGAAAATCTGGTCGATGGACGCCAGTTCATCGGCAATCAGTTTGAATCCCGCGCGCAACAGACGTTCGTAAAGATCGATATCTGCCGGTGAGCGAAAACCGAAAGCCCCGCTGTGTCGCAGCAGGTCTGCACGGCTTACATTGACGTCGTCCAGCGCAGGAATACCGGCCAGACCCTGTAGCACCCCCTTGGTCGACGGCGTCACCAGCAGCTCTGGCAACCGCTGGTCCCGGTCAAGTCCGTCCGGCAGGGCGACACCGCAGAAGCTGCGCTCGCCGGCCGCATAGGCACGCCACATGGAGCCGGTGATGTACTGGCGGGCAATCGCCTCAATGCGCAGCGGTGCTGCCTTCTGCACTATCCACACCAGGGGATGGGGCACTTCCAGGATATGTGAGGGTGCCAGCCCCGCCTGCCGGAATCGCGCAAACCAGTGACTGGCGATTGCGTTCAGCGCGGCACCCTTGCCAGGCACCCCGTCGAGCCCACCCTCCCCGTGCCAGATCACCTCGTAGGCCGAAATTCGATCGGAAATAACCATCACCGCCAGCGGCGCGTCTGCCGCCACGTTGTAGCCGCGCTGGTCGATCAAGCGGGCGCTATCGGCAGCATCCAGCCAGTAAACGGCCCTCACCTTGCCACTGTGCACGGGCCTGGCGGTGCGGATGGGCAGGTCATCGTTCACTGCCAGTACGCGATGTGCGAGGGTCATGGGGCGCTTGCGTCAACGTTTTTCGCCGCAGTCTAACAGAGCCGCAGGGCTGCCGCCGACAAATCCTTGCAGCGCGCCACCACGGCTTGCGGTAACCTTGTGCGCCATGATGTTTCGACTCACGCCGCTGTTGCTCTACGCACTGCTGACCGCCTGTGGCAGCACTCCCCCGACAACCACGCTGCCCACACCGGTGGTCAGCGACCTGTCGGGACACTGGGAGATGGACTACGGGCGCAGTGACAACGTCGACCGAAAGCTGCAGAGCATGTACAGGGAATGGCGGCGCCTCGCTGAACGCCGGGCGCGCGGAGACCAGCGCGCCGGCCCCCTGAACGTGCCCGTGGACGGCGCGAGTTTTCGGCGCACCGTCGATGTCGCGCGATTTGCCGACCTGATCACCAGTTCCCAGGTGCTGGACATCGAGCAGACACCTGCGGACATCGCGATCCAGCGGGAAAACGACTACACCCTGAGCTGTGTCTTCGGCAACGGCGAACCGGAGCTGCTGGTAGATGACCTGGGCTCGGAGGTGTGCGGCTGGGATGCCCACCAGCTGGTGTTTCGCACCCAGCTGCCAGACGGCATCGACATACAGCACCGCCTGTCTCTGTCCGAGGACAGCGAGCGACTGCATATCGCGACCCGGGTCGATGGACCGCGGGCCCCGCCGTTCGTTATAAACCGCTTCTATTTCCGCTTCGATCCACTGCCTGCAGACTACGCCTGTGAATACACGCTGAGCCGCGGTAACGTCTGTCAGACGGGGCCGCAATCGGCGGGGTCACCTCAGACGGGGTCGCCTCAGACGGGATCGCCCAAGACGGGGGCGCCGCAGCCCGCCGCGGACAAAAGCCTGTGACGCGCTTACTGCTGGCCGGCGCGCTGCTTGTCTCGCACCATCTCGCCTGTGCGCAAGAGGCTGCCACCGAACTTCCGCGCTGGCAGACGCTGGACGCATTCACGGAGTCCACCACCGAGCCGGCCCCAGCGGCTGCGGCGGAACGTATCGCATTGGTGAGTCGCGCGACGCCGCCGGATGAGACGCGCGCCCTGGAGATCGGCATCGTCGTGCTGGACCCCGGCGTTGCAGAAGACAGCCTGGAAAACCGGCGCGACGGGGTTTTTCCGGAAGTCCGGGATGCCGAGGCCCGCTATCTGCCCTTTGCCCTGCGCCGCACCCTTGTGGACAGCAATCAGTGGGGGGCGGTGCGGGTGCTGCCCGGTCGCCACACGGGATATGAACTTCTGGTCAGCGGTGAGATTATCGAGTCCAACGGTGCCCGACTGACGCTGCGGCTCATCGCCGTGGACGCCAGCGACAGGGTCTGGCTGGATGCCACCTATACCGCGGTCGCCGATGAAACCGCCTATCAGCAGGCACAGCGACGGCAACGACGCCCGTTCCAGAACCTGTACAACCAGTTCGCCAACGACCTGCTGGCGGCCCGCGAGCGCTACAGCGATGCCGAGCTGAACCGCTTGCGGGAAATCTCCACCCTGCGCTACGCGGCAGATCTGCTGCCAGAGGCATTTGATGATTTTGTTGCCCGCGACGCCGACGGAAACTTCGTCCTGCAGCGCCTGCCGGCGCGGGACGACCCGATGCTGCAACGCATCCTGCGTGTGCGCGAGCAGGAATACCTGTTCATCGACACGACGGATGAGCAATACGCGGAGTTGTTCACCCGGATGACACCGGTGTACGACCTGTGGCGCCAATTCCTGCGCGAGCAAATCGCCTACCGGGAGGCCAGGGAGCAGCGGCTCTCGGAGCGCGACACACCTCCCTCCGGCAGTTATCTGGCGATGAAGCAGCACTACAACAATTTCAAATGGAAGAAAATCCAGCGCCAGGAAATGCGCATACTGGCGGAGGGTTTCAGCAACGAGGTCGCGCCGACCTCCCTGGAACTGGAAGGCAAAGTGATCAAACTCAGTGGCAGCGTTGACCAGCGCTACCGGGAATGGCGGGAGATTTTGCGCAAGATCTACCGGCTTGAGGTGGGAGTCAGCTACTAAAGCCTTGCTTTGTTCAGGAATTTCTTTAGTCTTTTCAACGGTTTTCTGCCAATATCGCCAAATTGCATGAACCCGGCAGCACGGCGGTAAGGGCCAGCACCACCCTGTTAGTTGCGTTTCACTAGCGTATGGCGGCTGCACCGGCGCCAACCCCTGTGCGAGCTGTGGTCGCGCGGATTGGCCCCGGTATGGAGCCCGCCGCGTGCAGCGCAAAGAGAACGTTATGAGAACTCGCCTGACGATCGCCGGTCGCATTAATATATTCATGACCGCATTGGCCACCGCCATCACCCTGACGGTGTGTGGCTATGCGGCGTTGAGCCAGTATCGGCAACAAGTCAACGGCATGGAAGCCGCGGCTGCGTGGCAGAGCGGCGAAGGCGTGCGTCACCAGCTCGCGTTCTACTACGGCGACACGGCCCTGCTGCAGAACCTTCTGAAAGATGTTGCCAGCCACCCCGCCGTGAAGCGCGCCGCCGCCTACACCACGGAGGGAGCACAACTGGCGGAGCACCTGGCCAGCGGCGTCAACGACTACCCTCGCACCGATTTTACCGACCTGCGCGGCAACGCCGGCCCGCTGGACATCGGCCGCATCGGCAAGGGATTCAGCACCAGCGGCTTTTTCGACCTGACCATCCCGGTGTACTCCGACATAAATCCCGAGGAAAAGGGTATCAGCCGCGCCGAGTACGGCGACCGGCTTGCTGCCGAAGGCGAGGTGGCCAGCCGATTCCTGATCGGCTATTACCACTTCGGCATCAGCAAGCCCGCCCTGCTCGCGTCCATGAAACCCGCACTTGTGCAGATCTCCCTGTACGGCCTCGGCGGCCTGTTACTCACGCTGTTTCTCACCTACAGCTTCACCCGCAAGATCAGTGCCTCACTGGCCAACCTGGCAGACATGGCCTCGGAAATCTCCAAGGGCCACCTCGACAAGACCTTCAAG
>JAZBPS010000162.1:0-5199 GCA_036353375.1 Halieaceae bacterium | reverse complement strand
TCGCCGCCGCTGAGAATCACTTCATGAATACTCTCGTCGGCGCGCACGAATTCCAGGCTGTGCTGCCAGGCGTCGCGGCTGGGGCTGTTGGCGGCGTAGTCGAAATGTCGCCGGAAACAGTAGCGGCAGTGGATCGCGCAATGCGGCGCCACAGTCAGCAAAACGCGTCCATGGTACTTCTGTAACAGTCCCGGGGCTCTGGTGAAGGTTTGCTCCCGCAATGGGTCGCCCACCAGTCCAGGGTACGCCTGCGCTTCCTCCACGGCGGGCCAGACCTGTCGCAGCAGCGGATCCTGCCAGTTACCCGCTTGCATGCGTGCCACAAACGGCCGCGGTACGCGCAGGGGAAAAGCCTCTTGCGCCGCGAGGCCAACAGGCTTTTCCCGGGGGTCCAGCTTGAGAAGCGTCATCAATGCCTGGGGATCGGTCACGAGTTCTGACAGGGCGAGCTGCCAGTTCTCGGATGCCTGTATGCGGATGGGTTCTGCGGAGGGTGACGGTTCTGCGCTCACTGCGGTTGGCCAGGTTGTATTCGCGGCGCCAAGAGTAGCACGTGCCCCGGCACTGGGATGAAGACTACGGCCGCAGGTTCAGCGCCATAATCAGGTCTGTCTGCCGCAGGTGCCCCAACATGAAATCGTTTTCCCCGACGATATCGAAGCCCTGTCGCTGATAGAACTCGACGGCACGGCTGTTGTCCTCCCAGACCCCCAGCCACAGGGTCTGGTAACCCTCTGACTGGGCTATCTTGATGGCGGTGTGCAGCAATTTCTTGCCCACCCCGGCGCCGATCTTGTCGGTATCCACATACATGCGCTCCAGTTGCACAGGTCGTGGCCGGGTCACGCAGCCCAGCACACTGCCGCGCCGCAGCTTGGCGTAGCCGGCGGGGATGCCGGTCTGCTGTGCCCAGATAAACGTGCTGGACGCATCGGCCAGTTCGGCGCGAATCTGTGCGTCACTGAAGCTGCGCTCGGCGTAATAGCGCGCGTTCTCGATCTCATCGTCGTTTTCGAATACCGCGACAAAGCTGCTGCGCGCCAGCGCGGCCAGTTTCGCGGCATCCCCGGGCCCCGCCCGGCGTATGTCCAGGGTGGCCAGCATCACGGGGTTTCCTCCGCCAGGGTATGCAGCGCTTCGCCGGTCAGTCTATAGCCCACCCATTCACTGAGCGGCTTCGCCCCCAGGGATTCGTAGAATCGGATGGAAGGCTCATTCCAGTCCAGCACGTTCCATTCAAAGCGGCCGCAGTTCCGGGCAACGGCGATACGCGCCAGATGGGTCAGCAGCGCCTTTCCCGCCCCCTTGCCGCGGTGCCCGGGATCCACAAACAGGTCCTCCAGGAAGATGCCGCGCTTGCCCGTCCAGGTGCTGAAGTTATAGAAATATAGCGCGAAACCGATTGCCTCGCCGTCCGTTTCGCACAGCAGGGCCGCCGCCACGGCATCGTCACCGAACAGCGCCTGATGCAGGTCGTCCTCGGTGGCCACGACCTCGTGTTCCGCCTTTTCGTAGCGCGCCAGACCGTGCACAAAGGCCAGTATTTGCGCGGTATCGGCGGGGGTAGCGTTGCGAATAGTGAGCATGCGTGATCTCGGGCCGTCCAGACCTGAGCATAGCCCAACCGGGAAAGCCTGCACAAAACAAGGACAGCGCTGCTCAGTTCGCTAAACTGTTACGTATGTTTACATCGTCAATACTTGAAAGCGTTAAATACCTACTGTAGGTTCAAACGCCCCTGACAGGAGGACCCTATGGACACCAGTTTTTCCGCAGAAGACCTCGCCTTCCAGGCCGAGGTGCGCGAGTTTTTTGCCACCGAGTGGGATGAATCTATCCGCGACGGGCTGCGCAATCCGGATACCTTCCGGGAGACCATGACGGCCTGGCACAAGAAGCTGCACGCCAAAGGCTGGGCGGCCCCCAACTGGCCCGTGGAATACGGCGGTACCGGCTGGACCAGCACCCAGAAATTTATTTTTGAAACCGAGCGTGCGATGGCGGGCGCCCAGGCGCTTATGCCCTTCGGCATCTCCATGGTGGGCCCGGTGATCTACACCTTTGGCACGGAAGAGCAGAAGAAGCGGTTCCTGCCGGTGATCCTGTCTGGCGACGAATGGTGGTGCCAGGGCTACTCCGAACCCGGCGCCGGGTCGGATCTTGCCTCCCTGAAAACCAAGGCGGAGTCGGACGGCGACGATTACATCGTAAATGGTGCCAAGATCTGGACCAGCTATGCCCAGTATGCAGACTGGATTTTCTGCCTGGTGCGCACCAGTACAGAGGGCAAGAAGCAGGCGGGCATCAGCTTCCTGTTGATCGAGATGAACACGCCCGGCATCAAGGTGAATCCCATCCACACCATTGATGGCCACCACACATTGAACGAGACCGAGTTTGTCGACGTCCGTGTGCCCAAATCCAACATCATCGGCGAGGAAAACAACGGCTGGACCTATGCCAAGTCGCTGCTGGCGCATGAGCGCACGGCGATTGCTGACGTCGCGGACTCCAAGCGTAACCTGGAGCAGGTGAAGGAATATGCGCGTCAGGAAATTCAGGGCGGCAAGCCGCTGATCGAGGATCCGGCCTTCCAGCGCCGCCTGTCCGATGTCGAGATCGACCTGATGGCACTTGAGTACACCGAGCTGCGCGTACTGGCGGCCCTGGCAACCGGCTCGGCACCGGGCCCGGAGTCCTCCCTGTTGAAAATCAAGGGCACCGAGGTGCAGCAGGCGGTTCAGGAATTGCGAATGGAGGTCGCGGGCTACTACCAGGGCGTTTTCGTTCCGGACGGAGGCCAGGATCTGAGCGGCCATGACTTCGGCAACACCGCACGCGCCTTGTACATGTATGGACGCGCCAGCACGATCTACGGGGGCTCCAACGAAGTGCAGAAAAACATTATCGCCAAGGCCGTCCTGGGTCTGGGTTAAGCGAGAGGAACCGAGCTATGAATTTCGACTTCAGCGAAGAGCAAATCATGCTGCGCGACAGCGTGGCGCGCTACATTCAGGACGACTACGACTTCGATACCCGCAACAAGATTGTCGCCAGCGACGAGGGGTTCAGCCGCGAGAAATGGCAGACCTATGCCGAGCTTGGCTGGCTGTCGATTCCTTTCACGGAGGAAAACGGCGGCTTCGGCGGCAGCGATGTCGACACCATGCTGATCATGGAGCAGCTGGGCCGCGGCCTGGTAGCGGAGCCCTACGTGGCCACCGTGTTGCTGTTCGGTGGTCTGGTACAGGCGGCCGGCACCCAGGCGCAGCGCGAAACCCTGCTGCCGGCGGTGATTGGTGGCGAGCTGCAGGGGGCTTTTGCCTATCTGGAAGCGAAAAGCCGCTTCGACCTGGGCGCCATTGAGACCCGTGCCGCTACAGGCGGCGACGGTGCGACGCTGACAGGTGAAAAGACGGTTGTTTTCAATGGCGCCAGTGCGGATAAGCTCGTTGTCTCTGCACTCACGGAGCAGGGCGTTGGCCTGTTTCTTGTCGACGCCGACGCCAGCGGCGTGAGCCGCACTGCCTACCGCCTGATGGACGGGCAGGTCGTCGCTAACATCCAGTTCGACAGCGCGCCGGCAGAGCAGCTCGGCGAGGCGGCTGATGCCATGCCACACATCCAGGCCGTGGTAGACGCGGTTACTCTCGCACTCTGCGGTGAGGCCGTGGGTATCATGGGCAAACTGAACGAGGTTACGGTGGAATACACCCGTACCCGCGAGCAGTTTGGCGTGCCCATCGGCAGCTTTCAGGCCTTGCAGCACCGGATGGTGGATACCTTCATGTCGTTTGAGCAGTGCAAGTCGCTGCTGTACCGCGCGCTATGTGACAGGCTGGAAGGCAAGGCCGACGCCCGCCGCAGTCTGCATGCGCTGAAAGCGCTGGTGGATCGCGCCGGCAAGCATATCGGCGGTGAGGCAATCCAGCTGCACGGTGGCATGGGCCTGACTGAAGAGATGTCCGTGGGGCACTACGTGCGCCGCCTGATGATGATCAATACCACCTTCGGTAACGGTGATTATCACCAGCAGCAATTCAATACCCTGTCCTACAGCGCCGACGCCGCTGACGCAGCGCCGTCTGCGGTGGCACAGGCGGCCGACGCGGCTTGACCTGCTAACGGCAGCCAGTGGCGCCCGCGACGAAGTATCGTCGCGGGCGTTTTTTTGTCTGCGTGCCACGCCGCCGCAGCTTGAAGCAGGCGGGAACATACTGTAAGTTCAAATCCCTTTTTCGGGCTGTCTCGCGCCGAGGTCTCGCCCACCCGCACAGGAGAAACAAGCATGAAACTAGGCTTTTTGATGGGGTATTCCGGAAAGCAGATTCACATCCCCATAGACCTGATTAAACATGCGGAGAGCCTGGGCTATGACTCGGTCTGGACGGCGGAAGCTTACGGGTCAGACGCGGTAACCACCGCCACCTGGGTGCTGGCACAGACAGAGAAAATCCGGGTTGGTACCGCGATTATGCAGATGCCGGCCCGTACCCCGGCGATGGCGGCGATGACGGCCATGAGCCTGGCACAGATGTCCAACAACCGATTCATTGTCGGCCTCGGTGCCTCCGGCCCGCAGGTGGTGGAGGGATGGCATGGGGTTCCCTATGGCAAGCCTATCACCCGCACCCGTGAGTACATCCAGATCATGCGCAAGATCATGGCCCGGGAAGGCCCGGTGGAGTACGACGGCGAGATGTACCAGATGCCCAACCGGGGTGAGGGCACCACGGGGCTGGGCAAGCCGTTGAAGTCGATTCTCTCTGCAAATACCGAAATCCCGATTTACACGGCTTCCATTACGCCGGCAGGCCTGCGCTGTGCCGCCCAGGTGGCTGACGGGGTGTTCCCGGTGTGGATGGACCCGGACAAATACAACCTGTTCGCCGATGACTTTAATGCCGGATTTGAGAAGGCAGGCAACGGCAAGGGCCTGAAGGATTTTGACGTGGCGCCATTCGTGTCCGTTGCCATGAACGACGACCTGGACGCCGCGTTTGACTCCCTGCGTCCCTGGCTGGCCCTGTATATCGGCGGTATGGGCGCCAAGAACAAGAATTTCTACAACGACTACGCCACGCGCCTGGGCTATGAGGGCGCGGCGGCAGAGATTCAGGATCTGTATCTGGCCGGGAACAAGGCTGAGGCTGAGGCCAAGGTCCCGAATGAGCTGCTGGACGAAGTCGCCCTGGTCGG
>JAZBPS010000161.1:0-6667 GCA_036353375.1 Halieaceae bacterium | reverse complement strand
CATACGCCCGAACGCTGCGCCACGCATAATCGTGCGCGCCAATCGGCAGCACGCAATGTATAGACGTAAATTAATTACACATCATAGGGTATCAGGTTATCACGCCGCTTGAGAGGCGGCGTATTTCTATGTCATCTAAGCAAATATTCCGCGCTAAAAGGCTGCATGGAGGCCATATATTTCCAGAATGTATGAACCATTTTGCCCCGATTCGACGTAATTAGTCCCGTTTTTCCACAAAAACCCCGCCATAAATCAGGCGGGTTGTAGTATGATCCGCATCAATTAAATATTACAGCTAAAAATATTTACCTGAACAGAAGAGGACTTGGGGACTCATTATGTACAAGAAAAAAGCACTTTGCGCCGCAATCATTGCTGCTTCGTCGGCGTATCAACACGCCGCCCACGCGAAGCTGGAAGAAGTGGTGGTTACCGCCACCAAGAAAGAAGCCAGCACCCAGGACATTCCCCTGGCGGTGTCCGCGCTGGGCGAACAGCGCATGGACCAGCTCGGCATCACAGACTTTTCCGACTACCTGGTCACACTGCCCGGCATCACCGCGGGCGGTGGTGGCCCTGGCACTAACACCATTTACATCCGCGGCGTGGCGTCGACGACGCCCAACCTCACCACTTCCGGCGTGGCAGGCCTGTCACCCAACGTGGCGTTCTACCTGGACGAGCAGCCACTGGTAATGCCGGGACGGAATCTGGATGTATACGCGGCCGACCTGCAGCGTATCGAGGTGTTGAAGGGGCCTCAGGGCACACTGTTCGGGGCCAGCTCCCAGTCAGGTACTGTGCGCCTTATCACTAACAAGCCCGACTTTTCCGGCACGTCTGGCAAGGTCAAAGTCGGCACCGCCTACACACCGGAGGGCGATCCCAGCTACAACGCTGAAGGTGTTTTCAACCTTCCCCTTACCAAGAACCTTGCTGTACGCGGTGTTGTGTACGTGGATTCCCAGGGGGGCTTCATCGATAACGTAGGCGGCACCCGCAGTGTGCGTGAAAGCCCACGGTTCGGTGACGGCGGTTTCCAGCCTAACCCAGACCTCTCGGACGTCACCTTCCTGCCGGCTGATAACCGCACCCGCAGCGAAGACAACTTCAACGACGTGGTGTACTCCGGCGCGCGCCTGTCAGCCCTCTGGGACATCAACGCCGACTGGAGCCTGTTGCTTGGCGTGGCCACGCAGACCATCGACAGCGATGGTGTCTTCTTCCAGGACCCGGCCCTGGACGAACTGGAGATCAGCCGTTACGAGCAGGACACCCTCAAAGACCAGTATGAGAACTACAGCTGGACCCTGAAAGGCCGCCTGGCCAACCTCGATGTTCTCTACACCGGAGCCTACACAGACCGTCAGGCAGACCAGCGGGTGGATTACACAGACTACCTGTTCGTCAGTCAGTACATCCCCTATTACATCTGTGATTACTCTGTGTCGTATCCTGACGCAGCACCCAGCGGCACCTGCCAGGCGCCCAACCTGTTTGTATCCAGCGATGTGAAAACAGAGGTGCAGACCCACGAAATTCGCATCAGTACCGATCCGTCAAAGCGCGTTCGCGCGGTTGTCGGTGGTTTTTACAGCGACATGGAGCTGTTTGAGGACAACCAGTTCACTTATCCGGGGTCTACCCAGATCGTGGCGGCAGACGGCGTCAGTGTCGGCTTCGGCCCGAATTTCTCGGCCCAGGGTGCAACGGTTCGTGACCGCGGCCAGTGGAACCCCGGTGTAATCTTCCGTAATGACGTGCTGCGTACTGACGAGCAGTTCGGCGCATTCGGTGAGATTGAGTTCGACATAACCCGGCAGTTGACGGCAACCTTTGGCGCGCGCTGGTACGACATCGAGATCGACCTGTTAGGCAGCGCGGCAGGCTCTTTCGGCAACCTGGGCGCAGATCAGGACAACAACGCCGGCAACAACCTGGACGTGTTGTTCAGCGGCGACAACGACGTCGCAGCAACAGATGGTGTGATCGGCAAGTTCAGCCTGGCGTGGCGTCCCAATGATACGCAGATGTACTACGTCACCTGGTCGGAAGGCTACCGACCCGGTCTCCTGAACCGGCCCGGTGGCGCGACCACACAGGACGGCAGCTACACAGTGCCGTTCGCGATGGATACCGACGAAATCGTCAATTATGAGCTGGGCTGGAAGCTCGATTTGCTTGATCGCACCCTGCGCTTCAACGGCGACATCTTCTTCGTAGATATCACGGATCTTCAGGTCGGCATCTTCGATGCGAGCATCACTAACCTGTTCTTCTCTGATAACGCAGCCGATGCAGAGGTAACCGGCATGGAGGGTGACATCTCCTGGCTGCCTACCGCGATCCCCGGCCTTACGATCAATGGCGGCTTCTCGATACTGGACACGGAGATCACCGACAGCTTCGTCACCAACTTTGTACGTGAAGGCGACGAGTTGGCCTTCGCGCCAGAGTTCCAGGCCAGCCTGAGCGCCCGCTACGAGTGGGCACTGGATAATGGCATGACCGCACACGTGATGCCGTTCATGAGCTATTCGGATGAAGTAAACACCGACATTGTGGCAGCCAACAGCATTACGCTGGAGAGCTGGACCCTTTGGAACGTAACGGCCGGGGTCACTGCCGACAACTGGAATGCAGAGCTGTTTGTTGAGAACATCTCTGATGAGCGTGCAGAGCTCTCCGGCAATGCAGTATTCGGTAGGCCGCGCATTACCATGGCGCGACCGCGAACTGTGGGGCTGCGATTCGGCTACGCGTTCTAATCAGCGCATAACGACGCCTTAACGGCGCCTGTGCAGTTCGCTGTCAGGCGCCGTTTTCGTTTTTACAGGAAGCATAATCAACCATGGTCGACTCTGTGCAGGATGCAGCATCGAACCCGGGGTCGAAGTCATCGCCGACTACGGACCCTCAAGCTATCCAGAAGAAAATGGCGGAAGGCAACTTCCGCGGGGCGCTGGCGGAAATAGACCTGTGGCTCAAGCAGGACCCTGAGCAACAAGATGCGCTTTACATGAGCGCCGTATGCTATCGCTATACCGGTCAGTACGATTTGGCTCAACAGCGACTGGACGCGCTGCGAGACCGCTTCGCTGACCAGGGCAGGCTGTATCAGGAGCAGGGTCACCTGCATCTGGCGAGAGATGAGGCGCGCAAGGCGCTGGCGGCTTACGCCATCGCCACCCAGCTCAACCCTGCCCTTATCGCCAGCTGGCGCAACCAGCAAAAAATCCTTGAGGCCAGCGGCAACCATCCGCAGGCGCGCCAGGCCGCAGCGCAGGTACAGCGGCTTGAGGCCCTGCCAAAACCTCTGCTGGCGGTGACCGACCTGCTGGCCCAGGGCAGGCTGGTGAAGGCGGAGCAGCTGTGCCGCAAATTCTTGCAAGCATCCCCTACCGATGTGGAGGGGATGCGGCTACTTGCTGACATCGCGGAGCGCTTCGGCGAACTGGACGACGCCGAGTACCTGCTGGAAAGCGCGGCGGAGTTCGAGCCGAACAACCAGCAGGTGCGCATCGACCTGATCAAGGTGCTGCGCAGCCGGCAGAAGTTCTCCGAATCGCTGGCGCTGGCGCAAACGCTGAGTGATACCTGGCCTGACAACATGCAGTTCAAATCGCTCTATGCGATAGAAAAGACACAACTGGGTCAGTATGAGGAAGCGGTTGAACTGTTTGATACCGTGCTGGAAACCCTCCCGGGGGATGCCGTTACCCTGACATCGCGCGGGCATGCGCTAAAAACCTGGGGCAAGCGGCAGGAGGCTGTGGACAGCTATCGGGCTGCCATCAATGCCAATCCCTGGCACGGCGATGCCTACTACTCCTTGTCCAATCTCAAAACCTATCGCTTCGATGAGAGCGAGCGGATCAAAATGCTGGAGCTACTGCGGCGTGAGGAGCTGGACCCGAGGAATCGGGTGTATCTCTCTTTCGCGCTCGGCAAAGCCTTTGAGGATGCCGAGGACTACAGCCGCTCGTTTGAGTTCTATCAAGCTGGCAATCAGCTGAAGCGCCGCGAAAGCGGGTACGACGCCGACAAGATGAGCGAAGAGCTGGCCGCCCAGCGCGAGTATTTTACGCCGGCGGTGCTGGAGGCTCGCACGGGTGCGGGCTGTGCTGCGCCAGATCCGATCTTCATTGTGGGCCTGCCCCGGGCCGGCTCCACCTTGCTGGAGCAAATCCTGTCGTCGCACAGCCAGGTCGACGGGACCCTGGAATTGCCCAATATGTTGACCATCGCACAGAAACTCCGGCGTCGCAGCCGTGTGGATGGCTGTGCAGCCTATCCACACATTCTGGGCGAGATGGAGGATGCAGAACTGAAAGCGCTGGGCGAGCAATACCTGGAAGAGACCCGTATCCATCGCCAGAGTGCACCTTTCTTCATCGACAAGATGCCCAACAACTTCAGGCATATCGGCCTGATCAAGACCATCTTGCCCAACGCCAAAATCATAGACGCACGCCGCCACCCCATGGCCTGCTGCTTCAGCGCGTTCAAGCAACTGTTCGCCGAAGGGCAGGAGTTCAGCTACGACCTCAACGACCTCGGGCAGTACTACAGCGACTATGTGGCGCTGATGGAACACTGGGACTCTGTTGCGCCAGGAACCGTGCTGCGGGTGCAATACGAGGAGGTGGTGGCTGACCTGGAAACCCAGGTACGCCGGGTTCTCGACTTTTGCGGGCTGGATTTTGAGCCGGCCTGCCTCGACTTCCACAAGACCGATCGTGCCGTGCGCACCGCCAGCTCTGAGCAGGTGCGCCAGCCTATCTACGACAGCGGTGTGGAGCAGTGGCGGCACTTCCAGCCCTACCTTGGCGAACTGCAGCGCAGCCTCGGACCGGTGCTGGACGCCTGCTGACGGTACTGCCCGCAGGCCACCGCTGACTGGTAGCAGGTGCAGCAAAACACACGCTTGGGCCACATCGCGAAAAATGTGGTATCAACTACATTCCGCGATCAGGGGCTTCACACCTCTGATTGCGCATAGCTTGAACCGGTAACGTTGTAGAGGCGCCCTGTCTTGTTGCAGTTTCCCATGGCAGCCACCATCCGCCCGCTGGCGCTGGTCATCGCCTGCCTGCTACCTGTGTGCAGTCTTGCAGACGAGGCCTGTGAAGCCCTGCCCTGGGCCGAGGAGGCCGAGGCGGGGCTGCTGGAGGCTATCCCCGCCGGTGTCGGCGGCGAACTTGCCAGAGGCGGGATTGTCGGCCAGCTATTGATGCGCCGGGAGCAGGTCTTCGATACCTCAGACCCTGTGCAGGACAACCCCCTGTATCGCGCCGCCAACCGACTGCATATCGTGACCCGCGAGTCCACGGTACGTGAACAACTGCCCTTCCTGGTCGAAGGGGAAGACTTCGTGCCGCTGGAGCTTATCGAGGCAGAACGGGTACTGCGCGGCAATGACTGGCTGTATGACGCCCGCGTGGTGCCGATACGCCGCTGCGGGGAAGTCGTCGACCTGATGGTGGTCACCCGCGACGTGTGGACCATCCTGCCCACGGTGGAGTTCGATCTCAGCGGCGGCGAATCCAGCTGGTCCCTGGGCGTCGAGGATGAAAACCTGCTGGGCATGGGGGTCACCCTGGGTGCACTTTACAAAGAGGATGTGGATCGCAGCGGCGTCGAGATGTTCTTCTTCGATCCCGCCGTTGCGGGATCAGCCTGGCGACTCAACCTGAATGCAGCGGATAACGACGACGGGCATCGCCTCAATATCAATCTGCGCAGGCCGTTTCGCTCCCTGGAAGAGCGCTTCAGCCGCGGCGTGCGGTTTACCGACGACCGGCGCATAACGCCGCTGTTTGAAGCCGGGGACCGCGTTGTCGAGTTCCGGCAGGAAACCCGCACGGGCCAGGTCAACTTTGCCCAGTCCACAGGTCGGGTCGACGGCCACGTGCGGCGCTGGAATGCCGGATTCGAGTTCTGGGATTTCAGCTTCGACCGCGCGCCGGGCAGGTTTTTTACCGAAGACATTCCCGAAGATCGCAGCGCCGCCTACCCCTACGTCGGCTTCGAAACCATAGAAGATGATTTTGTGCCGATCGCCAATCTGGGCCTGATCGGCAGGCCACAGGACTTTGCCATGGGCCGGCGCACGCGCGGTAGCCTGGGGTTTTCCCCCGATGCGGGTAATGCCGACGACGGGCGCCTGATCCTGAACGGCAGCTGGAGCGACGGCAAGCGCCTCAGCGAGTCGCTGCTGCTGACCGGCTTTTTCTCCTTGAACGGCGCCCTCACCACCTCGGACTGGGAGACAGAGAACCTGTTCATCAGTACCGGTGGCGAGTTGCATGTACTGCAAACCGATGACTGGCGCTTTTTCTTCGCCCTGGATGGCACCTGGACGGAGGGCCTCACTGATGATGTACAACTACAGCTGGGTGGCAGCAGTGGCCTGCGCGGCTACCCCCAGCGCTACCAGCAGGGCGACCGGCGCCTGCGCCTGCGGATGGAAGAGCGGTGGTACGCTGACTCCGAGCCCCTGCGCTTGTTCCGCTGGGGCGCGGCCTTGTTTGTAGACGCCGGGCGCGCCTGGTTCTCCGGAGATGAAAACGACGAAATCGACGGCTGGCTGGCCAACGCCGGCATCGGCCTGCGGCTGATGCCCACGCGTTTGCCCACCAGCGGCATGATCCACATAGATCTG
>JAZBPS010000160.1:0-7573 GCA_036353375.1 Halieaceae bacterium | reverse complement strand
GCAGGAAATCCCCTGCGCCCTCCACTTCCATATAGATCGACACCCGGTTGCCGTCGAAAACAGGGCCATTCTTGAGGGTGTAGCCGGGCACGTATTTCTGCACCTCCGCGATCATGTCCTTCACCGACGCCGTGATCGCGGCCTCATCCGGTGCATCTTTGGTCAGGCAGTGAATCGTATCCCGCATGATCAGGGGCGGCTCGGCCGGGTTGATAATGATGATCGCCTTGCCCTCGTCGGCACCCCCCACGCGCGCAATGCCATCCGCGGTGGTGCGTGTGAACTCGTCGATATTCTTGCGCGTACCCGGGCCGGCAGACTTGCTGCTGACGGTCGCCACGATTTCTGCGTAGCTGACGGGTTGCACGCGGCTGACCGCTGCCACCAGCGGGATCGTCGCCTGGCCGCCACAGGTCACCATATTCACATTCATGGCCTGGGCCGCCATGGCCTCATCGAGGTTGACCGGCGGGACGCAGTAAGGGCCTATGGCAGCCGGCGTGAGGTCTATCATCACCGCGCCCTTCTCGTTCACCTTGCGACTGTTCTCGGCATGCACGTAGGCAGACGTGGCATCAAAGCAGATCTGCACACCATCCTCCTGCATGGTCGGCAACATGCCGTCCACGCCCTCGGCCGTGGTTTTCAGGCCCATCTCCTTCGCCCGCGCCAGGCCGGGCGAATCCGGCACCACACCCACCATCCAGACGGGCTCAATCAGCTCACTGCGCATGGCTTTCATCAGCAAATCCGTGCCGATGTTGCCGGGGCCAATGATGGCTGCTTTTACCTTGTTACTCATAGTTCGCCTCATATTGCTGCGCGTTCGAGGGGGTCAGCGCTACTGTACCCTTTCTTCCCGGACTCGCAGTGTCCCAGGAAACCCTGGTCGTTATAGCCATGCGGTCTACCAACAGCGAATGAACACATACTACGCCTTCAACCGCTAGATGAAACTACAGGAACACCCGCCTATGCCGTCGATCTCCAGACGCATTGTGTCGCCTGACACCACCGGGATCAAAGGGGCCAGTGAGCCAGACAGGATCACTTCGCCCGCCTTGAACGGAATGTTGAACTCTCCCAGCGTGTTGGCCAGCCACGCCACCGCCGTCAGGGGGTTGCCCTGTACCGCCGAGCCCAACCCCTCGCTGTGGAACTCGCCGTTTTTCCAGATCGTCATATGCAGGTTGGGCAGGTCATAGTCTCGTGGATCCACCTCATTGCGCCCCAGCACATACACCCCGCAGGACGCGTTATCCGCGACGGTATCCTGGATCTTGATGTTCCAGTCATCGATGCGGGAATCCACGATTTCAAAACAGGGCATGATCGATTCCGTGGCCGCCAAAACGTCCGCTTCCGTGACGCCGGGCCCCTGCAGGTCTGCTTTCAACCGAAACGCTATCTCGCCCTCAGCCCGCGGCTGAATCAGGTGCTCAGCAATGGAGATTTCCGCGCCGTCCTCGAACAGCATAGCGTCCGTCAGAAAACCGAAATCCGGCTGGAACACGCCCAGCATATCCTGCACCGGCTTGCTGGTGACGCCGATTTTCTTGCCGACCACCACTTCCCCCTCTGCGGTGCGCCGCGCCAGCATCTGCTGGGAAATGTGGTAGGCGTCTTCTATCGTGATGTCGTCGAAACGATCGGTTAACGGGGCTAGCGTGCGCTGCTCGCGCAAAGCCGCGTAAAGCTCGTCGCCGCAAGCGAGTATCTGGGAGGTATTCATGGTGGCTCCACCGGAAAAACGCGTAGCTTCCCCGGCGCAGGCAGGGCTGTCAAACCGGCCCGGGAGAAGCCCCATGCCGGTTTTTCAGAATGAACTGCCTGTCAGGCGACCTGACGGGCCCTTACCGAGGGCAGCAGGGCTTCGAGGCGGGCCACAGCGACGTCGTATTCACCCGTCAGGCGGGCAACAACATCCGCCGTGCTCGCCACGCTTTTCACGGCATTAATGCCCTGCCCGCAGCCCCAGATATCCTTCCAGGCCTTCTTGTCCTGATTGCCACCGGAGCCGAAATCCATGGCCGACGGATCGCTCTCTGGCAGGTTGTCGGGGTCGAGGCCCGCGGCCTCAATGGATGGACGCAGGTAGTTTCCGTGCACCCCGGTGAAGAGATTGGTGTAGACAATGTCGCTGGCGCTGTTTTCGACAATCGCCTGCTTGTACGCCTGGTCCGCATTGGCCTCTTCCGTGGCGATAAACGCCGAGCCGATATAGGCGAGGTCCGCGCCTGCCGCCTGGGCACCAAGAATCGCATCACCGCAGCCGATCGACCCGGACAGCAACAACGGCCCGGCAAACCACTCGCGAATCTCCTGCACCAGCGCAAACGGCGATTGCACGCCGGCATGCCCACCGGCGCCGGCCGCGACTGCAATCAGGCCGTCGGCCCCTTTTTCAATGGCTTTCCGGGCAAAGCGGTTGTTGATGATGTCGTGCAGGACGATACCCCCGTAAGAGTGCACCGCCTCGTTGACAAACTCTTTTGCACCCAGCGAGGTGATCACAATGGGCACCTTGTACTTCACGCACAATTCCAGGTCATGCTGCAAGCGATCATTGGAACCGTGCACGATCTGGTTGACGGCGAAGGGGGCCGATGGCGCCTCCGGATGTGCCCTGTCGTATTCCGCCAGCTCGGTGGTTATGCGCTGCAGCCACTCTTCCAGGACCTCTGCGGGGCGCGCATTCAGGGACGGGAAAGACCCCACTATGCCCGCCTTGCACTGGGCAATCACCAGGTCGGGGTTGGAGATGATGAACAGAGGCGCGCCGACTACCGGCAAGCGCAGCGTATCGAAAACGGGGGGCAGGGCCATGATGTCTCCTTGAGGGATATGCAAAGATTTGCATAGACTACGCGCACAACCTGAATTATGCAACTCTTTGCATATGTAAACACAGGTATTACCCTGTATACGCATCGCTGGCCGAAGCCGCTTACGACACGACGAGAACATGCAACATGGCCCTGAACCACGCCATTATGACCGCCATGCTGGATACACCCACGACCGGGTACGAACTGACCAAGCGCTTCGACACCTCGTTGGGCTTCTTCTGGAAAGCGAGCCACCAGCAGATCTACAAGGCCCTGCGCGACCTGGAACAGCAAGGGCTGCTGTTCAGCGAAGATGTGCCCCAGGCGGGCAAGCCGGACAAAGTCGTCTACCAGCTCACAGAACAGGGCCGGCAGCATCTCGATGCCTGGGTGCTTCAAGACAGTCAGGTACGCGAGGCCAAGGACGACCTGTTTGTGAAACTGTACAACCTGAACGCACACAACCGGGCCCACCTGCGACAGGAGCTGGAAAAACGCGCCCATAGCAGCGCTGAAAAGCTGTCGCTGTACCATCGCATTCGGAACCGGCGCTTTGCCAACCCGGCCAACCTGCCCCTGCGTGAGCAGGGAATCTATTGTGCCCTGCTGGCGGGCATACGCCACTGTGAGATGACCCTGGACTGGGTTGAAGAGGTCACGCCACTCATAGGCGACGCCTGAACGCGTCTGCCTTGCTGAACCCTGCCACCCTGCGGTGACAGGCGTTACGCAGGGCCGCGTCGATCACGGCCCGCCGTCACCGGATCATCTGATGTGGCAGGCCGGCCGTACTGTCAGTGTCTTCTGCACACGAGCAATCCCCGGACAACAGCATGGCCAGACGCGGTAATCCACAGGGCAAAGGCCTTACCCCGGTACTCGACCAGTGGCGAGCAGCACAACCCGCGCTGATACGCCGGCGCAACGCCAGGCAGGTCATCGCCGACTATTTCACAACGCTGCTGGTACTGTCCGCCGACTTCAGTTTCAAACCGGCGCCGGGCGTGCCCTATCACCTGTACCTGCGCGGCGAGGCCTGGGAGCTGTCGCTGATCAGTCCCGAGGAGTGGCGGGGTCGCGCCCCGGGACCTTGCCTGGGACGCTGTGAACTGCAAAACGACATGACCTGGCAGCTTGCACCGCGCGGCGACATTGAGGAACACCCGGCGCTGGCAAAGGCTCTCGACGCATTTCATGAAGGCTTTCTGGCGCTGTTGGCGCGGGAGGGGGCGCTGGAAGACAACCTGCCGCACTATATCCAGCATCTACCTTACTACCGCAGGCTGCTCGCGGCGGGCATGGCCAGCTCGCTGAAGCAGTCGCTGGCGCTGTCCGGGCTGTCCCAGAGGCCGGGCAGCGACTGGCTGGAATCCGCAAGGACGCCCGGTCTGGCCCGACCGGATTAACGTCGCAGTTCAATACGACCGGTCTGGACCGCCGCCCGGCGCAGACCCGGCTGTGGCGCCAGCTTGAACAGGTCGCCGTTGCGGCCATTGAGCTGCATGGGCACGCCCAGTGCCCTGGCCAGAGCCGTATGCGCGTTGAGGTGCCTGTCTTCGCCGTGCACCGGCACTGCAATGCGCGGCCTGATCCAACGGTACATCTGCGACAGCTCATCCCGCGCCGGGTGTCCGGACGCATGGATGGGGCTGGACGCTGTCGAATCCAGCACCACATTGACGCCCTGGCGCGCCAGCCCCGCCTGCAGCCGCGCCAGATCCTGCTCATTGCCCGGTATGACCCGCGAACTGAATATCACCGTATCGCCGCGCTCCAACTCAACCGCAGGATGACTGCCGGCCGCCAGACGGCTGAGCGCTGCGCCGGACTCGCCCTGGCTACCGGTTGCCACCGCAAAGACTTCATCCCGGGGCAGATACCCCAGATGGGAAGACTGGATAAGCTCCAGGTCGGACGGCCACAGACCCGCCGCGCGCGCGGCCCGGTAGTAGTTCTCCAGCGAGCGCCCCAGCAACCCCGGATAGCGCCCCGCGGCCGTAGCGATCCGCGCAAGGGTGACCAGTCGGGCCACGTTACTGCCGAAGCAGGCCACCACCACGCGGCCCGGGGCTGCTTGCACCGCCTGCCGGAGGCCCGCCTGCAGTTCACCCTCACTGGGCGAATGACCGTCTAGCGTGGCGTTGGTGGAATCGCAGACCATCGCCAGCATGCCCTCCTCGCCCAGCGCCTGAAGGCGCACCGGATCGTAGTTGGCACCGACCACAGGCGCCGGATCCAGTTTCCAGTCGCCGGTGTGAAACACCGAACCCGCCGCCGTGCGAATCACCAGGGCTTGTGATTCCGGTGTGGAGTGGGTGATGTTTACCCACTCCACCTCGAAGCTGCCCACGTGATGGCGATCACCCGTGGCAATGATATGCAGCGGAACGCGGCCCGAGAGCCCCTGCTCCGCCAGCTTGCGCTGCAGGATTTCGGCGGTAAAGCGTGTGCAATAGACGGGGCAGCGCAACGCGGGCCAGTGGAAGGCTACCGCGCCGACGTGGTCCTCGTGGGCGTGGGTTACCAGCAAGCCCTGCAGCTTGTCCCGGCGGGACGCTATGAACCCGATGTCCGCGGTGATGATACGGGTTTGCGCAGCCTCGCGTTCAAACCCGATCCCGCAGTCCACGATCAGCCATTGGTCGTCGTGTCCGTACAGGTTGAAGTTCATGCCGATTTCCCCGCAGCCCCCCAGGGGGAGCAACCAGAGATCCGTCGACGAGGGTTGCATGCTCATGCCAGCATGATCAAAACCGCAGTGACGCCGACCAGCTGCATCATGTTGATAATGACGCTGGCGCGGTGCATCTGGTTAAAGCGTGCCTCCGCTGCGGTATCCCCGGTCTCGGACAAGTCTTTCATCGCGTTGATGCGCGGCATCAGCACCTGCCGCGAGAACAGCGCGAGTGAGGCGATCGCCAGCATCACCCCGGCCTCCAGTGGCGCGAGTTGGAACAACAGCACCGCGGCCAATCCGCTGAGGCTTGCCAGCATCACGTAATACCAGGGGAAAACTGCTCTGATGAGACGCCCGGCACTGGTGACATCCAGATGCATGAATATCAGCGGGGCCATCACGAAGGAGAAAAACAGCATGGCCCCAAACAGGGCTGCAACCAGCAGTTCAGACGCCAACAACATCAATCAATCCACCTTGGGGTTCGCAGTGTATAAACGTCTGATAGTACGATGCGGTGCCTGCGATGGATTGCGCACCAGCACCCGGTTCGGTGTACAGGACGTACTGCGGCCCGGAACCATAATCGCTTTGCGGCGTCTAATGTACTAGAATGTCGCAGAACACGAGGTTACAAGCCCAACTCTTTGTAAAATAAGGGTTTTATACCTCACTGTGGCCTGGCTGAAGGGTTGAGATACCCGTTGACCAGGCAACACCCACAACAAGAGGCCATTGCAATGAACAACTCAAAGCAGTTTTCGCGTCGTGACGTACTGGCAGCCGGTGGCGCCATTATCGCCACTTCCCTGATGGGCAGCCGGGCGTTTGCGGCAGACAAAGTCACCGAGGACGACCCCACGGCGGTTGCCCTTGGATACAAGCACGACGCCACCGCGGTTGACACGTCGGCCTGGGCCAAGAAGGCGGCTGACACCAACAACGAGCAGGTTTGCTCAAGCTGTGCGCTGTATATGGATCAGGGCGACGGCTGGGGTGCGTGCTCCATCTTCCAGGGTCGCCTGGTGAATGCCAACGGCTGGTGCAACGCCTGGATCGCCAAGTAATTCCACAAAACTCGCCCGGCGCACCGAACGCGCCGCAGGATAAAGGGTAGCTCAGCTACCCTTTTTTTTGCGTGCAGCTCCACTGGCCTAGAGAAGCTGCTGCCTGCCTTCCGCGGTGACGGCAGCCTCCGCAGGATACCCCCAGTAACGATTCACGGTGTCCGGCGTAATCACCACATCCGGCACGCCTTGCCTGACAATGGTGCCCGCATCAACCAGGCTGCAGCGCTGGGTATAGCGCAGCGCCTGGTTCAGGTCGTGCAACACGGCGACGGCCACGTAACCCTGCTCCGCACAGAGGCCCTCCACCATCCGTAAAACAGCATGCTGCTGACCGAGGTCCTGCGCAGACGTGGGCTCGTCCAGCAGCAGCACGGGCGTATCCGTTGCCTGGCTGAGCTGTAACAGCACCCGCGCAAGGTGTACCCGCTGCTTTTCGCCACCGGACAATCCCGGATAGGGTTGCTGTGCCAGTCCGGCGCAATCTGTCAGCGTCATCAAGCGGCGCACCTCCGCATTGATCGCAGCACGGCCCAGGGACAGGGGCGTTGCCCCCAGCGCCACCACCTCCGCCGCCGTGAAAGCGAAACTCAACTGGCTCGCCTGGGGCAACACAGCAATGTGGCGGGCCCGCTCAAGGGGTTTCCAGTGCTGTATATCGCGATCATGCAGCCGCACCTGCCCGCGATAGCGCAGTTCGCCCGCAATCACCCGCAGCAGGGTGGACTTGCCGGCACCATTGCAGCCCAACAACGCATGGAACTCGCCTGCGGGGGCTTCCCACCGCGGCACATTCAGCATAAAGGTGCCCTGCTGCACCTCGATGTCCTGCACGCTGAGGCCGTTCACGCGCGCTCCTTGAGCTGCAGCAACAACATCACAAAGAAGGGGGCACCCAACAGGGCTGTCAGCAAACCCACCGGCAGCTCTGCCGGCTGCACGGCCAGTCGCGCCACGATATCCGCACACAGCAGCAGTGTTCCTCCCAGCAGCGCCGACAG
>JAZBPS010000159.1:0-18099 GCA_036353375.1 Halieaceae bacterium | reverse complement strand
GGATTTGGCCTTGTGCTTGAGGGTTTCCAGAATTTCCGTCTGCCGTGGCGTCCACGCCCAGCGATCGCCGTTGCCTATTTCCGCCAGATACTCTTCCTCAACAGGCATCACGTCTTCGTTGATGAACCTGCGCACCGCTTCCAGGATGGGCCGCACCCTGTCGCTGACGCCCAGGTCCATTTGCGCGCTGTCGGCGCTGTTCATCTCAATTGCGTTCATGGCTGACTCCATTGCTGCTGGTTGCACCGCGCACAGGACAGGGATCTCGCCCTGCCCGGCGCGGATATTCGATCAGGTTCTGTTTCCACAGTGTAGCGGACCGGGCGCCGGTCGGGGTTAATATCCGTTCAGGCGAGCAAACCGGTCGAGGTGATAGTTGTAATCACCGTAACTGTGCTGCGCCACCCTGGCGCGTTTCAGGAAAAAGCCGATATCAAACTCGTCGGTCATGCCGATGCCGCCGTGCATCTGTATCGCCTCGCAGGCAACCAGGTTGGACACCTCGCACAGCTTGGCCTTGCAGCCACTGGCCAGCGCGCTGATTCCCTCAGCGCCCTCGTCGACGGCATTGAGCGCCTTGATGACAATAGAGCGCGCCAGCTCCAGTTGCGCGTACATCTCCGCCGCTCGATGTTGCAGGGCCTGGAAGCTGCCGATGGCTGCGCCAAACTGCTTGCGCTCCTTCAGGTAGTCCATGGTGCGTTGGAAAGCCTCGGTACTGAGACCCAGCAACTCTGCTGAGAGGCCGATGTTGGCGATATCCAGCACCGCCTCCAGCCCCGGGGCGGCCTGGTCGCGCTGGCCCACCACTGCATCGGCTGTCACCCGCACACCGTCAAAGCTCACCGTCGCGCTGTTGCGGCTGTCCAGCATTATCACCCGTTCTACCGCCACCCCCTCGGCCTCCCGGTCCACGATCACCAGGCTGAGCCCGTCCGGGTCGCAGGGTACGCCTGCAGTGCGCACCACCACCAGCAACTTGTCTGCTGTATGCCCGTCAAACACCAGGCATTTGCGCCCCTGCAGAACCAGCGTATCCCCGTCGGCGGTGGCCGTCATAGCCGTTTGCTCCGGGGCGTGGTGGTTGCCCTCCTGCAGGGCCAGCGCCATGGTCAGCTCGCCCGCGGCCAGGGCCGGCAACAGACTCTCCTTCTGGGCCTCACTGCCCATTCGCACCAGCGCGGTGGCGCATACGAGGATAGAAGACTGCAGCGGAGAAACGCTGAGGTTGCGACCCATCTGCTCAAGCACCAGCCCCAGGCCGGTATAACCGTAATCGAGGCCGCCATAGGCCTCCGGTATGGCCATGCCAGTCCAGCCCATGTCGCTCATCTCCCGCCACAGGGACAGGCTGTAGCCCTGGGGGTCACGGCTGTCCCGCAGGCGACGCAGCTCGGCGACCGGGGCTTTTTCTGCCAGCAGGCCCGCGGCGGCATCCCGCAGCATGACCAGTTCTTCACTCATTGCCATTGCCATGTTCTGCGCCCCCTAGCCCGGCAGGCCAAGCACACGCTTGGCAATAATATTCAGCTGCACCTCGGAGGTGCCGCCCTCAATGGAGTTCGCCTTGGTGCGCAACCAGGCACGGGGCATATCGCCCTCGCTGTAGGCATCGCCCTCCCAGCCCAGTGCCTGCTCTCCGTAAACGGACATCAGCAACTCGTAGCGCCGTTTGTTGAGCTCGGTGCCGTAGTACTTGAAGATTGACGAAGCGGCACCCAGGCCCTGTCCCGCCCGGGACTCATCGCGAACACGTTCCATGGTTGCGGCAAACGCCAGACCGTCCAGTTCGAACTGTGCCACCTGGTTGCGCAGCACAGCATTGGCAAGGCGACCCGCGGCGTCGAGGCCCAGTTCATCCGCGGCAATCTGACCCAGGCTGCGGCCGGCATCGCCGATGCCGAATCCGGAAATCATCTCGCGCTCATGCGTCAGCAGGTATTTCGCGATTTCCCAACCCTTGCCTTCCTCTCCCATCAGGTTCTGCTTGGGCACGCGCACGTTGTCGAAGAAAGTCTCGCAAAAGGGCGACTTCCCTGAGATCAGGCGAATCGGGCGCGTGGATACCCCCTCTGACGCCATATCGAACAACAGGAATGAAATGCCCTCGTGCTTGGAACCCGAGTTGTCAGTGCGGGTCAGGCAGAATATCCAGTCAGCCTTATCGGCGTAGGAGGTCCAGACCTTCTGGCCGTTGACCAGGTAGTGGTCACCCTTGTCCTCGGCCCGGGTCTGCAGGCTGGCGAGATCAGAGCCGGCGCCCGGCTCACTGTAGCCCTGGCACCAGCGTATCTCGCCACGCACGATACGCGGCAGGTGCTCGCGCTTTTGTTCCTCGCTGCCATACTTCATCAGTGCGGGGCCCAGCATGCTGATGCCGAAGCTCTGCAGCGGACTGCGCGCATTAATGCGCGCCAGTTCCTCGCGCAGCACCCCGGCCTCCTCGCGGGACAGACCGCCTCCCCCGTATTCGGCGGGCCACTCGGGCGCTGTCCAGCCTTTCTCCCCCATGCGATCAGCCCACAGCTTCTGGTCGGGGTGGTGTACCTCAGGGTTGCGCCCTCCCCAGTAGGCGTCCTCGTCACCGCGCATGGGCGTGCGCATGGATGGCGGGCAGTTGGCTTCAAGCCAGCTGCGGGTTTGCAGGCGAAATTGCTCCAGATCGCTCATCGGGATCCTCCTGGTAATCCGGATTTGAACATACAGTAGGTTTTGCTTACTGACAAGAATCCTCCCGGTTTGGCGCCCGGCAAAGCGCTATCATTGCTGTTCAGATCAGCGGATAATTCCAGCTTGTCTAGCGAGCGGACACCAGCATGAATGCCCCCGTAGCGACGCGCTACCTGAACACACGCGTTCTCGAATCCATCGATGCCCGGGATTTCCAGGCCACCGACCCGTTCCCCTGGGTGAACCCCCAGTACTTCATTGAACCATCACGCTACCAGGAGCTGCTGGACAACCTGCCGGACGTCAGCGAGTTCCGCGCTTTCTTCGGCAAGCAACGCAAGCACGGGCAGGGCAGCCACGACCGCTATATTCTGGACTACGAAGACGGCATGGCGCTGGCCGAGCCCTGGCAGCGTTTCATCGACGAGCTGAAGAGCCCGGCGTACCGCGACTTTATCTGCCGCCTGCTGGATGTCAGTGATGTGCGCTTTCGCTTCCACTGGCACTACACGCCCAACGGCGGCGAAGTCACGCCGCACTGCGACTCCAAGGGCAAGATCGGTTCACAGATTTTCTACCTCAACACCGAGGCTGACTGGAACCGGGACTGGGGCGGCGAAACCGTGGTACTGGACGATGGCGGCCGTATCGGGCCCAACAATGCACCCGGCTTTGAGGACTTCGATGCGGCCTACCCGGCCCAGACCGCGGACAATCGCAGCCTGCTGTTCGGGCGTCGCGGGAATTCCTGGCACGGCGTGCGCAAGATCAACTGTCCGGACGGGTACTACCGCAAAGTATTCATCGTCGTTTTCGAGGAGCACCGTCCGCTGAAGATGGCCGGCAAAAAGCTGAAGCGGTTGCTCACCGGCAAGCCTCTCGTCACCGACAAAGAAAGCCTGATGTATTGATCCGGCTTATGGCATCCGACCTGCACAAGCCGCAACTGTTGATCCTCGGGGCACCGCCCCGGGGCGGCAACCACCTGTTGCGCGGCCTGCTGGATAACCACCCGCAACTGCTGCTGCCGCCGGACGAGGACTACTTCATACGCCATCTGTCTCGCAGTGCCCTGCTGCGCTGGCGCGGCATGCTGTGCAACAACGCCGCAGCGCCGGGCTTCTACCGGGAGTTACAGAAGAATGGCCACCTGGAGCGCATCAATGCCGGGCACGGTACCGAGGTATTCGGGTCGGAGGACTCCCTCAACCTGGAGGCCTACTACGGCTACCTGCGCACCCATCACGAGCGCGGCAGCGTGGACGTGCTGGTGCGTAACCATATCGAGGCGCTGGCGGTGGCACTGGGGCACCGCACAGGTGACCAGCGGCTGCGTGTATTTTTCTGTGCGCTGCAGCCCAGCAACCGGGACCTGAGCGCTGTGGGTGAGCTGCTCTCGCGCAGCTTCAGGGTGCGCGGCATCTTCCTGATTCGCGACCCCAGGGCGCACCTGTCATCGAAACTGGTGCGCAATCCCACCCTGAACCTGCGGCGTTTCTGCCAGCGCCAGAACCGTTTCTGGCACGAAATGGACTGGTTCGAGCAACACTGCGGCCCTGTGCTGCGGCTGCGCTTCGAAGAGCTGGTGACGGAAACCCGCAGCAAGATGCAGGAAGTGTGTGACTTCGCCGGAATTACCTTCAGGGACTCGGTGCTTGAGTACACCCAGGGGGGACGCCCCAGCGTCAGCAACTCGTCTTTTGGCGCGAGCGCCGGCATCGATAACGCAGCGCTGACTCGCTACCGGGACACGCTGCCGCCCGACACGATTGCCTACCTGGAAGAGCACTGCCTGCCGGATTTGTTCTGGCGCCCGCGGGTCAGCGAGCCTACCGCTTCGGATGCAGGCGCACAGGCAACGCCGTATACCCCCTGACAAACACGGAATGGGCCCGGCGCGGCTCGCCCATCACTTCGATTCGTTCAAAGCGCGCCAGGATTTCCTCCCACAGGATGCGCAGCTGCAGCTCCGCGAGATGACTGCCCATACAGCGGTGAATACCGTAGCCGAAGGAGAGGTGCTTGCGCACATTGGGCCGGTCGATGATGAAATCATCGGGCCGCTCAAACACCCGCTCGTCACGATTTCCGGACACATACCACATCGCGACCTTGTCACCTTTCAGGATGGTCTGCCCCCCGAGTTCGGTATCGCACAGGGCGGTCCGCCGCATGAATGCCAACGGTGTCTGCCAGCGTATGGTTTCCGACACCAGTGAGGGGATCAGTTTCGGGTTGGCCTTCAGCTTCTCGAGCTCGCCAGGGAACTGGTGCAAGGCCAGCACGCTGCCACTCATGGAGTTACGGGTGGTATCGTTGCCGCCCACGATCAGCAGCAACAGATTCCCCAGAAATTCCAGAGGCTGCATATTTCTGGTGGATTCGCCGTGTGCGAGCATGGAGATCATATCGTGCTGCGGCGGCTGCTGGGCCTTCTCGTTCCACAGCGCCGTGAAAGCCTGCAGACACTCCATCAACTCCTCACGGCGCTGCTCCTCGGTTTCCACGTAATCGCCGCCGGGCAATGCGGTTGCGACATCGGACCAGCGCGTCAGGCGTCGGCGCTGCTCGTAGGGAAAGTCGAACAGTGTCGCCAGCATGCGGGTGGTCAGCTCGATGGAAACAGCGTCCACCCAGTTGAAGGTCTCACCCACAGGAAGGCTGTCCAGTACTTCACGGGTACGGCTGCGTATCAGCTCGGCGAAGTTGGGCAGGTTGCGGGAACCCACCACCGGGTTCACCTCGGCACGGGTCTGGCTGTGCCTGGGTTCATCCATGGCGATGAACATGGGCAGGGTGAAGTCTTCCGGTTGGTCACGCAGTGTGATGTTGGGTTCGGATGAGAAAATTTCGTGGTGCGTATCCACATACATGATGTCGTCGTAGCGGGTGACGGACCAGTAGCGGCCGAACTCGGGATGGTCGTACAAGTGCACCGGTGCCTCGTCCCGCAAGCGTTTGAACCACGCCCACTGGGTGTCGGCCATGAACCAGTCCGGCTGGGCGATATCTATGGACTGCAGCGGTACGGACCAGGGATCGGTTTGCCCGGGAAGTGGCATAAGGAAACGCTCTTTCTGATTGTTTGCGCGCCAATATAGCGGCTCACGCCCGCACGGACCACCTAGTCTCCCTGTGGCGTATAGCTGCCAAAGTGGGCCTCAACTTCGCGCATCTCGGCTTTGCTGAGGAGCACCGGCTCACCCGCAGCGCTGGCTCTCAGGTACACGTCGGCACAGTACTCAATCTGTTCTGCCAGCGTCCATGCCGCACGGATACTGTCGCCCCCTGCCAGCACACCGTGGTTGGCCAACAGGCAGGCACGACCCTCACCCATGGCTTCCACGGCGGCCTGGGCCAGCGCCTCGGACCCGAAACGATGGTAGGGGGCAAGGGGAATCTCGTGATTGCCCGAGAGCGCCAGCATGTAATGCACCGCCGGCAGCGGCCGTCCCAGCACGGCAACCGCCGTGGCTGCCGGCGAATGCGTATGCACCAGCGCTTGGATGTCGGGCCTGCAGCGGTAACAGTGAAGGTGCATAAGCCATTCGGAAGAGGGACGCCGCCGGGCGTCGACGGTATCCCCCTGCAGGGTCATCAGCACCACGTCTTCGGGGGTTATCGCGGCGTAATCCATGGCACTGGGCGACAGCCCCACCAGGCCCGTTTCCAGGTCGCGGGCACTGATGTTGCCGCTGGTGCCGGACCCCAGGGTACTTTGCGCCAGGCGCCGGCAAGCGGATACGATGTCACGGCGTAATTGCTCCGCCTCCACGTCGAGCTCCCAAAATGATCTGGCAGTGCCAGTCTAGCCCGGCCCGTCAGCAGCGCACAGAGGCAAAGCAATCCGTTGTGCGCCTGCCTCGCGAATAAGGTGTAAAACCGCAAGAGTCCACCGTGGCCATTATCGAGCTAACGCCCCAGGGGCTGTATTGCCCCGCGGGCGACTTTCATATTGATCCCTGGCGCCCGGTACCGCGCGCCGTGATCACCCACGGCCACGCGGACCACGCGCGACCGGGCAACGGTCTTTACTTCGCCGAGGCGTCCGGCGCCCCCATCCTGCGACATCGACTGGGTGCAGACATTCAGCTGCAGCCACTGGCCTATGGAGAGTCGTTAAGCCTGGGTAGGGCCCGTATCAGCCTGCACCCTGCCGGGCATATCCTGGGATCAGCCCAGGTGCGCGTGGAGGTCGACGGTGAAGTGTGGGTGGCCACGGGTGACTTCAAACGCGACAGCGACCCCACCTGCACCGCTTTTGAGCCGGTTGCCTGTGACACGCTCATCACCGAGGCAACCTTCGCCCTGCCGATCTATCGCTGGCCATCCATGGACAGCGTCGCAGCCGACATCTTTCACTGGTGGCAGCACAATGCCGCGCAGGGGCGGGCCAGCGTGTTGTTCTGTTACGCCCTGGGCAAGGCGCAGCGCGTGCTGGCTGCGCTGCGGGCTCACACCGACCAGCGCGTGCTGCTGCACGGTGCAGTAGTACCGCTGACCGAAATCTACCGTGACGCAGGCATCGCCATGCTTCCCACCCTGCCCGCGCTGGACTTTGAAGGCGACCGCAAGGGCAAACAGCGCTACGCGGGCGAACTTGTCATTGCACCACCGGGTGCGAACGGCACGGCCTGGATGAAGCGCTTCGGTGACTGCGGCACCGGTTTTTGCTCTGGCTGGATGTTGCTGCGCGGCAACCACCGCCGGCGCGGTTACGATCGCGGCTTCGTCATGTCCGATCACGCGGACTGGCCCTCGCTGCTGTCGACGATTGAGGAATGCGGCGCCACCCGGGTGCTGGCCACCCACGGTCGCAGCGACACACTGGTGCGCTACCTGCGTGAACGCGGACAGTCCGCCGCTGAGCTGCAAACAGAGTTCGACGATGCCGGTATCGATGACGCCAGCGACCGTGAGGCCACCGGCTGATGCGTGATTTCGCGGACCTGTTTGTCAGCCTGGACACCACAACATCCACCAATACCAAGGTAGCGGCCCTGCGCCGCTACCTGGAAAAAGCTGACGCGGCAGATGCAGCCTGGGCGATTTATATCGCCTCCGGCCGCAGGGCCAAGCGGCTGGCGGGGCGACCGCTTCTGAAGGCAGCCCTGCGCCGCGTTACCCAATACCCTGAGTGGATGATTGATGACGCCTACGCGACGGTAGGGGATTTCGCCGAAACCGCGTCGCTGCTGATGGCGGAGTTTCGCCAGCCCGGCGGCTCCCTGCAGCACAGCCTCAGCCACTGGATGGAATCGGAAATCCTGCCCCTGGCCGATCTTGACGACGAGGCCAGGATTCGCCGCATCACCGACTGGTGGCGGTCACTGCCGCAGCTGCACTGTTTTCTGGTGACCAAGCTGATCACCGGCGGCCTGCGCGTCGGTGTGTCACAGACGCTGGTCGCCAGGGCCGTGGCCGAGCACGCCGACCTGCCCCGGGATGTCATCACCCACCGCATGATGGGCGCCTGGCAACCCAGCCCGGCCTGGTATGAAAGCCTGCTGGACCCGGATATCAGCGCCGACCTCAGCGCGCGCCCCTACCCCTTTTACCTGGCATCGCCGCTGGAGCAGGATGTCGAAGAATTGGGGGCTGTGGATGACTGGCTGGTGGAATGGAAATGGGATGGGATTCGCGCGCAGCTGGTCAAGCGGAAAGGCGAAATCGCACTGTGGTCCCGGGGTGAGGAGCTCATCACCCAGCGCTTCCCCGAGATCACCGCAGCGGCGGCCCAACTGGAGGACTGTGTCCTGGACGGGGAGATTCTGGCCTGGAAGGATCGCGTACTGCCATTTTCTGAACTGCAGAAACGCATCGGCCGCAAAACCGTGGGCAAAAAACTGCTGGCGGATGTGCCCACGCGTTTTCTAGCCTATGACTGCCTGGAGCGGGACGGCGAGGACTGCCGCCAGGCACCCTTGTCCCGACGCAGACAGATGCTGGAAGCATTGCTTGCAGCGGCCGACACTGCCGAACTCGGCGCCTCCCCCACCCTGGACGCCCGGGACTGGGACAGCCTGGCAGAGCAGCGCAGCGAGAGCCGGACCCGCGGCGTCGAGGGCCTGATGTTGAAACGTCGGGACGGCGCCTACCTGACCGGCCGTAAACGCGGCGCGTGGTGGAAGTGGAAGGTCGACCCCCTGAGCATCGATGCCGTTATGATCTACGCCCGGGCGGGCAGCGGCCGCCGCGCCACCCTGTTCACCGATTACACCTTTGCCGTCTGGGACGAACGCGACGGCGAGCAGGTGCTGGTGCCGGTGGCGAAAGCCTACTCGGGGCTGACCGACCGGGAGATCAACGCCTTGAACAAGTGGATCAGGGCAAACACCCTGGAGCGCTTCGGGCCGGTGCGCTCCGTGGCAGCCGAACAGGTTTTTGAACTCGCCTTCGAGGGCATCAATGAAAGCAGCCGCCACAAAAGCGGCATTGCGCTGCGGTTCCCGCGTATCGCACGCTGGCGCGAGGACATTGGCCCCGACGACGCCGACACCCTGGCCCAGGTGAAACGCCTGTTGACGCTTTATGCCCAGGACTAGGCGCCGGCGCCTGCCCGACGCTGTGCAGGCTTTCTACAGCCAGCGCGGCTGGACGCCGGCGGTATTCCAGCGAGAGGCCTGGGATGCCTACCTGCGCGGGGAGTCCGGACTGATTCACGCCCCCACCGGTACCGGCAAGACACTGGCGGCGTGGCTGGGGCCGGTTATCAGCCTGCTAGAGCAGGGCGAGTCAGCCGCCGAGGGCCTGCGCATACTGTGGATTACCCCCATGCGAGCGCTGGCCGCGGATACTGAGAAGAGCCTGCGTGAGAGCCTGGAAGCCCTGGGTCTTGACTGGACCGTGGCGCGTCGCACCGGCGACTCCTCGGCCTCCGCCCGGGCGCGGCTGCGCAAATCGCCGCCCACGGCCCTGATTACCACACCCGAGTCCCTGTCACTGCTGTTGACCTACCCCGACTTCCAGCCAAAGTTGAAGCAGCTGGAATGCGTGATCGTGGATGAATGGCACGAGCTGATCGGCAGCAAACGCGGCGTGCAGCTGGAGCTGTGCCTGGCGCGGCTGCGTGCGCTGGCGCCAGACCTCCAGACCTGGGGTATGTCGGCCACCATCGGCAACCTGCAGGAAGCCGCCGAGGTGTTGCTGGGCCCGGCCGCACCGCGACCGCCCGTCATGGTGGTCTCCCGGCAGAAGAAAAAGGTTGAGATTGAGGCGCTGGTACCCGACACCATCGACCGGTTCCCCTGGGCCGGTCACCTGGGCCTGAGCCTGATTGAACCGGTGTTACAGCGGGTGGAGCAGGCCAGTTCCACGCTTATTTTTACCAATACCCGCTCCCAGGCCGAGCTCTGGTTCGAGGCCATACTGCGGGCAAGACCCGAGTGGATTGGCCGCTTCGCCCTGCACCACGCGTCCCTGAGTCGCAGCGTGCGCGATCAGGTTGAGGCGGGACTCAAGGACGGCACGCTGACCTGCGTGGTATGCACGTCATCACTGGACCTGGGGGTGGACTTCTCCCCGGTAGAGCAAGTCATACAGGTGGGCTCGCCCAAGGGTGTAGCCAGGTTACTGCAGCGTGCCGGGCGCTCCGGCCATGCCCCCGGGCAGCCCAGCCGGGTTCTGTGCGTGCCCACCCATGCGTTTGAGCTGGTGGAGATTGCCGCCGCCCGGCAGGCCGCAAAAGAACAGACCATCGAGAGCCGCCGCCCGATGACGCTTTGCCTGGACGTGCTGGTGCAGCACTGCGTCAGCCTCGCCCTGGGCGAGGGATTCAACGCTTCGGATTTGTATCGGGAGGTGACGCAGACCCATGCTTTTGCCGGGCTGAGTGCCGATGCCTGGCAGTGGGTGTTGCTGTTTATCACCCGGGGCGGCGCTGCCCTGCAGCACTATCCCGAGTATCACCGGGTGGTCGAACAGGCAGGCCAGTACCGGGTGGACAACCGGCGGGTGGCCCAGCGCCATCGCATGGCCATCGGCACCATTACCAGCGATGCGGTCATGAACCTCAAGTGGAGCAGCGGTGGCAGCCTGGGCACCATTGAAGAGAGCTTTATCTCGCGCCTGAAGCCAGAGGATGGCTTCCTCTTCAACGGTCGCGTACTGCAGCTGGTGCGGGTGAAAGACATGACGGCCTACGTGAAGCTCGCCAGCAAAAAGACGCGCATTGTGCCCCGCTGGCAGGGGGGCAAGGCGCCTCTATCTACCGAGCTTTCCGATTACACGCGACGACTGCTGGGTGAAGCCGGGCACAACACGCGCAAGGAACTCAAGGCGCTGCGCGGCCTGCTGGACATACAGGCGGCCTGGTCAGCCCTGCCGGGGCGGGATCAGCTGCTGCTGGAGCGAATCAGGACCCGCGAGGGGCGGCATCTGTTTCTCTTCACATTCGCCGGCAGGGCTGTGAACGAGGGTCTGGCGGCGCTGGCGGCCTGGCGCCTGAGCCAGACGCAGCCCGTGACGTTCCGGGCCTGGGCCAATGACTACGGCTTTGAGCTGCTCACCGCCGCGGACTGCCAGATCACTCCCGACCAACTGCGCACTGCACTTTCCACCGATGCCCTTGCCGACGACCTGGTCAGCAGCATCAACAGTGCTGAAACCAGCAAGCGGCAGTTTCGCGAAATTGCCCAGGTCGCCGGCCTGGTGTTTACCGGCTACCCGGGCAGCAGCAAGTCTACACGGCAGATACAGGCCTCCAGCGGCCTGGTCTATGACGTGCTCAGCAAGTACGACCCGGATAACCTGCTGGTTGACCAGGCCCTGCGCGAGGTGATGCGCTACCAGCTGGAGTTCGGGAGACTGCAGCAAGCACTGGCGGATATTGCCCGCAGCGAGTGGCTGGTGACGGACCCACCGCGCCTGTCACCCCTGTGCTTCCCGCTGTGGGCCGAGCGCATCCGGGCGCAGACCGTCAGCTCGGAGAAATGGCAGGATCGCCTGCAGCGCATGCTGGACAGCCTGAACCGGGCGGCCGATGCCTCCCCCCGCCGCAAACCCCGCGCGGGCGCCCGATGAGCCCGCTGACCCTGCAGGGAGAGACACTGCTGCTGGATGCCCGGCGTGCCCTGGTATGGCCGGCGCAATCGGCCGTGCTGGTGGCGGATACTCACTTCGGCAAAAGCGCCGTGTTTCGGCGCGAGGGCCTGGCGCTGCCGGAGGGCAGCGATCGCGACGATATGGCGCGACTGGCGGCGGTACTGTCGGAATACGCAGCTACCCGGCTATTCATTCTCGGCGATTTTGTGCACGGGGCCCTGCCCCGCGGGCACCACTTCTACGCGGCCTTCAACCAATGGCGGGGTTGTTTGAACGCGGAGGTGCACGTGGTGCTGGGTAACCACGACCGCCATCTGCATACCGGGGAGCTGGCCGATGTACACTGGCACGACCGTCTTCACCTTGCCCCGTTTGAACTGGTGCATGCACCGCCGGAAAGCAGCCCGCACTACTACCTGTGCGGACATGTTCACCCGGTGGTCAAACTGGCGACGCGGGCTGACGCCCTGCGCATGCCCGTGTTCTGGCAGCGCGACAACGGGCTGGTGCTGCCGGCTTTTGGCAGCCTCACCGGGGGTTATGTCGTCGACAGCCGCGCCGGTGGTCAATGCTACGGCGTTGGGCCCGACGCCGTGGTGCCCCTGCCGGGGCGCGTGCGGCGGGTTTGAGGGCGCAACGCTGGCGCGCGCCGGCGACAAGCAATAAGCTGCCCTCTCAGTCGGGAAAAGCCGAGGCGGCACTCTTTATGACAGCAGACATACAGGCCCTGCGCATCAACCCGGACCGACTCTGGGAACGCCTGATGGCGATGGCGCAACACGGCGCCACCCCGGCCGGAGGCTGCAACCGGCAAGCGCTGACCGATGAGGATAAAGCCGGCAGGGACCTGTTTGCCCGCTGGTGCGAAGCGGCAGGTTGCACGCTGCGGGTGGATGCCGTGGGCAACATATTCGCGCGGCGGCCCGGTGCCGACGCAACAGCGCCACCCGTAATCACCGGCAGCCATCTGGACACCCAGCCCAGCGGCGGCAAGTACGACGGCATTTACGGCGTGCTGGCCGGGCTGGAAGTGATGGAAACCCTCAACGACGCCAACGTCGTCACGCTGCACCCACTGGAGACGGTGGTATGGACCAACGAGGAAGGCTGCCGGTTCGACACCGCCATGATGGGCTCGGCCGTGTGGTCCGGGGCGATGGCCCTGGAGGACGCCTACGCGCTCGTCGATCGCGAGGGCCACAGCGTGCGGCAGGAACTGGCGCGCATCGGGTATCTGGGCGATACCGCCGCGGCGGCATCCCCGGTACAGGCCGCATTTGAGTTACATATCGAACAGGGCCCGGTGCTGGAAGCCGAGCAGCGTGAGATCGGCGTGGTGACGGGTGTGCAGCATATGAGCCGGCACCGCGCCGTGATAGAGGGCGTGGAAGCCCACGCCGGCCCCACCCCCATGCCCCTGCGCCGCGACCCGATGATGGCGCTGGCACGCTTCCTTCCGGCACTTTACGACCTCGCCGAGGAACACGGACCGGATGGTCGGGTGACGTTTGGTTACATTCACGCAGAACCCGGCTCCGCCAATACCGTGCCCGGTCGACTTGAACTGACCGTGGACCTGAGACATCCGGAGGCAACCCACTACCAGGCGATGCTGACAAAGTTCCAGGCCGTGGTGAGCGCCGCCTGCGCCGACTTGTCACTGCCGGTGCAAATAGCGTGCTTCTGGGAAGCCCCCGGCGTGGCCTTTGACAGCGATTGCATCGCAGCGGTGGCCACCGCGGTGGAGCGCCTGGGTTATAGCCACCGGGATATCGTATCCGGCGCCGGGCACGACGCCTGTAACCTGGCGGCGGTGGTACCCACCAGCATGATTTTTGTCCCCTGTGAAGGAGGTCTGAGCCACAACGAGGCCGAAGCCATCACCCCGGGGCAGGCGGAGGCCGGCGCCAACGTGCTGCTGCACGCAATGCTGGAGCGAGCCGGTGTGGCGGATTGATCACAACGCCTCTGGGCTGTTGTGACCCTGCGGGCGGTTTCGCCTGCGGCGAACCCGTCCAAACTCGCCTCTAAGGCGAGTTTGTCGAACCGACTGGCTCGATCCGCACAACCCAGACACAAACAAAAAAGGGGCTGCCTGACGGCAGCCCCTTTTGATTTGGTGGGTCGTACTGGATTCGAACCAGTGACCAATTGGTTAAAAGCCAACTGCTCTACCAGCTGAGCTAACGACCCGAAGGGCGGCTATATTACGGATTGCGCGGTAAAACTCAAGGGCTTTTCCGGTTAGGTTATAACCTGACCCGCCTGATAGCGGGTCGGGTCCTGGACACCGGCGTTGGCGAAGCCCTCGCGGCGCAGTCGGCAGCTGTCGCATTTGCCACAGGCGAGGCCTTCCTCGGTGGCCTGGTAGCAGGACACGGTGAGGCTGTAGTCCACACCCAGCGCCAGACCCTGCCGGATAATGGCGTCCTTGCCCATGTGCATCAGGGGTGCCTGCACCCGCAGCCGTTGTCCCTCTACGCCGGCCCTGGTGGCCACGTTGGCAAGCTGCTCGAAGGCCTCGATAAACGCGGGGCGACAGTCCGGATAGCCGGAGTAATCCACCGCGTTGACGCCCACAAACAGGCTGCGCGCCCCCAGCACTTCCGCCCAGCCCAGGGCAACCGCCAGGAACACGGTATTGCGCGCCGGTACGTAGGTCACCGGGATCCCGGCCGTGGCCTCCTCGGGCACGGGTATATCCATATCGGTAAGCGCTGAGCCGCCGATGCTGTCAGGTTAAGGCCCACAACCTTGTGCTCGGTCACGCCCATGGCCAGCGACACGCGGCGCGCCGCCGCCAGCTCTGAGCGATGGCGCTGCCCATAGTCAAAGCTCAGGGTGTGGCAGTCGTAACCCTGGGCCTTGGCCATGGCCAGTACCGTGGTGGAGTCCAGCCCACCGGATACCAGCACCACGGCCTTCTCCCCCTGTCCAGGCACGTTCATCAGCGACCCGGCTCGTCGTTCCACAAAAGCTTGTGCAATTGCAGCTGCAGGCGCACCGGCAAACGATCCGCCAGTATCCAGTCCGCCAGCTCGGTGGCGTTCTGCTGCCCAAAGCTCGGTGAAAAAAGCACGTCGGCAACGCGCTGCGCCAGCCCGAACTCGTCCAGCTTGAAGCGAGCCCATTCGTAGTCGGCGCGGTCACAGATCACAAACTTGACCTGGTCGCCAGGCAACAGGTGGCTGATGTTGCTATACAGGTTGCGTGCGCACTCGCCTGAGGCCGGCGTCTTCAGGTCCAGCACCTTGACCACGCGGGGGTCCACGTCGGCGACGGACATGGCCCCGCTGGTTTCCAGGGAGACTTCGTAGCCCCGGTCGCAGAGGTGCTGCAACAGGTCGAGGCAGCCGGGCTGGGCGAGGGGTTCACCGCCCGTTACGGTCACGTGGCCTGCCCCGTATTCCGCGACGCTCGCCAGGATGTTTTCGAGGCTGCGCTGCTCGCCGCCGTGAAACGCGTACTCGGTGTCGCAATAGACGCAGCGCAAGGGGCAGCCCGTGAGTCGGACGAATACCGTCGGCAGACCGACGGTACGGGTCTCGCCCTGCAGGGAGTAAAAGATCTCGGTAATGCGCAGGCTCTGCTGCGCGCTGGCGACAGCAGGGGCAGCGTCAATCGCCTGTGTCATGGTCGCGCTCAGGAATCCTGGAAATTGCTGCTGAGAAAGTCCTGGGCCAGCTGCACGGCGGAGCTGCCGCTATTGCCAAACTCCTCGACGACCT
This sequence comes from Halieaceae bacterium, assembly GCA_036353375.1. GTDB lineage: Bacteria > Pseudomonadota > Gammaproteobacteria > Pseudomonadales > Halieaceae > JANQIO01. The sequence goes on along the minus strand of JAZBPS010000159.1, from coordinate 2,659 downwards.
GGGTCAGGTAAGCGCGCGCGCGATCGCGGTTGCCGCGGTCGTAGTAAATCTTGCCCAGCTTGTACAGCGCGTCGGGAACCTTGTTGTGATTGGGGAAGCGCTCCAGCAGCAGGGTAAACTCCCGCCGCGCGGATTCGTCATCTGCCGGCACTTGCACTAGGTACAGCTCCCCCAGCCAATAGTGCGCATTTGGGGTATAGCGGCCGCCCGGGAAGTCCACCAGGAACTGCCGGAACGCCGTGATTGCCTGCTCGAACTGCTGGCTGCGCACCAGACCGTAGGCGGCGCGATAGGCCTCCTCTTCGCCGGCCAGGGACTGGCCCTGCGGTGCAGGGGCTACTGCGGCAGCTTCGCCCCCCTCGCCTGCAGTGGCCCCTGCGCCACCCTTGAGACGCTGGTCCAAATCCAGGTAGCGCTCCAGGCTCTGCTCTCTCAGCTGTTTCAGCTGATACTCCTGTTCCTCCAGACGCCCCCGCAGTTCCATCACTTCCTGCTGCAGCAGCTGCATCTGGTAGAAAAGCTCTCCGGCACTCCCCGCTGCATCGCCAGGTTCTACCGCGGCAGGGCCCGGGGGCATGGTGGCCTCATCAATCTGCCCCGTGGCTTCCGCTGCTTCACGGGCGCGCTGCTCCGCCTCCAGGTCAATATACTCCTGGCCCAGGGCCGGTACAGCCACGGCTGCGTGCAGCAACAGGGCCAGCACAACACTGGCGTGCCGGCGGCCGTGCTGCAGCGCCGCAGGCTTGTCAGCGCTGCGCACACCTGTTTCGCCGCGCGTCATCGTGCCGTTGATTTCGGGGGTGAGATTGGACATAAGCTGGACTCCAGGCGCTGAGAGGAGCGTGACAAGGGCTGGCGCTGGCAATGGCTAAGGCGCTGGCCGGCAGCGACAGCCTGAAAACACTGCAAAAGAACCCAAAACAAAAAAGCCGTCTCGCGACGGCTTTTCATGTGAATACCACCAGTGCGCGTCGTCGCCGATCCAACCACCGACCCGCCTGGCGCGGCTACACCTTGTTAACCTGGAAGGCTGTAGCCTGTGCTTACTTGATTTCGACCCGACGGTTCTTGGACCATGCCGCCGGGCCACTGCCGGCCACTGCGGGACGCTCTTCACCGTAGCTCACTGTCTCTATCCGGCCACGGCCGATGCCGTTAACCGCCATGTAGTCCAGCACCGCCTTGGCGCGACGCTCACCCAGCGCCATGTTGTACTCGCGGGTGCCGCGCTCGTCAGCGTGTCCTTCCAGACGCACGGTTTCGCTGTTGGTCTTCAGCAGCGCGATGTGCGCATCCAGTACCCGGCGCGTGGCGGCGTTCAGGGTAGACTTGTCGAACTCAAAGTAGACGACGTTGCCAGCAGCCGAAACGGCGTCTTCCAGCATCTTCATCTTGCGCATCTGCTCAGCCTGGCGCGCCTCTTCGGCTGCCATTTGTTCAGCCCTGGCGGCCGCTTCCGCCTCAGCCTGAGCATCGGCCTCGGAGGTGTCGGTGCTGGCGCAGCCCACCATCCACAGAACCGCGAAAATAACTGACAGCGCCTTGCCGGCGACGGTGACTTGTTTCATAGCCGTTTCCTTTATTGTCGATTGTGGCACGGTTTTCTCGCGCTGCCTGGAGTCTGTAGCCGCCTGTAACCTGGCATACTGCCCCGGCGTCGACCTGCGTAACCTGCGCCGCCAAACACCACCCCGAATCAGGGATTGCCCAGATAGGGTGACCACGATGGTTCCCGGACGTCTCCCTCTTTCGAGGGCAGGCGAAACTGTACGCCTCCATCTACGGAGACAGCGGCCAGGATACCGCGTTCACCAAATTTCGTGGCGTACAATAACATAGAGCCATTGGGCGCGACACTGGGAGATTCGTCTAATGTGGTACTGGTCAAGATTTCCACATTGCCCCGCTGCAGGTCCTGTACAGCAATATGAAACCGGTCGTCCTTTTGCTGCACCATCACCATGGTACGGCCATCGTCCGCCACGGACGCGCGGGCATTCCAGGGCCCGTCAAACGTCAGGCGCTGGGTCTTGCCCGAGGCGATATCCACCCGGTAAATCTGCGGCCGACCGCCGCGATCCGAGGTAAAAACCAGCGAGCGCCCGTCCGGCATCCAGGCCGGCTCGGTGTCGATCGCGTAGTGCCGGGTGATACGGCGCAGCGCACGGCTGGGCAGATCCAGAATGTAAATATCCGGGCTGCCATCCTTGGACAGGGTCAGCGCGAGACTGTTGCCATCCGGGGAAAATGCGGGCGCCCCGTTGAGGCCGGGGAAGTCTGTGACCTGCTCGCGCTCACCGGTGGTGAGGTTGTGCACATACACTGCCGGACGGTTTGTCTCGAAAGACACATAGGCGATGCGCTCACCGTCCGGCGCCCAGCTGGGGCTCAGCACCGGCTCGTTGGATTCGTAGACCACCTCCGCCCTGGCGCCGTCCGCGTCGGCAACCGTCAGCCGGTATGTGCTTTTGGCGTTGAAGCGCTGTGTGACTGCAACATACAGGATGCGTGTTGCGAAAGCGCCGCGCACGCCGGTGAGCTTCTCGTACACCTCGTCACTGACACGGTGTGCCAGCATGCGCATATCCTCTGCGGGTCCGCTTTTACTGCCGCGCAGCACCGGCCGCTCGCGGGCGACATCGTACAATTCGTACTCCAG
>JAZBPS010000158.1:0-2766 GCA_036353375.1 Halieaceae bacterium | reverse complement strand
TGATCGCCGCGAGCGTGTCGGAAAAAAGCCGGGTCTGGCAGGTGCGCTGCACGATGTAATAGGAAGTGGCGAATAGCGCACTGCCGCCGAAGGCAAAGATCACTGCATTGGTGTGCAGCGGACGCAGGCGCCCGAAGCTGAACCAGGGCAGGTTCAGGTTAAGCGCTGGCCACACCAGCTCGGCGGCGATGTAGACGCCGACAAGCATGCCGACAATGCCCCAGACCACCGTCATCACGGCAAACTGCCGCACAACCTTGTAGTTGTAGACGGGGTGTTCCAGTGCTGCGTTAAGTTCGCTCATGGTTGCTTCCCGTTAAAAAAACTGCGTGTCCCTGGTGTGAATGCGTGGCGCATCGCGCCCCAATTAATAGCGCTTTTGCTCAGCCGTCGGTAAACGCGGGAGCCGCGCCGTAGTCCCAGGCGAGGATCGACACGACCATGATGCACACCAGCACGACCAGGCTGATGGCCAGGACGGCGCTGGAGAAGAGAAAGCCGCGCTCCTGGGGGATGTGCATCACGATGGGAATGCCCAGGTACATCAGGTAAACGGCCCAGCTGATGGCCGCGACGCCGATGAGGAGGTCGATCCATAGCACGGGGTAAAAGCCCACAAGTCCGGCCACGAACAGCGGGGTCGAAGTGAGGCCCGCGATCATGATTCCCTTGGAAATCGTGGAGTTCTCGGCGCCGTAGGTGTCCGACATCCAGTGGATGAAGTAGCCGATCCCGCAGACCGACGCGACCATCACGCAGTAGAACAGGATATTGACCTGCAGGGCGCTGGCCTGCGTGAGGCGGATAACCTCGTTGTAGGTGCCGACAGTCCAGCCTACGCGGCTCGTGCCCCAGTACCACGCGACCGCAGGAAGAATCGCGAAGATAAAGGGGTAAAGGACCAGCATGTTTTGCGAGCTTTCCGGAAGCTCCGAAATACTCCGCCACTGCTGGCTGGGTTTGAAAAGGAGCCCGAAGGTGTGCTGGATCATGTTGTTGTTAACCCCTGCTGGACGGTTGTCGGTCGCAATACTAGAGACTCTCCCGACGCGGTCGTTGACCTGCGTCAATGGTCGGGAAAAGTCTAAAGAATCAGGGGTTTCCGGCGACCCGACGAAGGTCTAAGGAGTGGGGGTCAAAGGTCGAGACCGGGGTGAAAAACGGTGTACAGACGAGAGTGATTCTCAGGTGTGCGAGGGCCGGCGCAGCCCCCGCTGCGGCGTCAGTGCAGGTCCGCCATCTCTCGCAGGGCATCGAGATCAAGGATTTCGATCTCCTTGTTTTCAACCTGCAGGATCTCGAGCTTCTGCATGCGGCTGAACACCCGACTGACCGTTTCGACGGTCAGGCCCAGGTAGTTGCCGATGTCCACGCGCGACATGCTCAGGCGGAACTGCGTGGCGCTCAGGCGCCGCCGGGCGTTGCGCGAGGAGATGCTCAGGAGCAGGGCCGCGACCCGCTCATCGGCTGAACTCTTGGAGAGCAGCGTGATGAGCTGCTGGTCCTCGGCGATCTCCCGGCTCATGAGCTGGAAGAAGTGACGCTGGAGATGGGGCATGCTGGCGCTGAGTTTCTCGAGGGACGAGAACGGGATTTCGCACACCGCAGCGGTCTCCAGGGCCCGCGCGGACGACGCGTGCGCATTATTGGCAATGCCGTCCATGCCGAGGATTTCGCCTGGAAAATAAAAGCCGGTGACCTGCTCGCGCCCGTCATCGGTGGTCTGGTATGCCTTGAGCGTGCCTGAGCGCACGGCGTACACGGACTCAAAACCGTCGCTTTCGCGATAGAGGTGCTGGCCTTTCTGCAGCGGCTTGCCGCGCTGGATGATGCTGTCGAGCTGTTCGACTTCCGCCGCTTCGAGGGCGTAAGGGAGACAGATACCGCTGAGGCGACAGTTTCCGCAATGCGGATGATAGTCGTGAACACACGCCTTGACCGACAGGTCGTCATCCAAATCAATCCGATGGGTGTTCACTGACAGTCCCCCAACTCGTCATTGCTATCAAAGTAATAGCGCAGGGGCGGGGTGTCAACCTGGCTTTACAGCCAGGGTGTTGCAGGATTTGTCACGCGGGCCCGGACGATCAGGCTCGCCAACACCGCTTCAGACCGTCGCGGAGAACTTCGCCTTGCCCGATCGGGTGTGGTGCGGGAGGTACTCATCAAAGGGCATGCACAGGTTGCGCAGGAAGGGGCGACCTGCGGCGCTTACCTGCAGGCGGTCGCCGTCGAAGGCGATGAGACCGTCGGCAAAGGCCGGTTCCAGCTCCACCAGGGCGTCGGCAAAATGGCTGCGGAAGTCGATTCCGAAGTCGCGCTCACACTCGCGCGTATTGACGGACAGGTCGCAGATCAGGGCCATGATGACGCGCCGGCGCAGGCGGTCCTCCCGGTTGATCATGTAGCCGCGGTCCACGGGCAGACGCCCGGTATCGAGATGCGCGTAGTAGGCCTCGAGGTCGCGGGCGTTCTGCAGGTAGAAGTCTCCGATCTGGCTGATCGATGACACACCCAGGCCCAGGAGATCCTCAGCGATCTTCAGGGAGTAACCCTGGAAGTTGCGCTGCAGACGACCTTCCCCCTGCGCATCGGCAAGATCATCACCCGGCAGGACGTAATGGTCCATGCCGATGAAGCGGTACCCCGCATCCTGCAGCGTTGCGCTGATCATCTGCGCCAGGAGGAGCTTTTCTTCCGGCTCGGGCAGGGTCAGGCGATCGATGGAGCGCTGGGATTTGAAACGCTCGGGCAGGTGTGCGTAGT
>JAZBPS010000157.1:0-10835 GCA_036353375.1 Halieaceae bacterium | reverse complement strand
TGGGTCACGGTGGCTATCCGCCTGCTCGGTCTGGTCCTGGTGATGATCTCCGGCACGGCGCTGCTCGCCATGAATGACCTCGGTGGTTCCAGCCTGCCGCAGGGACTCGGCGGCATACTGGGACAGGCAGTCGGCGGCGCATTTACAGACTTTTTCAGTGTGACGGGCAGCCGGCTGATTCTGCTATCCGTGCTGCTGTTCGGCATGACAGTTTTCACTGATCTCAGCTGGATCAAGTTGATGGAGGACCTTGGCTATTGGACGCTCACCGGCGCCTCTCGCCTGCGCCGCGCATTGCAACAGCGATTGAGCGACTACCGGGATAGGCGCAGCCAGGCGCGCCAGCAGGAACAGCGACGCGTGGCGATCTCAGAGCATGTCGAGAAGGAGAAATCCCGCAAGCCGCCCAAAATCAAGCCCCCGGTCAAGAAAGTCGAGCAGGGTGAGCGGGTGCAAAAGGAAAAACAGCAGCCGCTGTTTGACGCGCCCGTTACCGGTGAGCTGCCCGCCCTCGAATTGCTCGACGAGCGCCGGCGCGACCCGGACCGTGGCTACTCCCAGGAGGCCTTGCAGGCACTCTCCAAACTGCTGGAGTTGAAGCTCGCGGACTTCGGCATAGAGGCAGAGGTTGTCGCGGTGTATCCGGGCCCTGTGATCACCCGTTTCGAAATCCAGCCTGCGGCGGGGGTAAAGGTCAGCCGCATTACCAATCTGGCCAAGGACCTGGCGCGCTCACTGGCCGTGGTCAGCGTGCGGGTGGTGGAGGTGATTGCGGGTAAATCAGTGGTAGGTATCGAGATACCCAACGAAGACCGGGAAATCGTCAATCTCAAGGATGTGCTGGCGTCACGCATGTTTGATGAGGCCCGCTCTCACCTGGCACTGGCGCTGGGCCACGATATATCCGGTGAGCCGGTCGTGGCTGACCTGGCCAAAATGCCACACCTGCTGGTGGCGGGCACCACCGGCGCCGGCAAGTCAGTGGGCGTAAACGCGATGCTGCTGAGCCTTCTGTACAAGTCCACACCGGCAGAGGTCCGCCTGATCCTGGTTGATCCGAAGATGCTGGAGCTGTCTGTCTACGACGGGATCCCGCATCTGCTGACGCCGGTCATTACCGATATGAAGGACGCCGCTAACGGTCTGCGCTGGTGCGTGGGGGAGATGGAGCGTCGCTACAAACTGATGGCAGCCTTGGGCGTACGTAATCTCGCCGGCTATAACCGCAAGGTGCAGGACGCCATGAAGGCAGGCGAGCCCATCGCCGACCCCCTGTGGAAACCGGAACCGCTGCTGGACGTTCCCGAGGACGAGCAGCAGCCGCCGCAGCTTGAACCGCTGCCCTCCATCGTGGTGGTGATTGACGAATTCGCCGATATGATGATGATCGTCGGCAAGAAAGTGGAGCAGCTTATTGCGCGGATCGCGCAGAAGGCCAGAGCCGCCGGCATTCATCTTATCCTCGCCACACAGCGCCCCTCTGTTGATGTCATCACGGGCCTGATCAAGGCCAACGTGCCCACGCGCATTGCATTTCAGGTGTCCTCCAAGGTGGACTCCCGCACTATTCTGGATCAGGGGGGCGCGGAACAGCTGCTGGGGCACGGTGACATGCTTTATTTGCCACCGGGTTCAGCCTTGCCGGTGCGCGTACACGGTGCCTTTGTCGACGATCACGAAGTCCACAAGGTGGTCGCTGACTGGAAGCGGCGCGGTGAACCCACCTATATTGAAGGCCTGTTGGAAGAGGGCAGTGCGCCCGGTGTCATGCCCGGCGAGCGCCCCGAGGGCGGCGAGGACGGTGATGACGAATCGGATGCGCTTTACGACGAGGCCGTGCATTACGTGACCAAGAGCCGTCGGGCGTCGATTTCGTCTGTGCAGCGTAAACTGCGTATCGGCTACAACCGGGCGGCCCGGCTGATCGAGACAATGGAAGCGGCTGGCGTGGTCAGTGAGATGGGTAGCAACGGGCAGCGCGAGGTGCTGGCGCCACCGCCGGTGGAGGATTGATGGCCCTGCGCTTGCTGTTGTGCCTGCTGCTGGCGGGCTGGCTGCCGGCCGCCGCAGAGGTCGAGGACCCGATGCTGGAGCTGGCGCAGCGACTGTCTGCATTTGACCAGCTCTCCGGCGCATTCACACAGCGGTTGCTGGGTGAGAAAGGCGAGATCCTTGAGGAGAGCGCGGGCAGTTTCGCCCTGCTGCGCCCGGGTTTTCTGCGTTGGCACATTGAGCGCCCGGAAGAACAGCTGCTGCTGGTTTCAGGTGATTCCCTCTGGCACTACGATGTGGAACTGGAAACGGCCACCCAGCGCCGCATCGCGCAGGGGGACCCTACCAGCCCGCTGACTATCCTGGGTGGCGATCCCGACACCCTGGCGGGTTTCTACGCAGTGTCCCTGCCGCAGCCCGACCGCTTCCTGCTGAATCCGCGGTTCACGGACGCTGACTTCGTGGCGGTTGCGCTGGTATTCGAAAACGGCAGACCCACCGGTCTCGATATTGAGGACAGGATGGGCCGCACAGCGCGTATCAGCCTGTCCCTGGATGCGTCGTCCAGCAGGCTTTCACCCGCTGACTTTATGTTTGTTCCACCGGCTGGAGTGGACGTCTACCAGAATGTCCGCTGACCTGTTTGCGTCCCAGGACGACGCTTACCAGCCGCTGGCGGCTCGCCTGAGGCCGCTGCGGCTGGATGACTACGTCGGCCAGGAGCACCTGCTGGCACCGGGTAAGCCCCTGCGCGAGGCCATAGAGCGCGGTCAGCTACACTCCATGATCTTCTGGGGGCCACCGGGCGTGGGCAAGACCTCGCTGGCAAGGTTGCTGGCGGAAACGGCACAGGCGCATTTCCTGACGCTGTCGGCGGTCCTGGCGGGGGTCAAGGATATCCGTGAGGCCGTGGACGCGGCGCGCCAGCAGCGCGCCGGGGGTCGCGGCACTATCCTGTTCGTCGATGAGGTGCACCGATTCAACAAGGCGCAGCAAGATGCCTTTCTGCCTTTCGTCGAGGACGGCACCCTGATATTCGTCGGCGCGACCACAGAGAACCCGGCGTTCGAGTTGAACAACGCGCTGCTCTCCCGCTGTCGGGTGTACAAGCTGCGCAGCCTTGACCCCGGGCAGCTGCTGTCCGTTCTGCGCCGGGCGGTCGATCAACTGCAGCCTGCCGTCGATGCGCCTGACAGCGTTCTGGAGCCGTTGGCCGTTGCCGCTGACGGTGACGCGCGGCGCGCTCTGAATCTGTTGGAGCTGGCGCTGGACCTTGTCCAGGCACCTGGCGCCGGGCCGGCCGTTCTGGAGGCAAAGGTTGTTGAAGAGGTGCTGCAGGGGAGTCTGCGTCGCTTCGACAAGGGCGGCGACGCGTTCTACGATCAGATTTCTGCCCTGCACAAGGCGGTGCGCGGCTCCAGCCCGGATGCCGCCCTGTACTGGTTTGTGCGTATGCTGGACGGAGGCTGCGACCCCCTTTACATCGCGCGCCGTGTCGTGCGCATGGCCAGCGAGGATGTCGGCAACGCCGATCCTCGCGCACTGTCCATTGCCCTGGATGCCTGGCAGGTGCAGGAACGCCTGGGCAGCCCGGAAGGTGAACTGTCGCTGGCCCAGGCGGTCGTCTACCTCGCCTGTGCGGCCAAAAGCAATGCCGTGTACGCTGCCTACAAGCGAGCCCGACAGGACGTGGAAGCCGGTGCTTCCGACGAGGTGCCGCTACATTTGCGCAACGCACCCACAAAGCTCGCTAAGGCCGAGGGCCACGGTGCCGAGTATCGCTACGCCCACGATGAGCCTGGCGGCTATGCCGCCGGCGAGAATTACTTCCCCGAGGCGTTGCAGGACCGGCGCTATTATTTTCCTGTCGACCGTGGTCTGGAACAGAAAATTGCGGACAAGCTTGCAAGCCTGCGAGAGTTGGACAAACACAGTACAATGCGCCGCTACGATTAGGCGGGGCTCCCATGAACAACGTGTTGTTTATAGCGCTGGGAGGCGCAGGCGGCGCACTGGCGCGTTACGGGCTGCACCTGCTGGTCCACGGCACAGATCCGGTTCGGTTTCCCTGGGCGACGCTGGCGGTGAACGCGGCCGGCTCGTTTTTCATCGGCGCAGCGTATGTGTTGATCGTGGAGAGAGCCTGGCTGCATCCGGATTGGCGAGGCGTGCTGATGGTGGGTTTCCTCGGCGCCTTTACGACCTTTTCAACCTTTTCGCTGGAGTCGCTGCTGCTGTTTGAAGCGGGCCGGATCGGGGCTGGGCTGGTCTACACCGGCGCAAGCCTGCTTCTTTGCCTGCTGTCGGTGTGGGCGGGTATGTACCTGCTACGCCTTCTTTAGCCCCGCACCGGCGACGACAGATCATCGCAATACCAGGAGGATTGCTAGCCAATGCTGGACTTGAAACAGGTTCGCAAGAACCCTCAGGAGACGCAGCGCCTGCTGGCTCGACGTGGTTTCACGTTTGACATTGAGGCGTTTGCCGCGCTGGATGCACAGCGCAAGCAGGCCGACGTGGAGAGCCAGGAACTGCTGGCAGAGCGCAAGCAGGCGTCAAAGCGCATTGGTGAGCTTGTGCAAAGCGGCGTGCCTGTGGAGGAGGCCAAGCAAAGCGTCAATGAGACGCTAACGAAAATAGCGGCGCAGATTGACGCAGCCACGGATCGCGCCCGCGAGGCGGGGGAGGCGATGGAAGAGCTGCTGATGGGCGTCCCCAACCTTCCGGACCCGGCGGTACCGGAGGGTGTCGATGAGGCTGACAACCTGGAAGTTATCCGCTGGGGAACGCCGCGTGATATTCCCTCGCCACGTGACCATGTCGATATCGGCGAGGCGCTGGGCGGGCTGGACTTTGATCTTGCTGCCAAACTCACCGGAGCGCGCTTCAGCGTCATGCGGGGCGGGGTCGCCCGGCTGCACCGCGCGCTGATTCAGTTCATGCTGGACAAGCACACAGCAGAGCATGGCTATGTCGAGCTGTATGTACCTTACATTGTGAATGCTGACAGCTTACGGGGCACGGGAAACCTTCCCAAGTTCGGTGAGGATCTCTTCAAGCTGCACCACGATCCCGATTACTATCTGATTCCCACGGCTGAGGTGCCGGTGACGAACATTGCCCGCGATCGGATTTTTGAGGCCGATGAACTGGGTAGCGGGGTTCACTTTGTGGCCCATACCCCCTGCTTCCGCAGTGAAGCGGGAAGCCACGGCCGCGATACCCGCGGGATGATTCGCCAGCACCAGTTTGAAAAAGTCGAGTTAGTCTCGCTGGTGCGGCCGGAGGACTCCGAGGCAGCCCACGAGCGTCTCACCGGACACGCCGAGGCCATTTTGCAGGCACTGGAGCTTCCCTACCGAAAGGTCTTGCTCTGCGCAGGTGATATGGGTTTCTCCGCATGCAAGACCTACGACCTCGAGGTGTGGCTGCCGGCGCAGAATACCTATCGGGAAATATCCTCCTGCAGTAACTTCGGTGATTTCCAGGCGCGCCGGATGCAGGCGCGCTGGCGCAACCCCGCCTCCGGCAAACCGGAGTTGCTACATACCCTGAATGGCTCGGGCCTTGCTGTGGGCCGCACTCTGGTGGCGTTGCTTGAGAACGGACAGCAGCCTGACGGGTCTGTCAAACTGCCCGCCGCGCTGAAACCCTATCTGGGCGGCATCGACACGCTCAAGGCCTGACCATGGAATATCTGCCGCTGTTCTTCCAGCTCAGGGGCAAGCCCGTGCTTCTGGTAGGCGGGGGCACCGTGGCGCTGCGCAAGGCGCGCCTTATCAGCCGCGCCGGGGCGGTGATTCACTGTGTTTGCCCGGAGATAAATCCGGAACTGCAGGACCTGCTGCAGCGCAGCGGCGGCAGGTGGACCGAAGGTATCTACGCGCCCTCGCAGCTGGAAGGGGTGCAACTGGTGGTGGCTGCAACCCCCGACGAAGCAGTTAACCAGCAGGTAGCCGGGGATTGCCAGGGCAGGCAGTTGCCCGTGAACGTAGTGGATTCGCCGGAACTTTGCAGCGTGATTTTTCCGTCTATTGTGGACCGCTCTCCGCTGGTGGTCGCCATCAGTAGCAGCGGCCAGAGCCCGGTGCTGGCGCGCTATGTGCGCAGCAGGATTGAGGCAATGCTGCCTGCCGCTTACGGTCGGCTCGCGGCCTTTGCCGGCAGCTTCCGCAAGGCGATGAGCGTGGTCACCGGCAGTGAGGACGAGCGTCGCAGGCTTTGGGAGCGCGTTATCCACGGCCCCATTGCCGAGCTGGTACTGGCGGGACGGGAGTCCGAGGCCAGGGAGCGCCTGGAGGATATGCTCAAGCGGCATGATGGCGACCAGCGCGTGGGGGAGGTGTTCCTGATCGGCGCCGGTCCGGGCGATCCGGACCTGATGACCTTCCGGGCGGAGCGCCTGCTGCAAAGAGCCGATGTTGTGCTCTACGACAGGCTGGTCTCGCCGGATATTCTGGATATGGCGCGCCGGGATGCCGAGCGCATCTTTGTTGGCAAGAAGCGCTCGCAGCACGCCGTCACCCAGAGTGAGATCAACGGTCTGCTGGCCTCTCTTGCCAAATCGGGAAAGACGGTGGCACGCCTTAAAGGCGGTGATCCCTTCATATTCGGGCGTGGCGGTGAGGAGATCGAGGAGCTGGCAGCCCAGGGTATTCCCTTCCAGGTGGTACCGGGTATCACCGCGGCCAGTGGTTGCGCGAGCTACGCGGGCATACCGTTGACACACCGGGACTATGCACAGTCGGTACGCTTTATTACCGGCCATCTGAAGGACGGCGACCTGAAACTGCCCTGGAACCAGTTCTGCAATGTCTCAGAAACGCTGGTCTTTTATATGGGCCTTGCCAGCGTGGATATCATCTGCTCGGAACTGGTGGCCAACGGTCGCAGCCCAGAGACCCCGGTTGCCCTGGTTGAGCAGGGCACAACGCGGCATCAGCGCACGCTTCGAGGAACCCTGGCTACACTCCCGGACCTGGTGCAGCGCAGCGAGGTTAACTCGCCCACGCTGCTGATCATCGGTGATGTGGTGGCCTTGCGGGACAAGTTAGCCTGGTTTGGCGAGGCGGAAAATCCGGGAAGCTGGCCCCCTGCGGCAGGGGTAGAGGGGCAGATGGAGAAGCGGGGCACCTAACTGGTGCGAATCCGGAAACACAGGTATCTCGCCTAAACCGTCATTCCCGCGAAGGCGGGAGTCCAGAAAAATCAGCCATCCGGCTGGATCCCCGCTTTCGCGGGGATGACGAAAAGCGCGTCTCCGGGCGGGAACACAGGTACCTCGTCCAAACCGTCATTCCCGCGAAGGCGGGAATCCGGAAAAATCAGCCATCCGGCTGGATCTCCGCTTTCGCGGGGATGACAGAGAAGGCACTCCGAACAGACAATAAACTGCAAAAACCGCGTGGAACGAGATGACGACGGTGCGGTACTCCAGAGAAGGATCGCTGATGACGGGCGTCTGCGGCCTAGCGCGCCTCAAACGGTGACTGGTGGTTAGTCGCAAGCATCTCGCTGCGCGCAGCCAGGGCATCCACCAGGACATTCCCGGCTTCTACCAGCAATACATCAACATCCTCGTCACCGTTATCGGCGTCCGCCAGAGCCGGTTCGCCTGCGTCATCGCTCGCGTTGCCCTCGGCGTCGGTGCCTGTAGACAGTGCCGCGCCATCCACGCCGGATTGTGCGGCCCCTTCAAGGTCTTCGCCGCCGGTGTCATCCATGTCTGCGGCGGCCAGGGTGTCGTCATCAAGGCTGTCCAGAGGCTCCAGCCCCTTGGCGAGCCTGCGCTTGTTCTCTATCTCCAGGGCGCGGACCTTGCGTTGTTCGCGCAGGGCCAGCCGCTTTTCTTCGTTCAGGGGCAGCACGGTCGCATTGCGGGTTTCGTCCGCCAGCGCGACGGAGTCTTCAAGGTAGATGAAGTCCGGATTACTGCGCGCCCGGGCCTGATGCAGGTCGGTGAGGTAGGGGACCAGTGAGGGGATGTCGTGGTACTTGCGGTGGCGTACAGGCGTGATCTGGTCCCAGTCCAGCGCATGGTCCAGGGTGCTCTCGCCGATTTCATCCGCTGCGTAGCGTGATGGGAAGGTGACATCGGGGATGACGCCACGGTGTTGGGTGCTGTCGCCGCTGATCCGGTAAAACTTTGATTCCGTCAACTTCAGCTGCCCCTCGGGCAGGGGTATCAGGGTCTGCACAGTGCCCTTGCCGAAGGACTGGCTGCCCACCACGATGCCGCGCTGGTAATCCTGGATTGCGCCGGCAAAAATCTCCGAGGCAGATGCGCTGAGTCGGTTGATCAGCACGGCCAGCGGCCCATCGTAATAGGGCGTGCGCAGGCGCTTGCCGTCGCGGAATACCTTGCGTGAGGAGTGTCGTATCTGCACCGTGGGGCCGTATTCGATGAACAGGCCTGTGAGGTCATTCGCCTCCTGCAAGGAGCCGCCGCCATTGTTGCGAAGGTCGATGATGACACCGTCCACCTGTTCTGCCATCAGTTCGTCCAGCAATCGCTTCACGTCACGCGTTGTACTCTTGAAGTCAGGTTCGCCGCGGCGCATACCCTCGAAATCAATGTAGAAGGTGGGGATGTCGATAACGCCGAGCTTGATAGTCTTGTCACCCCGCGGCACCTCAATCACTTCCTTCTTGGCGCTTTGCTCCTCCAGTTTGACCTTGTTGCGGACAATGCGGATTTCCTTACGCTCGTCCGGGCTCGCGGCGTTTGCCGGCAGCACCTGCAGCCTCACCGTGGTGTCCTTGGGGCCCCGAATCAACTGCACGACCTCATCCAGGCGCCATCCCAGCACATCCTCGAAGGGGCCATCGTCGCCCTGGGCGACGGCCACAATGCGGTCAGAGGGACGCAGCTGACCCTGCTTGTCGGCGGGCCCGGCAGGCACGATACGGGACACCTTGGTGTACTCGTCCTGCAACTGCAAAACAGCGCCTATACCCTCGAGGGAGAGGCTCATATTGATATTGAAGTTTTCCGAGGTGCGGGGCGACAGGTAGTTCGTGTGGGGGTCGTACAGCTCGGTCAAGGCATTCGCATAGACCTGGAATACATCCTGCGCGTTGTACTGCGCAATGCGCTTGAGCTGGTTCTGGTAACGCTTCTCCAGGGTGGGCAGGATTTCCTCCTCGGGCTTGCCGGCGATGCGCAAGCTGAGGACAGCAGTCTTGACCTGTTTGCGCCAGCGTTCGTCCGCTTCGGCAGCGTCGACTGGCCAGCCCTCCTTTTCAGGTTCCAGGGAGAGATTCTCATCAACGCTGAAGTCCATGGATTCCAGCAGCGCCGGCAGTCCTTCCACCAGACCCTCCAGGCGGGCCGCGATACGCTGCTGGTAGAGGTTGAAGATCTCAAAGCCGGTACCGAGGTCGCCGCGGGCAAACTCGTCGTCCAGCAACAGACGCCGGTTCTCGAAAGCATCGATATCACTCTGGTACAGAAAGGAGCGCGTCGGGTCCAGGCTGTCGAGATAGGCATCCAGTAACTCGGACGACAAAGCGTCGTCGAACTGGCGCTTCGAGTAATGCCGGGTTTCCAGTTTGTCGACCAGTTCTATCGCAGTCTTTGCCATGCCCTCCGAGGGCGCCAGCGGGGCAGTATCCGGTTCGACCAGCGCGCGGGCGCTGCCCGGAAGTACGGCGGCCAGTGCCAGCAGCAGTGCCAGGGCCGCGGCGATAAACTGCCGGGAAGTGGGGGCGACGCCCGCGGTGAGGAACGTATGGTCGCGGTGTCGCCGCGACGCGCTCTCTGGCATAGCCTGTGGCCCACCTGCCGCATGCCTGGGTATGTGAGTGTTCGATTGTTGCAGGGCGTAATACGAGGAGCGCTCGGCAGGTATCAACAACGGTATTCTCACTCTGTTATGGGTCTTGTAGTGTAGACGATCAGTTTAGCAGGATACGTTGCGCAGTTAGAAAGTCCAACGGGGCATAAGTTCAACACAGGCAGGGCGGGGCGGCCGACCCTGCACAAGGCTTTGAGGTTCGGGTGGAACACTGGGTATTCGGTTACGGATCGCTGATATGGAAGGTTGATTTCCCCGTGCTGGACCGGCGTCGGGCCAGTGTCACCGGCTGGGTGCGGCGTTTCTGGCAGGGATCACACGACCACCGCGGCACCCCGGATGCGCCGGGTCGGGTCGTTACCCTGGTGCCGGAGCCGGGGGCAGTATGCGAAGGTATGGCCTACCGGATAACAGAATCCGTGTTCGAGCACCTGGACCACAGGGAAAAAAACGGTTACCTGCGGGTTGATACACCGCTTTTGTTCACGTCGGGTGACATGGCGCTCGCCACCACCTACGTCGCCGATCATCACAACGAGGCGTTTCTGGGCCCACTACCCACGGCCGAGATCGCTGCCCAGATTGATCGCAGTTGTGGTCCCAGCGGCAGCAATCGTGAGTATCTGCTGCACCTGGCTGCTGCCCTGCGGGAACTGAATGTGGTGGATGAGCACGTGTTCGAACTGGAGCGCCACCTGCTGGCCCTGGGTCATTCGCGTTAGCCACAGCCGCACGGTCAGGACGAGGGTGGGTCCCCCTCGCGGGTATCGGGGTCAAAATCATAGACGCCGATCTCGAAACCCTCGGGTATATCCGCGCGGATTTGCTGAATGCGCTGGTACAGGGCGCCGTGCGCCGTGCCCAGCAGTGCATCCCTGATCATCTCATCCTCGTCACAGCTCTCAGCGGATGAGAGCAGCCGGCCGAAGCTGCGCTCAAAGTTAAGGGTGTGACGGGTTCTGATCTCGGTGCCGAACAATAATTTGAAGCGGTACTGGCGGGTGCTCACCGCAGTCAGTCGCAGCATCTCCCGTGAAAAGGCCTCGG
>JAZBPS010000156.1:0-3091 GCA_036353375.1 Halieaceae bacterium | reverse complement strand
GCTGTTTTCCCTGGACGAGCGCGTCACACTTTGCCGCGACGCGCTCGCACACCTGCCGAACATCGAAGTCTGCGGTTTCAGCAACCTGCTGGCAGAGTTCACCCGCAGCAAACAGGCTAACTGCGTCCTTCGAGGACTGCGAGCGGTGTCGGACTTCGAGTACGAGTTTCAGCTCGCCAATATGAATCGGGCGATGTATCCGGAGTTTGAGTCCATCTTCCTCACGCCCTCGGAACACCTGTCCTTTATCTCTTCGTCACTGGTGCGGGAGATCGCTGCGATGAACGGCGACATCACACCCTTTGTTCCAGTGAATGTCAGCGCGGCGTTGACCGAACGATTCAGCGGCTGACGCCTGCGCATCCGCCTATTTTTGGCAGCGTCGGCAAAACACCGTGCTGCGCTGGCCCAACCGGGTCTCCCGCAGCAATTCACCGCAGCGTGGACAGGGCTCACCCCCGTGGTCGTAGACATTCAGCTGTTGCCGAAAGTAGCCCGGCTTGCCATCGCCGCCCACAAAGTCCCGCAGGGTTGTGCCGCCCTGCGCCACCGCAGCGGAGAGCACCTGTTTGATGGCTGCCACCAGCAGCCCATAACGCGGGCGGGACACCCTGCCAGCGGCGCGCCCGGGTCGCAGGCCCGCCAGGAACAGCGACTCATTGGCGTATATGTTCCCCACCCCCACCACGATGCGGCTGTCCATCACAAAGGTTTTCACAGCGGCCTTGCGGCCGCGGGACAGTTTGTACAGGTAGTCTGCGTCGAAGCCCTCCTCCAGGGGCTCCGGACCGAGATGGCTCAACAGCGGGTGGGTGGCCGGGTCAGCCACGGTCCAGAGCATGCAGCCGAAGCGGCGCGGGTCGTTGTAACGCAGCAGCTTGCCCGAGCCCAGCCGAATATCGACGTGGTCGTGCCGGGCCGGAGGCTGGTCGTCCGTGATAACCCGCAGTGAACCCGACATGCCGAGGTGGGCAATCAGGGTTCCGGCGTCCGTGCGAAACAGCAGGTATTTGCCGCGGCGCTGTATATCCTCGATGCATGCGCCCGGCAGCATCTGCTGAAGCTCGTCGGGAACCGGCCAGCGCAGGCGGCGATCACGCACGTCTATGGCGGCGATAACTTCGCCCCTGGCGTGGGGCAGCAGGCCGCGACGGGTGGTTTCGACTTCAGGCAGTTCGGGCATGGCAGCACATCTAACGGGACGGGGCGAGCGCCGGCCAGTTGCCGGCCGGGCATAAAAAAACCCGCCGCGGCGGGTTTTTCAGCAAGCGAGATCGCCGGGCGAATCCTACTTGATCTTCGCTTCCTTATACATCACGTGCTTGCGCACTACCGGGTCGTACTTCTTCATTTCCATCTTGTCCGGCGTATTGCGCTTGTTTTTGTCCGTGGTGTAGTAGTGACCGGTGCCTGCGGACGAAACCAGCTTTATCTTCTCTCTCATTTCTCTGCTCCTTCAGGCGGTCCGGTTCAGACCTTCTCGCCGCGCGCGCGAAGATCTGTCAGCACGGCGTCGATGCCTTTCTTGTCAATAATGCGCATGCCCTTGCTGGATACGCGCAGGCGCACGAAACGCTTCTCGGATTCTACCCAGAAGCGGTGGTGGTGCAGGTTCGGCAAGAACCGCCGCTTGGTGCGGTTCTTGGCGTGGGATACGTTGTTTCCGGTAACGGGTCGCTTACCCGTCACCTGACATACTCTGGCCATGATGACTCACTCTCAGGGGCGCTGGCTGATCGCGCACGGTCTGTTTCAGGGGGCGGACCGGGCGAAACGCCGGGTGCCTGCCAAATCGAGCGCGACTTTATACCAGAAGGTCCCGTGCTATACAAGGCCCGCGCAGATCGCACGACCGCCCTGAATGGTCGTCAATTCAAGGGCTTGCAGCAGGCGCGGCCGCCTGGGCCAAAACCGGGCTCCGGCTATAACAGGCCGTCCTCGGCAAAGGAGAACGCCGCGCCCTGACCGACAATAATATGGTCCAGTACCCGGATATCCACCAGCGCCAGCGCCGCCTGCAGTCGCTCGGTGATGCGTCGGTCCGCGGCGCTTGGTTCCGCCACCCCCGACGGGTGGTTGTGGGCGAATATCACCGCGGCTGCCTGCAGTTGCAGGGCCCGCTGCAACACAACCCGGGGGTAGACGGCGGCACCGTCCAGGGTGCCGAGGAAGAGGTCCTCGCAGCGAATCAGCCCGTGCTGGGCATTGAGGAAAAGGCAGCAGAAAACCTCCCGGGACGCGTCGCGCAGATGGGCCTGCAGGAACTGTCGCGTGCGTGCCGGGCTGGTGAGAACGGCGCCTTCGCGCAGGCTCTCTTCCGCGTGGCGCCGGGCCAGCTCCATGGCCGCTTGCAGCACACTGCATTTGGCCGCGCCCACCCCCGGTTCCTGCAGGAGCTCCTCAGGTGCCGCTGCCAGCAGCGCGTTCCAGCCGCCGAAGCGCTGCAGCAGGGCCGCCGACAGCTCCAGTACGCCGCGGCCGGCACCCCCCGTGCCCAACAGCACCGCCAGAAGCTCTGCATCGCTCAGCGCCCTGGGCCCGCCCAGCAGCAACTTTTCCCGCGGCCGGTCCTGTACCGGCAAGGTCGACAACGGCATGGCGCTCCTCCCTGAGACTGCCCGATAACCCGCATTCGCGCTGTGTCAAATGCACAACGCGAGTGTTATCTTAGCAAGCCGTTTTGCTTTGGCAGGCCTGCCCATGGGGCGACTTTACAACCGGAACGTGCTGCTTGGGGTAACCGGCGGCATCGCAGCCTACAAATCCGCGCAGCTCGTCAGGGATTTGCGGGAGGCGGGAGCCTCGGTACGCGTCGTCATGACCCACGGGGCCACCGAGTTCATCACGCCCCTGACCCTGCAGGCGCTGTCCGGGCAGCCCGTACACCTTGAGCTGCTGGATGCCGAGGCAGAGGCTGGCATGGGCCATATCGAGCTGGCCCGTTGGGCTGATCTGGTGATTGTCGCACCCGCCACTGCGGATTTCCTCAGCCGCATGGCCCAGGGACGGGCAGACGACCTGCTTACCACCCTGTGCCTCGCTACACCGGCGCCACGTCTGCTCGCGCCGGCCATGAACCAGCAGATGTGGC
>JAZBPS010000155.1:0-22030 GCA_036353375.1 Halieaceae bacterium | reverse complement strand
TTGTCACCCGGCGTGACATGCCGCAACTGACGGAACTGCAGGAGCAACTCGTCGCTGATGGCCTCGTCTTGAGCAGGGCTGACGCGCGCATTGCCGTGCCTGTGCCAAAGCAGGCGACCCGGGTGCCGGTGACGGTCTGGGGGGATACCGTATCGGCCGCAGATGCCGGCGACGCCGTGGCGCACTGGTTGGCGACGGTATTCCGGCGTACCCTGCGCCTGGTGCACATGCCCGTGGACAGTCACCGCGCGGTGGACCCCGACTACGCCCGCGCTGGCGAAACGGTGAGTTTCGCCGACGGCTTCCCCCTGCTGCTGGTATCCGCGGCCGCCGCAGATGCCCTGAACCAGCGCCTTGCGCAGCCGGTGGGACTGGACCGCTTCCGACCCAATATTGTCGTGGCCGGGTGTCCGCCACACGCTGAGGATGGCTGGAAAACGCTGCGCATCGGGGAGATGACGTTTACGGTTGCCAAGCCCTGCTCGCGCTGCGTGGTGCCATCACTGGACCAGCGCACCGGCGCCCGACATCCCGAGCTGCTAAGGGTCCTGGCTGATTACCGGCAGGGGCCGGACAAAAAAATCTATTTTGGCCAGAATCTCGTCTACCAGGGCAGCGGGCGACTGCAGGTGGGGGATTCTGTGGAAGTGTTGAGCTGAGAGCAGGGGTCACTCGCCGCGGAAGTCGGGACTGCGCTTTTCCAGGAAGGCGTTAACTGCCTCGGCGTGGTCAGCCGTCTGGTGGCTGATGGCCTGCATGCTGGCGCTCATGTCCAGCAAATCAGCCAGCTCCATGCGCTGCGCCGCCTGCAGCAGCCGCTTGGTCATGCGCACCGTGCGCGGCGGTTTGGCCGCGATTTCCCGGGCGATGTCCGTGGCGCGGGGCAGCAGTGCCTCGCTGTCTACCAACTCCATCAATATGCCGTACTCAAGCGCCTCTTCGGCCGTAATAACACGACCGGTGAGCGTTAACTCGGCGGCGCGCTGATAGCCGACGATGCGCTGCAGGAACCAGGCGCCGCCGTCCCCCGGGATAATGCCGAGGTTGATAAAGGTTTCCCCCAGACGCGTGTCCGGCGTGCCCAGGCGGATGTCGCACATGTTGCACAAATCGAATCCGGCACCGATGGCGGCGCCGTTGATGGCGGCGATAGACGGCACCTCCAACTGCTGCATAGCGAGTGGGATGCGCTGGATCCCATGGCGATACTGCTCCTGTATCTCTGCGCCGCCGCCACCGAACATGCCTTGTCGGTCGCGCATATCCTTGACGTTGCCGCCGGAGGAGAAAGCCTTCCCTTCGCCGGTAATGATCAACACGGACACGTCGGTGCACTGGTTGGCCCAGTGTGCCGTGGCGATAATGTCATCTCCGAGGGCAGTGCCGGTAAGTGCGTTGCGAACGTCGTCGCGTTGAAATGTCAGGGTGGCAACACGGTGTTCCAGCGTAAGGGATGCATCTCGCAGGTCGGGCAGTGTTGTCATGGATTGTGCTCTCCTTGCAGGTGGCAGAATCTTAACAGCATCCTGCTGGACCCGCCTGTGCTATGCTCTCCGCCGTTTTTTTTGAGGTGCCCGGACAATGTCTATCAAGGTCAGTATCGTCCCAGTAACGCCCTACCAGCAGAACTGCAGCGTGATTAAATGCGAGCAAACCGGTGCGGTAGGCCTGGTGGATCCGGGTGGCGATATCGATCGCATCATGGCGGCGGTCGAGCAGATGCAGGGCCGGGTCGAGAAGATTTTCCTCACCCACGGGCATATGGACCACTGTGCCGCCTCCTCGGAGCTGAGGGACAGCCTGGAAGTTCCCATTGAAGGGCCCCAGCAGGAGGACAGCTTCTGGATCGACAAACTGCCGGAGTGGTGTCGTATGGCAGGCATGGCAGAGGCGCCGCCGTTCATTCCGGATCGCTGGCTGGAAGAGGGTGATGAGGTGACCCTGGGTGCGCAAACGCTGAAGGTGTTCCACTGCCCCGGGCACACACCCGGCCACGTGGTGTTCCTGCACGAACCCACGCGACTCGCCTTCGTGGGTGATGTGCTGTTCCAGGGGTCAATCGGGCGTACAGATTTTCCCCGTGGCAATCACGCCGACCTCATCAGCTCCATTCGGGACAAGCTGTTTCCGCTGGGAGACGATATCACCTTCGTGCCCGGCCATGGGCCCACGTCCAGCTTTGGTCATGAACGCGCCACCAATCCGTTCGTGGCGGACCCCAATTACGGCTGATCAGCGCTCGGTCTTGACGATCTTGATCCAGTCCCCGGCGCGTGGCTCACCGCGGGGGTAGTAGCCGTTCATAAGACGCAGTTCGTTTTCTGCATCGGGCAGGCGTACGCCGCGTGCGATGCTGGCGAAGGTCTCACCGGGTTGGACCTGCACCCAGCTTATATACTGCCGCGGCCCGGCACTGCGCTCTTCCGGCTTCATGGGGCGAAAGCTTTTGATCAGCGCGGTGAACTCGGCGTCGGCTGTCGCAAAATCGCCGTCGTCCGCCACCTGGCCCTCAAACAGGTAGGCAATGCTGCCGCGCTTCAGTACCGCCAGGCGCCGGCGGTTCTTGCCATTGCCGCCCGGTGCCACTGCGGTGTAGCCTTCCAGCCCTTCCTGCTGCAGCGCTTCCCCCTGATAGAGAATGGGTTCGCCGGTGGCCCCCGCGAGAAAGTCCCTGAAGCTGCCCTCCTCGGGTGCGCGTTGCAGCCCCAGCATCACACGGGCTGTGTCGTCGTCTTTGCGGGTCACAATCACGCGACTGCTTTGCTCTGTGGACCAGTTTTCCGGAATCGCAAAGGTGAAGCCCAGCTTGTTCTGGTAGAAGCGATCGTCTTCACGCTGGGGCGGCGCGCTGCTCTGTCCGTAGGCAAGCCCCTCGGTCACTTTCCGGTATTCAGTGGCATCCACCGGGTTGAGGTTGACCGGCTCCAGCTCGGCCGCGGCGCGAATAACTTGCTGCAAGCGCTGGTCATTGCGAGGGTGAGTGGCATAGAGCCCGTGGTAAGACTGAGTAGGTCGTCCCGTCTCCCTGGCCCGGGCGCGCTGGTAGGTCTCGTGATCCTTGAGCACCCCGATCACGTCCAGCATGGCGTTGGGGTCATAGCCGGATGCGTGCAGGTACTGGGCACCCTCGCCGTCGGCTTCCAGTTCCATCTCCCGGCCGTAGCCGCGCACAATCTCGGTGCCGTACTGCCGCGAGGCCTGGTACAGATCAGCGTTGCGGGTGGCCACGCCCACCACGGTGGCCAGGGCCTCATTGGTGGAGGTCGCTGTTTTCTGGCGCACGGCATGCCGCGCGGTCACGTGTCCAATCTCGTGGGAGAGGACAGCAGCCATCTCCTGCTGGTTGTCCAGATAGGCCAGCAGGCCGCGGTTGATGTAGATAAAGCCACCGGGCAGGGCAAAGGCGTTGATGCCATCCGCATCCACCACGGTAAAGGTGTACTCGATATCCGGGCGGTCGCTGTTAGCCGCCAGCTGCTGGCCGATCCGGTTGACGTAGGCCTGCAGCGCCGCGTCGTCGTAGGCCGCCCCGCCTGCCATCATCTCTTCATGGGCCTCGCGGCCGATCTCGATTTCCTTGCCCTCGGACATGAGCACCACGTCCAGGTCGCCGGTCGCCGGGTTGGTGGCACAGCCGGCTGCAAGCGCGGCACCCAGCGCCAGTGCGACCTGGCCGGCGAGAGACCTAATATTCCTCACTGAAAAACTCCAGTAGCTGATCGCCCAGGCCGTCGCAGGCGGTGCCCTGTACAGGGGCGATGATGGGAATGGGCACGACCACCGCCGGCATGTAGGACTGGCCGGTGGCTGAGGTGCTCATGCGGCCGACTTCTTCCTGGTCGGTAAAGTCCCAGATGGTGGCCTCGTAATTGCTGTCGTTGCCCCAGGTGCCAAAACCAAAGCAGCCGGCACCGCCGGGGCCTATGCCGCAGGTCATGGAACCGGCGCCGCCGGTGCGAATGGTTTCACCGTCAATCCAGACCATATATTCCGTGTTCATTTGCGCGAGCTTCTCACGTACCGGCGCCACCTCCATCATGCGCTGAATGTCCGTGGGGCGCAGCGGGGCGGTGCGCGGTTCGAACCAGGGGTACAATGCATTCATGAACTCCAGCTCTGACATGACCACGACATTCTCGTCGCGCTTCTGGATATGCTTGCCGACGCAGTCAACAAAGTCGGGTTCTGTCTCGTAGTCACTGGCGTGACGGCGACCCATAATCACCACCGAGGCATCACCAAGCTGTGCCTGGGGACCTTTGTACAACACTTCATCCACGGTAGACGTGACACAGCCTGAGAGCACGGCACACAGGCAGGCTGCGAGCACGGTTGTATTGCGCATCACAGGGCCTCCCTCCGGGGTTCCGGTGTCGCCATGGCCTGGCGCGTTGGCGCCTGTTCAAGACTTTCCATCCAGCTTTTGACTTCCGGGACGTTGGCAAAGTTCATTGCAAAGTTGGCCCCGGCATCGCGCAGCGCGACAACGGCGGCCAGATTCACGGCTGCCTCGGCGGACTGCAGGAAAGCCGTAGGCGTTTTGCCGTAGGACGTCATGGTCCACTCGGCAACCAGTTCTCCCTCGGGCGAATAGAGCTCATAGCGATAGCGCATCCAGATTTCGAACACGTTGACCTTGGTTTGTGTAGGGATGGAGTACTGCAGCTCCGCCACATGGGGTACCAGCACGGCGTCAATTCCCTGGGCCAGCGCCTCGTTCACGCGGGTTCGCTCGGGAATATTGTTGAGCATCACAACCTTTTCGAACATGCCGGGCAGCAGTGTGTTGTACATTTCCACCTGGGCCTCACCGGTGCGCACGATCCAGTCGGTCTCGGCGCGGCTTTTTGCCTCATCGAAGAATTCGTGGCTCTGGAACTCCGGATCGTAGTAGACGCCAAGGGTAAGCGGCAGCTTCTCCAGAACGGGTTGCGGGAACGTGCCTTCGACCACCACCTGGTTAACGCAGCCCGAGCAGGCCAGCACAAGCGCCAGCCAGCACAGCAGGCGCCCCGGCGCAGCCGGGCCACGGAAACTAGCGGAAGTCGTTAAGGCCAACAAAAGTCCCTCCGTTGCGGTGCGTGAGTTCCCTCATCAGCGTAGCAAACCGGATGCCGGTCGTCTGTAAATGCCGTTGGCGAGCAAACTGCACGGGAAAGCCCACCGCGTGAATGCGCACCAGATGCTCACCACTGGCATCGGTGTGGTTTATCCGATCTACGGTTTCTACCACCTGCTGGATTGATTCCCCGGTGAACTCGTCACCGAATACGTAGATGCTGATCTTCTTGTCCGGTGCGTAGAAGGTGCGGATAGCCTGGGTGATGCCTTCCACCGGTGAAGAGTTACTGAACACGTTCCAGGTGCGCAGGCGGTCCAGGATCACCTTGCGGCGGCCCGGCGTATCCGGAATCCACTGCCCGCGATAGCGCGAGAACATGTACTGCCCCATGTCGTTCATCACCTGGATGCCCTTGACCTCCGGGTAGATGGCGAGTGTGGCTTCAAATTCCCTGAGCACGCGATCCCAGCTGTAGGAAAACATCGAACCCGAGGTGTCGATCACGAAGATGATGTACTCGCTGTCGACCGGGATGCCGCCGATCAGGTTGTTCTTGCTCTGGTATTCCATACCCAGCAGGCGCTTCATCTCTTCGGTGAGCTGCTGTCGGGCCACGGCGAGCTGGCTGGTGACCACATCGTTGGAGTTCGCCTGCACGCTGAGGCTGTCATGGCGGGATTTCACGCTGGCCAGGGTGCCGCGCAGGATCGCGATGCGCTCCTCTTGCTCCGAGAGCTGTTCGACTTTCGCATTCAGGTCGCGGTTCAGGGTATGGGTTTCACCGCGCAGCTCAAACAATTGCTCCTGCAGCCTGGCGATGCGCCCTTCAAGATTCACCGCCGATGCCTCGATAATCTGGGGCTGCACCGTCTTGGTAATCATCAGCAGCAGGATGACTGCGCCGAAGCCACAGCAGATCACGTCCAGAAAGGACAGCCCGAATTCCTCTACCTCACGACGTCTTTCCCGGGGCATCAGGGCCAGTCCTCGGCGGGGCTCAGGAAGCTGCCCGCGGTCATCTGTGCAAGCTGCCAGTAGGCTGAAGCCGCCATGGGGTCACCTTCCATGGGTGCCAGTATCACGTTCACGGGGACCGACTTCGGCAGCCTGGCGATGGCCCGCTCGAACAGGCGCATGCGGTCGCGGCCGCTGATGGTACTGCCGCCCGGTGCCGTGGCGCCCTGGGTGGGCAGTCCGTCAGTGATCAAAAAGATGTTGTCGGGCATGGGGCTCATGTCCAGGGCGGCCTGAACGGCATTTTCCAGGCTCGTTCCGCCGGTGGGCAAAAGCGCGTCCAGGGCCTTCACCACGGCGTCGAGTTGCTCCCGGTCAGACACCTCCAGCCAGCTGCCCTCGGTGCCCTTCAGCACCGGTGTGGCGGCGGTATTGAAGTTATAGACCTGGTACTGGCTGCCGGTAGGCAACTGGGCGCTCAGCCAGCCCACGGTGTTGACAGCGCGACGCCATTTGTCAGCCTCGCGGCGCACCGACTCGTCCATGTTGCGCAGCCGAATCACGTTGACCAGTTTCTCGGCCAGCATACTGGCAGAGCTGTCCAGCAGTATCAGGATATTGCGCCCGCCCAGATTCAGGCCGGTGAGATATTGCCGGTTGCCGTCTCCCATGAAGGTACGTGCATTGACGCCCCCAGTGTCCTCGCTGGAGGCCTTGAGCTTCTTGACCTCTTCCTCAAGTTGCTGGATCTCCGCTTTCAGGGATTCGATGTCGCTGCGTTCGGTGAAACCCTCCTTGCGCAGGCTCTCGATCATGGCCTCGTATTCGTCTATTTCTTCGGTAACGCGGCTGGCCATGCCCTGGGCTTCAACCATGTCCATATCGACTTCGGCAAGGGTGTTGCGCAGCCTGACCAGCCCTGCCTCACCTTCCAGCACTTCCTCTTCCAGCATGCTCACTTCCGAGAGCAGCTTGGCGTTGATCAGGTCGGTCTGCTGCACGATCGAATGGTCGATGATCAGAAACACCAGCACGACAGCGCCGAAGCCGCAGGACATGATGTCCAGGAAGCTTAAGTTGAACGTGGACGCTTTGCGCTTACGTGCCATGGTCCTCACTGTTGTCATCTGCCGTCAGGCGCCAGCGGCGCCCGGCTGCATCTTCCAGCAGGTCGCCGCTGCGCAGCGAAACTGGCCCTTCAAGGACGGCACCGTTCACTTTCACGGGGGACCCGGACAGGGGCTCGAGCTTTATGCCGTCAGCTTCGAACTGTATTTGACAGCGGGCCGGGGGGATTTTCTCCGCTGCGGGAGCCGCTTGCACGGGCGCTGACGCCTCGGCGGGCGCCGGTCCGCTGTCGATCTGTTGGTCCGGAGCCGCCGGCAGGCTGACCACAAAATGCACACCTTCGTCACCGGCAACGACCTGCTCGCGGCTGTGGGCGATACCTTCAAAAATCGCCGTCGGCGCGCACTGCTTTGCGCCTGGCAGCACGCTATTGATGGCGGGCAACTGGGCCAGGGTGGGGCTCAGGTAGATGTTCGCATTGTCGCCAACCAGGGAACGTGTGATGCGCTGGTAGTGGGAGCCCAGGGCGTCGGCCAGGGCGTCGCGCTCAATCCGCGCCTGACGCCCCTCGATATCCACATTGGTCTCTACCGAGGTCTGCAGCCTGCCCAGGATATCCTGCAAGGCATCGAACAGGATTTGCTCGGTGCTTGCCGCCCGGCGCGGGTCGAAGCGCGTCTGGCGAATGAAGGCGTCGGCAATGGCGCGGGCCATCGCCTCTTGCAAGGCCAGCCAGCCGCTGCCCGGTATCGGCACCGTGGTGTCGTGCACCAATTGCCCGTCAGCCAGGCGCATGCCGGTCAGCAAGGTCTGGTGAAGCTGTACGTCGACATGCCAGTTGTAGGGGGCAACCGGCTGGGTGGCAGTGGCGGCGACCGCCCGGTCAACCAGTCCGGTGACCTTGAACGGGCAGGACTGGGCGATGCCCAGCAGCAGGGCGAGCTGGTCGTGCTGGAGATTGCCGGGTGCCGCGATAATCAGCTGCTCGGGCCTGCCGCCCTGTTCATAGATATCCATCAGGTGGGCATGCACGATGTCCGCACTGTGCCGGCCCGGGCCGAATGCGGGAGTCAGCGGTTCCAGGTCGAGCTGCGACCAGTAGCGATGGTTG
The DNA here is from genome assembly GCA_036353375.1 of Halieaceae bacterium. GTDB lineage: Bacteria > Pseudomonadota > Gammaproteobacteria > Pseudomonadales > Halieaceae > JANQIO01. Next base: position 13,835 of record JAZBPS010000155.1, on the reverse strand, counting down.
ATGGAACGGGGCTTGAGCCTGGCCTGGTCCCGGGCGACTTCACCGAAGCGGTAAGACTCGTTGTCCAGCAGGGCGTACCCTGGACTTGAAAGACGAATGGCACCGTCCTGCCACAGCGCAAGGGACCCGTCATTGATATCCAGGACCGGCTCCACGGCCTATTGCACCGCCAGGTGACGCATCAGGCGCTTGTCGCAGTAACGCTGGGCGCCCAGCACCAGCCGTTCCTGGGAAAGCTGCAGCTGATAAAGACAGAACATAATAATGATACTCAGCACCAGGGCGACAAAGGTGCTGTTGAAGGCCACCCCCAGGCTGGCAGTGACGCCGCTGATATCCCCTTCCACGGCCTCGTAGGCCTGCCCCAGTGCGTCACCAATACCGCGCACCGTGCCGATAAACCCGATAGAGGGAATGGCCCAGGTGATGTAGCGAACCATGGAAAGCTCGGAATCCAGCCGGTCTGACTCGCCTTCGCACTGCTCCCGTACCGTGTTTGATACAGCCGGTATGCTGCCGGTGGTGGCGAAGCGCTGCAGCGCCGCCAGCAGCGTGCGCGGCAGCAGGTAGTCCTGGGTTTTCTCGTCCAGGGCCTCCAGCGGCCTGCTGTACTCCCTGGCATCCTCGGGCAGGATGCTGGTGCCCTCCGGGACGTCCAGCAGCCGCAGTTCCAGCAGTTTCTGTTCTTCCATGACCTGGCGGCCCTTGTAGCCCATGATGGCCAGCGCCCAGAACAGCAGGATGAAACAGGCCTCCTGCTCCAGATCCCGGATTACCACATAGATGGAACGCTTGGGTATAAAGTCAGCGCCCGCCTCAATCAGTTCGGCCTGCTGCAATAACAGAGCGTCCGCGTTAGGCCGTATCAGGCCCACGTACACGGCGTGAACCAGAATCACGATGATCAACAGGGCGAAGAGCTGGAACAGGAATTCCGAGGAAAGGTTCAGCTTCATGGGGTTGTCCTGGGGTCAGATGTCCACGGGAAAAGACACAGACAGGTCTTCCGAGATCTGCTCTGATGCCTCGTAATCAAAGGGGTTATCTCCATTGTCGGGGGCCGTCGTTTGCCCGGTCTCCGTTTCCGCTGCGTCGCTTTCGGCAACGGGCGCACTGTCGGCTGGCTGTTCAGACGGCGCTGGCGTTTCGGTCTGGGCATAGCCCGGTGCGACGGCGAGCAGGCTGCCATACAGCAGGAAGATCAGGAAACAGGGCCGATTCACTGCGTTTCCTCAGCAAAACGCGCAACCCTGAATCCTACGTCATCACGCGCGCGTTGCCCATAATCGCGGAATGACAGGCGCAGTTCCGTCACGGTGCCATGGGCCCAACTGGCACCGCGAATCACGTTGTTGCTGCCGGTCTGTTCGCCCAGGGGATCCCGGCTGGTCTGGCCGCTGGTGTCCGCCACGCTGTAGATGTCGTGAATCCACTCGGCCACGTTGCCACCGATGTCGTAAAGGCCGTTGTGGTTCGGCTTGAAGGACCCTATCGGCGCCGACGCAGGGTAGCCATCGTTGTAGTCGCGGACATAGCGCCCGGTCAGGTAGGAACTGCTGGTGTCCGCGTAGTTTTCGAGCACCGCCGGTGGCGGGAACGCGTCCCCCCAGGGATATTTCAACAGCTCCCCGTCCTTGACCCGGGCCGCCCAGGCCCACTCCGCCTCCGTGGGCAGCCGATAGCCGTGGGAGGCTGCGTCAAAGCCAATCACACGGCCGTTCAGGGTCTTGTAGAACAGCGGCAGCCCTGCCTGCTCGCTCAGCCAGTTGCAGTACAGGGCGGCATCCTCCCAGCTCAGGGAGGTGGCGGGCTGGTCATCCCGGTTAAGGCTGTTGCCTTCGATCAGGCCGGAGTTGTGATCGGGACGGAACTGACGGAACTGTCGATTCGTGACCTCGTGGGTGCCCAGGTAATACAGGCGCGTGAGAGTGACCGGGTGCAGGGCTTCATTGGCCCGCCGACCCGGCTCCCGGCGCGAGGCGCCCATGGTGAAGCTTCCCGGGGTGAACAGCTTGAGTGTCTGCCCGGCAGGTGAGGTGATCTCGTCTTCCAGCGCCGCCAGTCTTGCCTCGGCCTCGGTCAGCAGGGTGATGGGGATGACCTGCTGAAAGCCCGGCCTGGGGGTGAATCGCTGGCGATGGCTGCGGTAGCCGGCCAGCTTCACTTCCAGCGCCTGCTCAAAAGCCGGCAGGGTGAGGGTCTGGGCACCGCGTCCCACGCGCTTGCCGTTAACGAACACCTCGGCGTCCGCGGGTCTGACCTTGACCTCCACGTCCCCCAGCATGGGCTCCAGCGTCAGGTCCAGTTCACGAATTTCCTCGGGTGCCAGGGCCAGCTGTCGGGATGCCCGCTGGTAACCCGGCTTGAAGACAGTGATGCGGCGCTCGCCGTCGGGGTCCAGCGACAGCTCAATCGGTGTCTGGCCACGGAATTCGCCGTCAACGGTGACGTTCGCGCCCGCCGGCCGGCTGCTCAGCCTGAGCAGGCCATCGGCGGGGAGCAGGGTGACCGGTTCCAGGTTCTGGTGCACCCCGGCGCTGACGCTGAGTATCTGCTGCCAGGGTTGGTAGCGCGGCATCTGCAGCTCGACCTGGTGTTCCCCCTGCAGGATTTCCAGCAACGCGGGCGTTTTACCGCGCTCTACACCATCGACGTAGATACTGGCCCCGATCGGGACGCTGGACAGGGCGATATTGGCCCAGGCAGGCTCCAGCTCAACGCTGAAGCTCTGTGCAACCTCCATGCCTGTCACCTCAATGGTCTCCCGGTAGGGCAGGTAGCGCTTGGCCAGCAGCTTCAGCTCGCGCTTGCCGGCAGGGACGGCCGTGCCCGCCAGCGGCGTGCTGCCTATCACCTCACCGTCAATGAGTACCTGCGCCCCTTCCGGCTTGCTGTTAAAACTGAGCTTGCCAGGCAGGCGCTTGAGCACAAACTGGAACGCCTGGTTGTCATCGTCCGTGACTTCAATCGGTTGCTCCAGGGCGTAGTAGCCCGCTGCGTTCGCGCTCACGCGGTAGTCGCCGCTGCGCAACAGGTAGCGTTCTCCCAGTCGTAGCTGCAGGCCGCCGTCAATATCGACATCAGCAAAGCCCGGCTCTGTGGTCACCAGCACCGAGCGCGCCGTGAACAGGAACCACAAAGCGACGGCGAACACCAGCAACACGCAGGCCATGGCGATCTGCACCGGCCTCGCCTTGAAGCCACCGCGCGACTGCGCTTCGCTGCGCGGCGTGAACGCTGCCGGCTGGATGGCCTGCCGCTGTTCAGGCTGGGGATCAGGTGTCATCTAGATGGGCTCCGTACACATCACTTGCACCACATTCATGGTTTCCTCGCCGGGTTGCACCCTGAACTGCGTGCGCACATCCCGGTAACCACGGCGCACGCCTACCGCGGTGTACAACCCCGGTTTCAGGCTGAGCTGTTTGCGCCGAAACGTTCCCAGCTTTGCCACCTTGAGTACCGTCACCTCGGTCTCCTCGTCGGATTCCAGCAGCACGGGCACAGGGACCGCCGCCTCGCGCAGCAGTTTGTCCAGTGCGGTGATCTGCTCTCGCAGGCGCGGTCCTTTGCTGTCCACTGCCAGCGCCTGCTGGTAAAGCACCTGGGTGTCGCGGTAGACAGCATCGTTACTGAGCCGGTCCGGCGAGGCCAGCGCTGCCTGCAGCCGCTCGTCGAGCTGCGCCCGGGATTTGCTGCGCAGTAAACCCGAGCGGGCAACCACCACCGATCTGTCGATATCGAGAATTTCCTTGTAGGCGGTGAGGGCACGCTCCCAGTCCTCACGCGCTTCTGCATCTGCGGCCCGGCGACGCCAGGCTTCAATCTGCGCCTGCGTGCGCGCAATACGGGTTTCCGCCAGCGCGGTGCCCGGCTCCGTGGCAGCGGGCAGAATCGCCTGCGCCGCCTTGAACTGGCGCTCGGCGTCGCTGTAGTCACCGGCGTCCAGCGCGCTGTAACCGGCACTCATGGCCCGATTGAAGTTGCGCCTGGCGAGGTCGCGACGGGTGGCCGCCAGCTGCGCCTTGGCACCCGGGTGTTCCGGGTCCAGGGCAAGTGCCTCTTCCAATGCGGAGATCGCGCCATCCAGATCCCCCTGGGTGCTGGCATCGCTGGCCTGCTGCATCAGCGCCAGCACGGGTTCCAGTGTTTTCGCGCGTGCCAGTGCCGCCTGGGCATCGGGGTCGTCCGGTTTGATCAGCGTTGCCAGCTCCAGGGCGTCCAGTGCGGGCTGGGCCTGGTCGCTGCGCAGGGCGGCGAGACCCGCTTCCAGCTGCGTCTGGAAGACATCCTCCGACTGTGCCTGCAGCGCCTGCATGTCTTCCAGCGCGGATTGATAGGTTGCTGCCGCGTCCAGATACGCCTGCTCGCGATACTGGGTGTCCGCGGCCTCGGCTTTTTGCTGTGCGGCGCTGAAGGCCTCCGGCGCCCACTGCTCCACCCCCAGCTCTTCCAGCGCGAACTGGACTTCCAGCAGTTGCTCGAGAATGTCCTGTGCGGCCTTGCGCTGCCGGGCCAGCTGGGCATCGGAGTAGGGCGAGCTCTGCTCTGCGCCGCGGGCGCTGTTGCCCTGCTCACCGGTGGCGGACGCCGGACGGTTTGCATCGGGCGGGGAAGGGGGACTCAGCGTTACCGCGCCGGGATCCACCTGCCGGGGCAACCAGAAAAACACCAGTCCAGCGATCACGATAAGGGTAATCAGGGCCGGCACCACCCATTTCGCATTCGTCCCGGCTGCGTCGGAGCGGGCAAGTTTGTGCGGCTCATCGGGTTTTGCGGCGGGGGTCGAAGCCGGTGCCGGATCAAACCGTAACGGTTCGACCTTCTTGTTTTTGTCGCTCATGGCCTGGGTACTTGTTGTGGAGGCGTGCCGGGCAGCGTCAGGTGTCTGTGCCCTCTGGCAGGGTTTCCAGTGCGCCGACTTCCGCCTCGTAGATCTGGCGGAGCAGCTCTCGCCATTGATCATACTGGTCTTGCACTGTGCCTGTCAGCGTTATCGTGCGGTCGTCCAGCTCGATGATCTGGGGCGCAATTTCGGCTTCCAGCGACACCCCCAGTTCTTCCAGCGCCTGTACGTGGATGTCCGCCTCCGCCCGCTTGTCCAGGCCGCTCTTGATCAGGTAGCCGCCACCGGCAATGGCCACATTGCCCGCAGCGCGGCTGCCGCGATTGTCGCTGGCGGCACCGGCGATGCCCGCGGCGACGGAAATCACGCCCGCTATCAACCTGCGCTGGGATTCCGCGCGCAATTCCTGCAGGGCCACCGCCTCGGTGTAGCTCTGCTTGCGCCACTCCTGGTAGGGCCCCAGCATCTGGCCGTTGAAGGAGGCGTAGTAGTCTTGCAGCGTGTCTATAAACAGGTAGTCCCGCTCACGGATCTTGCGCACGCGCTGGAGCATGGGATCGTTCCGCGCGGGTAGGCGCTGGATTTCATAGACACCTTTGCTGTTCTGGCTGAGGTAACCCTCGAAGGCGTCCGGTGAAAAAGACTGGGCAAAGCGCAATTCGTTCACCAGGCGAATGGTGGAGAGCCGGGCCGGAGGCTGGTCTTTCAGTATGGCCAGCAGATCGTTCGCGATCTGGTTGTACACCGCCTGGAAGGGGTCAAACAGCGTGCGGCTGGTCTCATAGCTGTAGCGACTGGCCTTGCTTTCATACTCGCGCTCCAGCCACACCAGCCCGGTGGCATCGGTGGCGGTAACGTCCAGCTTGAGCTCTTCACCATGGGATTCGACAATGCGCGCTTCCACCAGGATATCCATAGCCTGGGGCTGGCCGGGAACCATGCGCACGGCACCCCAGGCGCCGCTGCTCTGGATAGCCTCGACCAGCAGGTAGGGCATGTAGCGGGCTTCCGCACGGCGAACTTCGGGGTAGACGAAATCCGCCTCGTCGGGGTCTGCGTCCAGGCCCGGGTCAAAGACCTGCACACCCACGTCCAGCAGCTGCGCTTCCGGCAGCTGGTTTTCCAGAGTCTGCACCTGTGGCACAGAGGTGCTCTTCACCGTCTGGTTGACACAGGCAGCCAGTAGCAGGCAACAGAGCAGGGTGGCAGCTCTTCCCGCCGTAGCGAACGCGCTGGCGCGGATTGCAAGGCTGTCTATCATTCGCTCAAGGCTGTCTATCATTCTCTCAAGGCTGCCTGTCACTCGCTTATGCCCTTGTACTTACGGTACTCGTCCCACAGCTTCTCGCGCAGTTCCGGGTCGGGTTCGCGCATGGCTGCTTCGCGCAGCTGGCGCGCCACCACATCGTCGTCAGTACCATCGGGGATGTCTGCCGGCGGTGCGTACACGGCAACCTGGTCTGGCATCTCCTGGTCGTAGCCTGGCCGTGGCTCAAGCCCTTCAACACCGCCGCCCCGGCCGCTGCCGCTGACCATAGGGGGCACCTCAAAACCGCCGGTACCTGCACTGCCTGTGGCCGAGCCCTGTCCAGGATAGCCACCACCCTGTTGCTCCGCGCTGTCACTGCTCGCGCCGTTGCCTGCCGTGCGGCGGATGGTTTCCCGCTCCTCCAGAATCAGGTCGTCAAACTCGCCGGTACCCCGGTTCAGTTCCTCGTCGAGGATTGCAATCTGCTCCGAGGCGGTCATTGGCCCCCGGCCGCTGCCGGACCCCTGCCCGCCGCCTTGCTGACTGTCGCCAGGGCGTCCACCGCTGTCGCCCGGGCGGGCGCCCGCGGATTGCCCGGTATCACGCCCCTGCCCTTGTGTACCTGCAGTCGCTCCCGCGGAACCCGTGTTGCGCTCATTGCCGCCTGAGCCCTGTGAGGCGCCGGTCTCCATGGCGTCTTCAAAGCCCTCCAGTGCCTCTTCCAGTGCTTCTTCTTCGCTGAAGTCCGGGAGCGCGTCGCCCGCGCCGCCGGCACTGCCATCCTCAAACACCAGTTCACCGCTGTCGCCGGTGGCATCGCTGCTGCTTGTCTCGCCGCCGCGTTCACCCGTACCTGCGGTGCCATCCAGAATGCTGCCGCTCTCGCCGGACTGGGACTGTGCGCCGCTGCCGGGCTGCGCTGCACCTGACGGATTGCCATCACTGCTGGCGGTCTGTTCGCCCTGGGAGCCCTGGGAAGGTGCGCCGCCGGGCATGGGAGGCGCAGAGGGGGGCTGCCCGGGAGTGGACTGGCCCTGACTGCCGCTGGATGAAGACTGGCTCTGGCTGCTGGTTTGCGGCGAGCTCTGGCTGGGCGACGACGGGCTGGGCGGGGGTGAGCTCGCCGACGGCGCTGAGGGCGTTGACGGCGTCGAAGGTCGGGACTGGGTGGTGGAACTGGGGCAGCCTGACAGCACCAGGCTTAAACAGCAGAGCAACAGCGCCAGCGCGGCCGTGCGGCCGACCGCCGGCGCAGGGTGAATGGGTGCAGCAACACGGGCGGCTGCGGTATTCCTGATGTCGTTCTGCTCAATAGGCATAGCGTTCCGTCACATTCTCTACCAGTACGGGTTCGCCGTTGTCGACCTGCGGCCGATACAGCTTGCGTTTCAGACTGCGCAGCAGTTGAATCCGATACCCATCGTCCTGGTCGTCCACAGTCTGAACCACCTCTTCTTCCACCACGTTGAGGTCGCGCACGCGACCTCTCGGGCTGATGTTATAGCTCACGGTCAGGTAGCCGCGGATGACCTCAGGCGGTTCGAATGCCGTGCGTGCGCCAGGCAGGTCGGGAAGCAGTGTGGGCCGACCAAAGTACCGCTGGCGCAGTGTGTCTGCATCATCCAGTGCGCCCAATTCGCGCCAGGCACGCTTGTAGGCGTCTTCCGCGGCGTCGCGCTTCTGGTGCCAGAGGTGCCAGTCCCCCAGCCTGATCAAGGCTTCCGCCGGTCGCGGGCTCTGTTCCGCTTCATTATAGCCGTACACCTCGCGCATCGCTGTCAGCACAGCCTGTCCCTGCTTGTAGTTAGACGTCTTGATAATGCTGAAACGGTTCTCCTCAGCGAAATTGTCATCTACCGCTGCCCCGGTGTGCAGTCCCATCTGTGCCTCGGGCATGTAGGTCGAAATCATATACTGGGTCTGCAACAGGCCCTCCAGGGGGCGCAGCAGGCCTGCCGACAGGTTGCCCTCGCTGCGCGCCACGTTGCGCAGAACATTGCCGTAGAGCTCCCACATGGTCAGCAGGCGCAGAAAAGAGGCATCGCCCAGGGACAGGTAATAGGCTTCGCGCTCCCAGTCGGCTCGCTCCAGCATGGCGGCGGTCATTTTTGCGGAGTCGGTGCCGTAGGCTTCGGCCTGCACGCGGTACAGGTAAAATTGCCGCTCGTCCGCGGCTTCAAAGTCTCCCAGCGCCATCAGGCTCTGGATTTCCCGCTGCAGCAGGGGAATCTGGGCAGGCCCGTTCAGGCCCTCGTTGATGCGGGCAATGTGGACACCGCGCTTGAACACTTCCACTGCCTCGCGATGCAGGCCCTGCCGCTGATAAACAGCACCCAGCCCCAGTAACTGCTCTGACAATCCCGGCGCATACGGGCCATAGCGGCTTTCGAGGTCAGTAATGTAAAACTGGTAGGACGACGCGTCAGGGGCGATCAGTGCGTCGTCTTCCGAATCCTGGAAGTCCAGGGAGGGGCTGCCAAGGTCACCTGCGGCGTCTATTGCATCCCGGTCCATCGGCATGCCCATGGGTTCGGTAGCTGGCTCACTCGCTGTCTGTCCGAAGACCTGCAGTGACAGGCCCAGCACGAGCGCGCACAGGGACGCCCCGGCCTTACGCCTGCGTCCGGCAGTATCCTGTTGGTGATGCGCTTTGATGCAACTCTGCATATTCACTATGGATAAGACAGCAATTACGGCTCCGGGTTTCACGTTGTACCCGACGGTATGCGTTCAAGTATACGTGTTCAACAGGGCATCGGACCCACTCACCACGCCGCGGCCGTCCATGACCCGGGCGGCTAGAGGCTTTGGCGCTTGCGTGCAGGTGGAACGCCGGGCAGGGATTCAGCCAGTATCCATATACGGGCCTGGTCTCGCTCTATCCCGGGGTAGGGTTGCCGGCGGTAGGTGCCTACCTGCTGGAAGCCGGCCTGTTGCATCTGCACCAGCACATTGACCAACCTGTGAAAGCAGAAGGTAAGCTTCACCGGGTGTCCCAGCCAGGTGTCGGGGCGCTCGGCACCGATGCCGCCCTCGAACCCGATCAACAAGGCGCCGTTGGGCTCGATAATGCGCCTTACCTCCAGGAAAAAGTCCTGCAGGCTATCGGCGGGAACATGCTGCAACAGGTCTTTGGCCACAACCGCCGCGAAGCAGTTGTCCGGATATTTCATTTTCCAGAGATCGCCCTGGGTGAACGTCAGTCCGGGATAGCGTTTGCGCGCCTGTTTGATCATGCCCCGCGAGATATCCAGGCCCTCGGTCTCCACGCCGTGTTGGGTCAGGTAAGCGGTCAGGTGGCCCGGCCCGCAGCCGAGGTCCAGGCAACGCCCCCCGCCGGCCAGTGCGGCGGCGAACTTGTCCAGCAGTCGCGCATCTGCGGGTTTTTGCCGGAGTTCGTCAGCGGTGAGCGCAGCATAATCTGCCGCCACGGCATCGTAGCTTTTCTGAACCGCATTGCGGGTGGGCAGCAGTGCCATGGTCAGTAGGTCGCCACCCAGCCGCCGGGGCGGCGGGTATCGGTAGCACCGTACAGGAAGCCGTCCTGCAGGAGGATGGACTGGGTTCTGCCCAGTGTGCGCCGGGTCTGCACGACATTGTGTCCGGCCTGTTCCAGCAGCTTTATCGTGTCCGGGCTGATGCCCTGTTCCACCTGCAGCCGGTCAGGCATCCACTGGTGATGAATGCGCGCCGCCGCAGCGGCGCTGGCGATGTTCATGTCGAACTCCATGGCATTGAGCAAGGTCTGCAGTACCGCGGTGATGATTATGCTCCCACCGGGGCTGCCTGTCGCCAGCCAGGGTTTGCCATCGCGGAACACCATGGTGGGCGTCATGGAAGACAGTGGACGCTTGCCGCCCTCAATCTTGTTGGCCTCGCTGCCAATGAGCTTGAAGGCATTCGGAGACCCCGGCTTGGCAGCAAAGTCTGCCATCTCGTTGTTCAGCAGCATACCGGTGCCCGGTACCGCAATGTGCGACCCGAAACTGAAATTCAGGGTGTAAGTATTGCTCACCACGTTGCCGTGTCGGTCCGCCACGGTGTAGTGGGTTGTATCACTGCTTTCAAAGGGCAGGGAAACCCCCGGCGCAATGTCCTGTGAAGGGGTCGCGGTGTCGGCCGCAATGCTCTTGCGCAGCCGTGCGGCGTAGTCCTTGTCGATCAGCTTTGCCACGGGTACGGGGAAAAACGCCGGATCGGCCATATATTGGCTGCGGTCGGCGTAGGCCAGCTTCATGGCTTCCGCAAGGTGGTGCAGGTAGGCTGCGCTGTTGTGGCCCCAGTCCTCGGCCGCCGCATAGCCCTCCATGATATTAAGCATCTGGATGATGTGAGTGCCCCCTGCGGACGGCGGTGGCGTGGCGACAATTTCATAGCCGCGGTAGCTGCCGCGCACCGGCTCCCGTTCTATCACGCGGTAATTTTCCAGGTCGGCGTGGGTGATCAGGCCATCATTGGCCTGCATATTCGCCACAATCCGCTCAGCCACGTCGCCGCGGTAAAAGCCGTCCGCGCCCTTGCGCTTGATTTGCTTGAGCGTCCAGGCGAGATCGCGCTGGCGGAAAGTTTCGCCCACGGCCATGCGGCTGCCGTCCCGTTTGAAGAACAGGCGGGCGGCCTCCGGATCCATTTTCAGACGCTCTTCCCGGGCCGCGATTTCGGAGTCGAGGGCAAAGCTGACCGGGAAACCCTTCTCGGCGAGCCTGATGGCCGGCGCTATCACATCCTCCAGCTTCATACTGCCGTAGTGCTCAAGCGCGTAGATCAGGCCCGCCACAGAACCCGGCACGCCAGCCGCCTGATGACTGAAGAACTCCCGCATCCTGTCCACCTCGCCCGCCTCATTGAGGAACAGGTCCCGGTGTGCCGCGGCGGGTGCCATCTCCCGGTAATCGATCAGCGTCTGGTGGTCGTCCTGCTGGCGGTGAATCAGCATGAAGCCGCCACCCCCCAGATTGCCCGCCCGCGGATAGGTCACGGCCAGGGCAAAGCCGGTTGCAACGGCCGCATCCACGGCATTGCCGCCGCGTCGCAGGATGTCGACACCCACTTCTGCGGCCAATCGCTCTGGTCCTGCGACCATGCCGTTGCGGGCGATCTCGGGCAGGAAGCGATTCTCGAAGTTGAGAATGGGCTCTTGACCCTGTGCGGAGGCGGTCAGGACAATGGTGAAGATGCAGAGAATGCGCAGGTAGCTCACAAGCTGGCCTCGTCAGGACATAAAGGAAGATTATGCCAAAAACCGGGGACACCGCGCTGCGCTTGCTGGAGCAGCGCTGGACGGACATTTTCGAGCGTCTCGCCGGCGGTGGCGAAGTGCCCCCCTCGCAACGCCTTCGTGCCGAGGGTTTCATGGAGGCGCTGGTCGCGCTGGAGTGCGCTACGCCGGAGGCGTTGCAGGCGCGCATGGCAGCGAGCTATGAAGCGTGTTTTGGTGAGGCGCTGCCAGCAGGCTGGGAAGACCTGTTCCCGTTTCCGCAGGTCCCGGGTTTCGGTGAGCGTGCGCCAGTGGTGCCTACCACGGCTGACTAGCCAAAGCATTGCAAAATTTTAAGCCCGCGTTACATTTCACCTCGCGCTAAGCGATGTACTGTGTATGATTGCAGCATGATTCCAGCTTTATATTCCGCAGATCGCCGTGTGTTACGCCGCCTGTTGCAGGCCGCTGCGGTGTTCGCACTTGCCGCCTGCACAGCCTGCTCAACGATTGACGACATCATCTCTTCCGATGCCACCGTGGATTACAAGAAAGGCTACGATTTTCGGGATATCAAGCGGGTCAGCGTGACCTGCAACACCGAAAAGTGCAGTGCAGAGCAGGATCTGGCCCCAGCGACCATCGGCAGGATCGATGCTGCGATACGCGCCGCACTGGTCAGTCGTGGCTTCGAGGTGGTCGACAGTGTCGACGCGGCGGACGTGCAGCTTAACTGGTATGTGGTAGTGCAGGAGGCCAGCAACGTGCGCGAATACAATGCCGAGTCGTTTTACCAGTGCTGGCGCTGCGGTCCGGCTATCTCAACCACCATGGTCGAGACGTTTACCGAGGGAACATTCATTGTCGACATGATTGACCCTGAATTGCGCAAGTCTGTCTGGCGCGGCGTGATGCAGGGCAGGTTGGCGGATGTCAATAATCCTGAAATGCAGCAGCAGCGGCTGGACAAGGCCGCCCGCCAGATGCTGGCGAAATTCCCCCCTGGCATTCTCATCGACGGCGTATTCTAGACGCCTGTTTCCCGTGGCTCCCGCCACATGAAGTGCAGCGTCGGCCCACCCGGCCCCAGTGGCGCTTCTCCTGTCACCTCAAAGCCATGGCGCTGGTAGAGCGACAGGTTCTGCGGTGAGCTGCTCTCCAGATAGGCAGGTACGCGTTCAGCGTCCAGTGTTTGTGTCATATGTTTCAGCAATGCCGAGCCCAGCCCGCGACCCTGCTGGCTGCGGCGTGCGCCGATGGCGTGCAGGTAGTAGTGAGGTTCGCGGGGGTGGTGCTGCTCCATCACCGCCTGGGCCTGGTTGAGCCGCGACAGCACCCCTGGGCCTCGCTTCAGCACCAGTCGCAGCACCAGCGATAGCTGGCGCGCACCCACGGGTACCCGGTGGTCGGCCCCGGGTGGCAGCCACATGGCCGCCGCGCGCTGCTGGTCATCCATGAAGACCAGGCCGTTTGGCAGGTACAGGGAGGTTGCCAGGAAACGGTAGAAATCACGGTAGATAGCAGGCAGGGGTACTGCCCAGTTCATGCAGGGGTCCTGCTGGAAGGCATCTGCGAGAATGTCGGCGATCACGCCACTGTCCTCCGCCTGCGCCGACATGATGGTGGGTGGTGCGCTGGCCATGGCCTTGCTCCGTACAACAGGATGGATGCGCTATAGTACCGCCGATCGGGATGGAACCTATGGAACTGGAAGACTTTCGCCGGGAGTATCTGCAGGGTGGCCTCAATCGAGAGGACCTGCTCGATGACCCCATTGCCCAATTTGAAGACTGGCTGGCCCAGGCCGTGGCCGGGGGTCTGGCTGACCCCACGGCCATGGTGCTGGCAACCGTTGATGCCGACGGTAAACCCTGGCAGCGGATGGTGTTGTTGAAAGACGTGGGGCGCGAGGGCTTTGTGTTCTACACCAACCTCGAAAGTCGTAAGGCCAGGGCCATGGCCGCTAATCCGCGGGTCAGCCTGCATTTCCCGTGGAACGTCCTGGAGCGACAGGTGATCGTCGGCGGCTCGGTCGAGCGCCTGACCATGACCGAGGTAGCGCGCTACTTCGTCACGCGCCCCCGGGAGAGCCAGCTCGCGGCCTGGGCATCCGCGCAGAGCCAGCGCATCTCAGCCCGACAGGTGCTGGAGGAAAAAATGCAGGAACTGCGCAACAAGTTCTCCCGCGGCGAGGTGCCGCTGCCGAGTTTCTGGGGTGGCTTCCGCGTGGTGCCCGACGAAATCGAGTTTTGGCAGGGGGGCGCAAACCGGCTGCACGATCGCTTCCGCTACCTGCGCCAGGACGACCTGAACTGGTCAATCGACCGCCTCTCGCCCTAGGAGGTGCGCTGCGCACGCTGGGTGAAATAGCGGGGCTCGCTGTCCAGACCCAGCAGCATGCGGCGCAGCATGTCCAGGCCCGCCGCGGCAATCATGGTCTGGAACAGGGTGCGTTCCACAGGCCAGCACAGGCCGCGCGTGCGCAGGTCGCCGCGCCGCCCCCAGCAAAGCCAGACGGTACCCACGGGCTTGTCGTCACTGCC
>JAZBPS010000154.1:0-2124 GCA_036353375.1 Halieaceae bacterium | reverse complement strand
CGAGATGTTTTCCCGTTTGCCGGACGGCAGATGCAGCCGGTAAAGGTCACGGCCTGCCAGGTAGGCGATATATTCGCCCGAGTGACTGAAGCTGGGCATGTCTGCCAGGGAATTGACCAGCAGTTGGGGCTCACCCAGGGGTTTGAGCTCGCTGTTCAATAGCTGCAGGTTGAGGGTCCCGTCCTGGGAATAGGCCACCTTGTGTGATCCCTCGGCGCCCGGCGCCAGCGTCGCGTGGGTCACGCTGCGGTGTGGCGTGGGAACAATATCGTGGGCCTCGCCGGTTGTGATGTTGGCTGCGACGATCGCGTAGAGACCCTCACGGAATCGCTGGCTGTAGGGTTTCAGTCGCGTCGTCACCAGATAGTTGCCGTCGGCAGACCAGTTGATAGGCTGCGGTGGCATGGGCGCCAGCAACGGCGTAAGCGCCCCGGTCGCCAGGTTGTAGACGCTGAGCTGGCCCACCACGTGCAGCAGGGGGTTGGCGGGAACGTCGGTAAAGAACGCCAGCTGGCTGCCGTCAGGTGACCAGGCCGGGAAGCTGATGAATTTCCGCTCAAACGCCAGCGAATCGATGGCCCCGCTGTCGAGATCCAGCGTCCAGACGGCGTAGCGGCCCGCCCGGTCGCTAATCCAGCTCAGGCGCCTCCCATCCCGGGACCAGGCCGGTGTCTGGTCCGCCGCCGGGTCATCGGTAATCTGGCGCAGCGTTCGCTGCTCTATATCCCAGAGGTACAGGTCGCCGAGGGCGGTGAACGCGACGGTTGCCCCATCCCGCGAGAGGGTGGGGTAGGAGATGCCCAGCACAGGGCGCGGGGCCGTGCTGTCGAAATCCCGTTGCTTGCGCGCGTACCGTGGTCTCTGCACCGGAATCTCTACCCGGAACGGCTCGGTCTCTATACCGTCGTCCAGAGACCAGCGCTTGATCTGCCCATCGCTGGTAAACAGCGCGCTGCCATCCGATTGCCACTGCGCGCGAAAGGGAAATACGTCCGCGTCAACGGGTGTCAGAGGCGTGAGCGTCCCGCCGGTGAGATCAAGCCGGGACAGGCTGCTGAGCGCATTACCCTCGGGATCGCGGTCCAGGGAGCGCAGGCTCAGCGACGTGCCCGATGGCAGGAACTGCAGTCCGGAAAATCGCGACTGGCTCTGTAGCAGCTGTTCCACCTTAGCGCCGGGTCGCTGCCAGTAGACCGCAGAGCCGCGGCGGTCACTGACCAGATAAGCGAAGCCTTCGCCTCCCGGGTGCCAGGTCGGCGCATGGGCATCGCCTTCCAGCGCTGTCAGCTGCACTGGCTCCGCCGGCTTGCCGTTCTCCGCCATGGTATGCAGTTCCCAGATATCGCAGCTGCCAGCGCGATCCGAGGAAAAAATGATGCGTTGGCCGTCGGGGGAATACTGGGGCTCACGGTCGTCAAAGGGCCCCTTGGTTAACTGAATCGGGGTTGATCCGTCGTAGGGGTTGAGCTGCCACAAATCAAAGCTGCCGTCGCGATAGCTCTCGTATACCACCTGCTGGCCGGCGGGATGAAAATCCGGCTCCCAGGCATCGTCTGCCCAGCGCGTGAGTACCCGCGCATCGGTTTCCCCTTTTTTTTGCAGATATAGCGCTGCCTGCAGGGCAATGACTTTATCTCCATTGACCGGGTTGATCGCTACCGCGAGATTGGTGCCCTCTGTCAGCACCACCGTATCGGCCGTGATGGTCTTGCCCGGCGGCGTTGGTGTGGACGACGGTTCCACACCGCTGCAGGCAGTCAACAGGCAGGCAGCCAGAAGGGCAGCCTGGCGGCGCAGCGCAGCAGCATGCAGCACTGTCATGGGCTAGAAGGGGATGTCGTCGTCGTAGGCGTCTGCCGGTGGTCCGTCCTGCACGGGCGGTGCTTCCGCCATGGGCGCATCTCCCTCCTTCGTCACCCGCCAACCCTGCAGGTTGTTGAAGTAGCGGCCGTTGTACTCGCGCCCGCGAATATCGAAGCTGACGGTTACCGTCTCGCCCGGCTGCAAATCATCCAGCAGCGACACTTTGTCCTGCACAAATTCCAGGTTGATCTCTTGCGGGTACCTGCCGTCGTCCACGATGACCACCATCTCGCGCTTGGTGAATCCGCTGTCGAAGGTTTT
>JAZBPS010000153.1:0-2539 GCA_036353375.1 Halieaceae bacterium | reverse complement strand
GCCCGGCCTAGGCGCAGGCGTGATTGTCGACTACTCTGGTGCCATGACTCGCGCCCCGACCCCCGACAACTATGTGCCCGACGGCACACCCCTGGACGTGGCGCTGCAGCGCACCACACATCTGGGCATCGGCGCGCATCCTGACGACCTGGAGATCATTGCCATTCACGGCATTCTCGCCTGCTACCAGGCCAGCGATGCGCACTTCACCGGCATTGTGGCCTGTGACGGATCCGGCAGCCCCAGGGATGGGGCCTATGCGGGCTTCGACAATGCACGCATGGCAGCCCAGCGTCGCCTGGAGCAGCGGCAAGCGGCCGAGCTCGGCGCCTACAACGCGGTGATCCAACTGGGTTTTCCCAGCGACGCCGTAAAAAATGACCCGGAAGCGATTGAATCGATGCTGGTGTCACTGCTGCTGCAGAGTAAGCCTGAGGTGGTTTACATGCACCAGCTGGTAGACCGCCACGCCACGCATCGCGTGCTGGCGCGCGCCACAATCAAAGCCCTGCGTCGCCTGCCGGCGGGGGAGCGGCCCCGGGCTGTGTACGGGGTTGAGGTATGGGGCAGTCTGGACTGGCTGCCGGCACCCTGGCGCACGGCGCTGCCCATCGACGATCCGGAGAAATTGCAGGCCGCATTGCTGCGCTGTCACGACAGCCAGATCAACGGCGGCAAGCGCTACGACAAGGCCGTTATAGCCCGTCAGAAGGCCAACGCGACCCTGGCGGAAAGTCACGCCACCGACAGCATGAAGGCCTGCGCCCTGGCGATGGACCTCACGCCACTGATGCAGGAAGACGGCCCCAGTGTTGATGCCTACCTGAGGCGTTGTTTTTCAACCTTCGCGAGTACTCACGCGCCGCACACCTGAACCGCGCCGTACGGCACACCCAACACCGGAAAAGGAGAGGAGCATGGATTATCAACTACTGGGCAACAGCAGACTGCGGGTATCGCAGCTCTGCCTCGGCGCCATGACGTTTGGTTCGGACGAGTCCTGGTGCGCCGATGCAAAAGAAAGCCGCGCGATGTTCGATGCCTACGTTGAAGCCGGAGGCAACTTTATCGATACGGCGGATATATACACCCAGGGTGAGAGCGAAAAACTGGTGGGGGAGTTTGTCGCTGCGGATCGAGAACGCTTTGTGATTGCGACCAAATACACCAATGCGTTTCCCGGGGCGGAAGACCCCAATGCCGCCGGCAACCACCGCAAAAACCTGCGGCAATCCCTGGACGCGAGTCTCAAGCGACTCAACGTCGACTACATCGATCTTTACTGGGTGCACGCCTGGGAATTCACGACGCCGGTGGACGAGGTGATACGGGCACTGGACGATGCCGTCAGCGCCGGCAAGATTCTTTACGCGGGGCTCTCTGATGCCCCCGCATGGGTGGCCTCGCGGGCCAACACCCTGGCAGAGCTGCGGGGCTGGACGCCTTTCAGTGCGCTGCAGCTTGAATACAGCCTGCTGGAGCGCAGCATAGAGCGGGAGCACTTCTCGCTTTGCAAGGCGGCGGATATTGCGATTACGGCATGGTCACCGTTGGCAAGCGGTGTACTGTCGGGCAAGTACACCCGCGAGACCGATGAGGCTAAACGGCTGGACACCCTTGCCCTCACTTCGGTGGACCAGCGCAAACTCGACATTGCCCGGCAGGTCGATACTGTGGCCGATCAGCTGGGCGTCAGTTCAGCCCAGGTGGCGCTGGCCTGGGTGCGCCAGCGCGGCGCAATCCCCATTATTGGTGCCCGCACCACCGCCCAGCTCGTGGACAACATAAAGAGCCTGGACATCACGCTCAGCGAAGACCTGATGCGCCAGTTGAATGAGGCCAGCGCCATCGACCTCGGCCACCCTTACAACTTCATGCAAAGCGACCTGGTGCGCAGCCTGGTTTACGGTGGCATGGGCGAACGCATCCACAACCACCGACGCTAGTCAGCACCGACAGCTGTCGCGGTTCACGTCAACCAGGAGCGCGCTGAGTCCCGGGCGAGAAAAGCTGGTTCAGCAGGCGGGCGCGCTGCTGTACCGCACCCGTGTCGGCGTCCTGCCGCCAGCCCAGCAAGCTGGCCACCAGCGCCAGGTAGATCATCTCGGCAGCGTCGGTCGCCGGCACATCCTCGCGCCAGCTACCCGCCGCCTGCGCGTCCGCTACCAGCGCTGCAAGTTCGCTGCGCAGTTGTGGGAGATCCCCGTCTTTGCCGGCCTGCAGAAACAGCATTCGCGTCAGCAGTGCCGTCTGTTCCAGTACCTCGGCCAGACGGCCGAACAGCGCATTCAGCACCTCGGGCGCCCCTGCATGCTTGTCGCGGTAGTGCGTCAGGGCTCGCAGCAGGCGGGACTCCAGGTCTCCCCCCAGCGCATCCAGCAGATCTGCCTTGGAGGGAAAGTAATTGAAGAGGCTGGCACGGGATATGTCGGCCGCCGCGGCGATGGCGTCCATGGTGGTGTCGCTGTAGCCGTCTGCCAGAAAGAGATCCCGGGCGGCGCCCAGAATGCGCCGCCGTGTGCGGCTTCGCTTTGGTTCT
>JAZBPS010000152.1:0-10852 GCA_036353375.1 Halieaceae bacterium | reverse complement strand
TTCCAGGCAGGAGCTGGAGCGCTTCGTCCGGCGCTTCTATGGCGCCATGCTGAAAGATGCAACGCTGGGCCCGCTGTTCATCGACGTGGCCGCCGTCGACCTCGACCAACACATGCCGCATATTGTGGACTACTGGGCCAAGCTGCTGCTGGGCGAGCCAGACTACAACCGTCATACCATGAACATACACCGCCGACTCCACAGCAAGCGTGCACTGCAGCCAGAGGATTTCCAGCGCTGGCTGGGCTTCTTCCACACTGCGGTGGACAGCGGCTGGCGCGGTCCTCGGGCCGAGCGTGCCAAGCGCATTGCCAGCACCATCGCCCGGAATATGCAAACAGCCCTGAGCGACTTATAGACAGCCCTGAGCGACTCATAGACAGCCTTGAGCGGCTCATAGACAACCCTGAGCCAGGTATAGACAGCCCTGAGCCAGGTATAGAAAGCCCTGAGCAACGCATAAACTGCTTCTGGCGTCCGTGGAAATGTCGGTCTGCGCGCAGCCAGGGCGGGTAAGCTGACATAAAAATGTCTTGCAGCTTTCAAAATAGGTGATATAGTTATGTATAACACCATATCGGAGCACGCACCGATGAGCACATTAACACGACGAAAACTCGCCCCCGGGGGCGCCTTGCGGCTGGTGATCGCCTGCCTGTTCCTGCTGTGCGCAGGCCTCTCGGCACTGTCGCACGCGGACACGCGCGCCGTGGAAGGTTTCACTGTCGACGAGGTTGTGTTGCGGGGCAGTTCGGAGCTGAAGATTGTGGCGGGTGATCGCAACCGGCTGCTGGTGAAGGGTGATACCGACGAGCTGGATATGGCGCCGTTCTATGTGCGCGGAGAGAGCCTGTGGCTGGGTCGAAGCACCGCCGGAGCGACTGCGAACGATGTGCAGTATTTGCTGGAAGTCGATCGCCTTGAGCGAATTGTGCTGAAGGGGTCCGGCGACATCTGGGTGGACCCTGTAGAAGTGGACAGCCTGGAGGTGTCCGTGGAGGGTTCCGGAGCTATCTATATGCACGACGTCAAGGCGAGTCGACTGGACGTCACGGTGGCGGGCTCGGGCACGCTGCAATTGGCCAGGGCGCAAGCCGCAACACTGTCGGTTGAACTGGCCGGCAGCGGAGACATCGATCTCGGCAAGCTGATCGTGCAGCGCATGGTGGTGGAGCTGGCGGGTTCAGGCGATATCACCGCCGCCGCCGAGAGCCAGGACGGTCGTGTCGACAGTATCGACGTCAGCGTGGCTGGCTCGGGAGAGGTAGACCTCGCCGATCTGGTGGCAAGGGTCGTGGAGGTCAACATTCTCGGCTCCGGCGACGTGAGCGTACACGCCGAGGCACAATTGACGGGCAACATTATGGGCAGCGGGGATGTGCTGTACCGCGGCAATCCGGAAGTGGATGCCAACACCATGGGCTCTGGCGAAGTGAGCAGGCTGGATTGAACCAGATGTTGCGACGACCGATGCCAGACAGGAGGTGCGCAGATGGCTATTGAATGGCGTGACGACCTGCCAATCTACCGACAGCTGAGGGACCTTGTTATGCAGCGCATACTCGATGGAAGTTTTGCCGAGGGTGAAGCAATACCCTCAGTGCGGCAGGTAGCGTCAGACTACAACATTAATCACTTGACGGTCGCCAAGGCTTACCAGGAACTGGTGGACGAAGGGGTGCTGGAGAAACGGCGGGGGCTTGGCATGTTTGTGCTGGAAGGCGCCAGAGCCGCGCTGACCAGCGACGAGCAGCAAAAATTTCTCGAGGAGGAGTTGCCGGCATTTGCCGAGCGCGTCAGGCGTTTGGGGCTTGATATAGAAACCGTGACCGCGCGACTCCGGCAAGAGGGACAGAACCCATGAGTACCGTAATCAAAACGCGTGAACTGACCCGGCGCTACGGGGATACAGCGGCGGTTGACCGGGTATCCCTGAGCATTGAGGCAGGCAGCATCACCGGCCTGATCGGTCCCAACGGCGCCGGCAAAACAACGCTGTTGCGGGCATTGCTCGGGCTGGGCGCCTGCGACGGAGAGCTGGAGATTCTCGGCATGGATCCGCGGCGGCAGCGCCGCGAGCTGCAGGAACAGGTCTGTTTTATTGCCGATACCGCGGTGCTGCCGCGCTGGATGAAGGTGTCGCAGGTGCTGGATTATGCCGCGGGTGTGCATCCGCGGTTCAGTCGCGAAATGGCCGAGGGTCTTTTGTCTCGTACCGAGGTGCGTGAGGACAGGCGGGTCAAGCAACTCTCCAAGGGGATGACGGTGCAACTGCACCTTGCGCTGGTGATGGCGATTGACGCGCGCTTGCTGGTGCTGGACGAGCCCACCCTGGGCCTGGACATCCTGTTTCGCAAACAGTTCTTCGAGCAGTTGCTGAACGACTACTACGACGACGAGCGCACCATCATCATATCCACCCACCAGGTTGAAGAGGTTGAAAACATCCTGACGGATGCCTTATTCATGCGCTCGGGCAGGGTGGTGCTGCATGAGTCCATGGAGTCACTGGCCGAGAGCTTCTGTGAATTGCATGTGGTCGGCGCGGCGGTGGAGCAGGCCCAGGGCTACAAGCCTATCAGTGAACGCTCCATCCTCGGCGGCAAGGCCATGATTTTCGAAAATGCAGACAGGGAGGCGCTGGCGACTCTGGGCGAGTTGCACACACCCTCCGTGTCCGATCTGTTTATAGCAAAAATGGGGGCCCAGTGATGATGGAAGCACTGCGCAAATCCAAGTTTCTTACCCTGGTTAACCGCGAGCTGCAGGAATACCGCGGATCACTGGTGGTGACGCCCGCGGCAGTGGGGGCAATCTTCATTGTCTTGATGCTGCTGAGTATCCTGCTGGCAGGTCGGTTTCTGGATATCAGCGGCAACATGATCGAGTTTTTCGGCGGTCAGGGCAGTGATCGAAGCGTGTCTATCGACCTGTCCGTCAACGATAAAGGTGCAGGTGCGGATTTCCCCCTCGCCATTGTCAACGTCGACGCCGGGGAGCAGGCGCCGGCCCAGAGCCTGACCGTGACCCCCGCGCCGGACGACCTGACGGAGGACGACTGGAACTTCAGCAAGGAGTGGACCTTCTCCGCACCCAGGCCCTCAAGCCGCGCCGGTGTTGATGAGGCGGGCGGCGGTCCGGCTGGCCTGAGCGGTGTGTTTAGCGCCCTGCATGGATTGTTCCTGCTGGTGCTGTTCGCCGTCTCCGTTAACTACCTGCTCGGTTGCCTGTACGACGATCGCAAGGACCGCAGCATCCTGTTCTGGAAGTCGATGCCGGTATCGGAGCGGGAAGAGATCCTGGCAAAACTGGCCACTGCGGCGGTGGCGGCGCCCCTGGTATTCCTGCTGCTGTCGTGGGTAACACAAATCCTCGTGATGCTGCTGGGCTCGGTGCTGATGTGGCGGATGGATGTGAGTAATCCGGAGATGTGGGCGGAGCTACAGCTATTGCCTATGTTTTTCCACCAGCTCGAAGGCATGCTGGTGATGATGCTGTTCCTGGTGCCACTGTACGCCTGGTTCATGCTGGCCTCCGCCGGGGCCCGGCGCTCACCTTTCCTGCTGGCGGTGGCGATTCCCGTGGGGCTCATGCTGGCGGAGCAGTTCCTGTTCGGCACGCAGCATCTTATGAATGTGATCAGCCGCCATTTTCCCCGTGCAGCCGATGGGGGAGACGCCGAATCCCTGGGCTTCTACGAGCGGGGCCCGGTCTGGGCCAGCCTCGACTATACAGGTATGGTGCTGGGGCTGCTAACCGGGGTCCTGTTTCTCACGGCAGCCGGCTGGTTGCGACGCCATCGCTTTGAGGTGTAGGCGGCGCGGGCCTGCAGGGGTCGCCTGATCAGAAATGTCAGGCGGCGGCGGTAGTTCCTGCCATTGAGCCCGCGCAGCGGCTGCCGGATACTCCTTGGCCGGCAGGCGCTGTTGCCTCAGCGGTGATCCCCGCGACGCGCTGTAAACCCTCGAAGCGACACGGCAGCCTGTGCATAATAGAGCGCACCGGAAGTATCGACACTTCTCCCAAAAAAACATAAGCACTGGGGAATGAGCATGGCCAAAGCCTTCAACCTCGCGGATCTGTTTGAGCTGGTGGCAGACGCTGTCCCGGATCGAAACGCGCTGATCTGCGGTGATTCACGCCTCACCTATGCCGAGCTTGAGTCTCGCGCGAATCGCCTTGCACACCACCTCGCGGCACAGGGTGTGGCCCCCGGGGATCATGTGGGCCTGTATCTTTACAACTGCAATGAATACATCGAGAGCATGCTGGCCTGCTGGAAGCTGCGGGCGGTGCCGCTGAATGTGAACTACCGCTACGTGGCCGAGGAACTGGAGTACGTGTTCAATAACGCGGACGCCGTGGCCTGCATTTACCATCGCGAGTTCGCGCCGCTGCTTGCGGCGATCAATGCCTCGAAACTGCGCACGCGGGTGATGGTGGAAGACGGTAGCGACGCCGACTTCACTGGGGCGGAGTACGAGGCGGCTTTGGCGGCGCAGGGCGACCAGCGCGATTTTGGCGAGCGCTCGGATGACGACCTGTTCCTGCTTTACACCGGTGGCACCACGGGCATGCCCAAGGGCGTTATGTGGCCACACCGGGCGCTGTTTTTCGCGGCCCTGGGTGGCGGTGGCTGGTTCCACCCGGAGGGGCCCATTACCGAGCCCGAGCAGCTTGCCGGGCGCATAGGCGATTTCCCTGTGGTTGGCATGGCGCTGGCGCCGCTGATGCACGGCGCCTGCTGGTGGTACGCCTGTATACAGCTGCTCGGTGGCAACACGGTGGTACTCAATCCACACCGGTCGCTGGTGGGCGAGCAGGTCTGGGATATTGTCGAGAAGGAAAAGGCAAATTCGGTGACCATTGTGGGGGACGCCATGGCCGTGCCGCTGTTGGATGCGCTGGATGCCAACCCCGGCCGTTGGGACCTGAGCGCGGTGTTCAATGTGGGCTCCGGGGGCGCCGTGTTCTCGGTATCCAAGCAGGAGGCGTTCAAGAAGCACTTCCCCAACTGCTTTATAACCAACTCATTCGGCTCCTCCGAAGGCGGAGCGATGGGTTTCGACTCCGGCGAGAAGAAGGGCGCGGAGAAGGGCCTCGGCAATGTGGCGAAGTCGGACTATATGGATGTGATCTGCGAAGCCGAAGACGGCAGCCACTATCATGCGTCCGCGGGAGAAACTGGCATCTTTGCGCGCTGCGGTCATATCCCGTTGGGTTACTACAATGAACCCGAGAAAACCGCCAAAACCTTTGTGCCCGTGGACGGCAAAACCTGGATGCTCACCGGCGATGCTGCCCGGATGGAGGAAGATGGCTCCATCACTGTGTTTGGGCGCGGTTCCAACTGCATAAACTCGGGCGGCGAGAAGATTTTCCCGGAAGAGGTTGAGGAGGCGCTTAAAGCCCACAGCGCCGTGTTTGACTGTCTGGTGGTGGATACGCCCGACGAGCGCTACGGCAGCCGCGTCACTGCGGTTGTCGCACTGCGTGAGGGGCATACCCTGACCCTGGACGAACTGCAGGTTGAAGCGCGCAAGCATATCGCCGGGTACAAGGTGCCCCGGGAGCTGCATATCGTGCCGGAGATACCCCGCGCGCCCAGCGGCAAGCCCACCTATCCCAAAGCCCGCGAGCTGGCCCTGTCCGGCGACTATCTCGCCCAGTAAGGAAACGACCATGGCTGAACTGGATATCAGTACGGAAAACTGCATTGTGGAACAGGAAGGCGGGGTGCTGATTGTCACACTCAACCGTCCGGAGGCGAAAAACGCGTTTACGCCGGCGATGTTGCTGGGCATGTACCGGGCCTGGCGGCTGCTGGATGAGGACGACAGCCTGCGCTGCGCCATTCTGACCGCCAACGGCGACACGTTTTGTGCGGGTATGGACCTGAAGGCCGGGGCCGACGGCGACCAGAAGGCCAGCGACGAATTCATGTCGGTGATGGCGGAAGTGCCCAACGTACACTGGCAGGCCCTGCTGCGGGATAACCGGCCCAACAAGCCCCTTTTGCTCGCGGTTGAGGGCTACGCCCTGGCCGGCGGCACGGAGATACTGCAGGGTACGGATATCCGGGTCGCGGCGGAGAATGCGATTTTCGGCGTCACGGAAGTGGCCCGGGGGCTTTACCCCATGTCGGGCTCGACCGTGCGACTACGGCGGCAGATTCCCTATTGCCTGGCAGCGGAGATGCTGCTGCTGGGCGAGCACATCAGCGCGGCACAGGCACTGGACTGGGGGTTGGTCAATCGCGTTGTGCCGGCTGGTGAGACGCTGGCTGAGGCGCGCAAAATCGCCGACAGGATCTGCGCCAACGCACCACTGGCGGTCGCTGCGGTAACGCGCTCCCTGCGCGAACATCAGGAATACATGGAGGAGGACGCCGCCATGCAGGCCTCTGATGCGCTGGCCGGGCCCGTGTTTGCTTCGGCAGATGCGAAGGAGGGCATGCGCGCGTTCAAGGAGAAACGTCCCGCGGTATTCAAGGGCGAATAGAGTGCGCAAGAAGCGTCCGCGCCCGGCACAACCTCGCGGAAAACAGTAGACGACAAGGCAAGCTATATGACTGACAACGCAGCAGCGCTCGCGGACACCGCCATGATTTATGCGGATATTGTTGATCGGCGCAAGTCGGTGCGCGCATTTCGACCCGACCCGGTACCCGCCGCGCTGCTGCAACAGGTGTTTGCCGCCGCACTGCGCGCCCCTTCCAATTGCAACACCCAGCCCTGGCAGACCCACGTTGCCTCCGGAGAGCCGCTGGAGCGACTGCGCAAGCGTATTCCCGACGCCTTCATGCGGGGCGAGTTCAGCATGGATTTTCCCTACGATGGAAAATACGAGGGGGTCTACAAGGATAGGCAGTATGCCGCGGCAGAGGCGCTCTACAGCGCGATGGGCATACAGCGAGAGGAAAAGGACAAGCGCAATGCCGCTTTCATGCGCAATTTCACCTTCTTCGATGCCCCGCACGTGGCTTTCCTGTTCCTGCCGGAGCCCTTCGGCCTGCGCGAGGCCTGCGACCTGGGTATGTACGCGCAGACAGTGATGCTTTCCATGGTCGCCCACGGACTGGGCTGCTGCCCGCAGACGGCCCTGAGCTTTCTGGCCGAACCGGTGCGTGCGGAACTGGGTATCGACAGCAGCAACAAGCTGTTGTTCGGTATTTCCTTTGGCTATGAAGATACCGAAGCCGCTGCCAACCGCTGTCGTACTGACCGGGGCAGCCTTGAAGAGATCACCCACTTCCATGGATAGAAGCGTGGCTGAAGAACTGACGGTGGAGGATCGTGGGCGCGTTCGCCTGGTGACCTTCAACCGGCCCGAGAAGAAAAACGCGATCAATAACGCCATGTGGGAAGGGCTTGGGCAGGCCTTCCGTGAGGCCGATGAAAGCCCGGGTATCCACTGCCTGGTGCTGACCGGTGCCGGTGGCGATTTCTCCGCCGGGGTAGACCTGGCCAGTTTTACCGACTCAGAGCAGGGCGAGCATCCGTTTGATGCCTGCGCGCGTGCGGTCGCGGGATTTGGCAAACCCTGGATCGGGGCGGCCAGCGGCATTTCCGTGGGCGGCGGTGCCACGGTGCTGTTTCATGCCGATATCTGCCTGGTGGGAGAGAGCCTGCGTATGCGGTTGCCGTTTGCAGCCCTGGGATTGCCGCCGGAGTTTGCTTCCAGTTATATGCTGCAGGCGAATATTGGCGCCCAGCGCGCGGCTGAGCTGTTCTACACGGCCCAGTGGATCGATGCGGCGACCGCGGTAGCGTACGGCATCGCCGCCCGCGCCTGTCCGGACGAGGAATTGCTGGCCACCGCCCTGGAGAAGGCAGAGGAAATTGCCCAGTGGCCGGTGAATGCCCTCAGGGAGATCAAGGCCACGCTGCGCTTGCCGCACCGCGCCCATATCGAGGCCGCCTTTGAGCTGGAATCCGCTGCCATGCTGCGCCAGGCGGGCTCGCCGGAGAACATCGAAGCCGTCCTGGCGCTGATGGAAAAGCGCGGGCGCTAGCGCGCGGTTCGACGGCGCTGCCCGTACATGCGACGCAGGGCGCGGTGGCGGTACAGAAAGACCCCCCGAAACACCCACAGGTAGATTTTTTCCAGCCAGGGCAATCTTGCACGAAAGCGCACCGTGTCTGTCAGCCGGACGCCGCCGCTGCAGGCCAGGATAACCCGGTCGTGTTCCCAGCTGGCCTGGCTCAGCATGCGCGACCGCTCCTCGAAACGCTCGCCGGGGACGATGCGCGTGAAAGCGATGTCATCATAGTCCACGGGGAAAACCCCCAGCAGCAGAATCCAGCTGCGGAAACGCCGCCGCCCGGGCTCCCAGCCCGCAGTGAGGTCATCCATCCCCTGGGGAAAGGTCATGCGCAGCAACGGCCTGAACTCGGCGTTGATATCGGCCGGTGTCACCGCGTGCTGCCACAGGGCGTCCGCGGATACGCCCAGGTCAGAACTGACACTAAACTGCTGCATAGGAACGCTGCCGGAATTGGCCTGTCAGTATGCCATGCCCCGGCTGCACTGTGGACGAGGGGCTGATCACAGGCCGCTCCGTCTCACCAGGTGACGGGTGCAGCCCTCAGGCCTCGACGAATTCAGTGACCTCAAGCTGGAAGCCGGATATGGCGTTGAAGCGAATGGGCGATGACATCAGCCGCATCTGGCCGACGCCGACCTGTTTCAGGATCTGGCTGCCGGTGCCAATCAGTCGGTAGATGCGGGTGCCGTCCTCGGCGGTGGTGGTGTTGGGCCGCACCACGTCCGGAAATTGCTGTATGTCCGCCAGGGCCTGCTCTGTATTCTCTTGCTGGGCGATGATCACAATCACACCGCAACCCTCGTCGGCGACGCGCTGCATGGCGCGGCGCAGGTTCCAGCCCGGTGTGTCGCCAGGGAGTTCCGTGCCCAATACGTCCCGCAGGGTGTTCAGTGCCTGCACGCGCACCAGGGTCGGTTGGGTGTCAGAGACTTCGCCGCGAACCATCGCGTAGTGCAGGCTGTTGTCTATCAGGTCCAGAAAGGTGTGCAGGGCGAACTCCCCGAACTCTGTGTTCACAAGCTTGCGGTCTTTCAGTTCCACCGACTGTTCGTGCAGGGCGCGATAGGCGATCAGGTCGGCGATGGTGCCGATTTTGAGGCCGTGCTTTTCTGCAAATACCTCAAGCTCGGGACGCCTCGCCATGGTGCCGTCCTCGTTCATGATCTCGACGATCAGCGAGGCGGGAGAGAACCCCGCCATGCGTGCCAGGTCAGTGCCGGCCTCGGTGTGGCCGGCGCGACGCAATACGCCGCCCGGTTTGGCCACCAGCGGGAAGATATGTCCGGGCTGCGTGATGTCCTCGGGTGCGGCGTCGCTGGCGATTGCCGCCTTCACGGTGGCGGCGCGCTGGGCGGCGCTGATTCCCGGGCCGATCCGCTCGGCGGCGTCGATGGACACCGTGAAATTGGTCTCGTGCTGCGATCGGTTGTTGCGAACCATCAGCGGCAGGTCCAGTTTGTGCGCCTGTTCTTCTGTGATCGTCAGGCAGATCAGCCCGCAGGCCTCGCTGGCATAGAAGTTGATCACTTCAGGCGTCACCGCTTCAGCCGCGATGATCAGGTCGCCCTCGTTTTCCCGGTCCTCGTCATCCATCAGGATGACCATACGGCCCTTGCGTATGTCGTCGACGAGATCGGCAGTATTGCTAAGCGGCACGGTGCGTTACACCTTTCGCTCTATGGCTACCGCGGTTGCCTCGCCGCCGCCTATGCACAGTGCCGCCACGCCGCGCCGCTTGCCATAGGTCTCGAGCGCGTGCATCAGCGTGACGATAATACGTGCGCCGGTCGAACCGATGGGATGGCCCTGGGCGCAGGCGCCGCCGTGCACATTGACTTTGCTGTGGTCCAGTCCCAGCTCCTGCTCGGCCAGCATGGTGACCATGGCGAAGGCTTCGTTGATCTCGAACAGGTCCACGTCGTCAACGGACCAGCCGCACTTGTCCAGCACTTTGCGGATAGCGCCTATGGGCGCGATGGTGAACTCCGCAGGTGCCTGGGAATGGCGGGCATGGGCGATCACCTCGGCCTTCGGCTCCAGGTTGTTGCTCTGCGCGTGGCTGGCGGTGGTCATTACCAGTGCGCTGGCGCCGTCGGAGATGCTGCTGGCGTTGGCCGCCGTAATCGTGCCGCCCTCGGCAAACGCGGGGCGCAGTGAAGGGATTTTTTCTATGCTCGCCTTATGGGGCTGCTCGTCATCACTGACCACTTGCTCGCCGCGTCGGGTTGCAATGGTTACCGGGGCCATTTCCGCCGCCAGCTTGCCGTCTTCCATGGCCTGCCTGGCCCGGGTCAGTGATTCCACGGCAAACGCATCCATCTGCTCCCGGGTGAGTCCGTACTGGTCCGCTGTCTCCTGCGCGAAGGAACCCATGGCGCGTCCCGTGTAGGCGTCTTCCAGGCCGTCGATGAACATGTGGTCCTGCAGGGTCTTGTGGCCGGTGCGCACGCCACTGCGCGCCTGGGGAACCAGGTGCGGCGCGTTGGTCATGCTCTCCATGCCGCCACAGACCACGACACGATTGGTGCCGGCGAGCAGGCTGTCGATGCCGAAAATGGTGGCCTGCATGGCCGAGGCGCACATCTTGTTCACGGTGACGGCGCCGGTCGCATCCGGCAGGCCGGCGCCCCGGGCCGCCTGGCGAGCCGGGGCCTGGCCCAGTCCTGCAGGCAGCACACAGCCCATGAACACTTCGTCGACGGCCTCCGGGGCGACGCCGCTGCGCTGCAGGGCAGCCCGTATGGCGGTGCTGCCCAGTTCGGGCGCACTGACCTGTGAGAGTTCGCCCTGCAGGCCGCCCATGGG
>JAZBPS010000151.1:0-6033 GCA_036353375.1 Halieaceae bacterium | reverse complement strand
GCGTCCTGACCTGCAGTTGCTAATCACGGGTCTGCTGCAGGTAGCGCGCAATGGCGTCCACTGCCAGGTCCACGCCTTCCGCCGTCCAGTGGGTGTCGTAGCGCTGGAATATCGGGCGGTGGCGATTTTGCAGAAAGCTGTCCAGCAGATCGATAGACTCCACGCCTCGCCGCGTAAGCTCCTGGTGCAGCCGCTGCAGATAGCGGCGCTGGGTCTCGGTAACCCGTTCCCCGTACAGGGTCTGCTCAAAGGGAACCGCGACAAAGATGTAGCGACGGCCCTGTTGCTTGAGGCGCTCACTGCGCGCCTGGATTGCATCGGCGGCGCTCATCATGGAGGCATCGCTGAGCTGGTAGGGCATATAGCGCCGCTCGCGTTCACCCGTGGCCAACACCATCAGGTCCCGCGCCAGCCGCGACAGCATGCGCCCGCCGATAGAAGTGAGCAGGTAGCGCTGCGGGGGCACCTCCCGCAGCACCTCCCAACGGCTGAACTCGTCGGTAACGCGGGGCCTGTAGGGCTGGTCGTCCTTGTAGCCGTAGTCGGCAAATACCGCCCCGGCGACCAGCGGCTCGCCGCGCACATCAATCACGATTTCCGTGTCGGCGAGTTCGGGCTTCTTCAGGGTGTTGGCCAGGCTGGAGCGCCCGCCGTTGAACACGGGCCGGTCCAGCCGCAATGCCAGCCGCCAGGGCAGGGTTTCAGCGTCGCTTAGCCCGCTGCCGAACACCAGCGAGTCCCCGGATACCAGTATGGGGTAGCGGTCACTGTGCAGCGGCACGCTGCGGTAACCCTCCGGGTCGGTGGTGACGTCGGTGTAATGTCGCCCCTGGTAAAAAAACCAGTTCTGTCGGCTGAGGTCCGCCGATTGCTCGCGATGCCAGTTGGCATCGTAGGCTTTGAACTTGTACGCCAGTTCGTAAAAGTATTCCCAGGGGCGGTAATAGAAATTGCGGGGCTCGTAGATAAAGGCGGCCAGCCCCGCCAGGTTCACGAGTGCGATCGCCGCCAGCGCGCCCAGGAATACGCGCAGGTAGTTGCGGCCGGTGCGCTCCAATGTCGGGTTGTCATCGTTCATAGGGCTAGAACTGGAAGTAGATGAATTCCTGCACATCCCGGTTCATGGCGTGCAGTACAAACAGGGTCAGCAGGGCCAGCGCGAGCGCCCAGCGCGCGTTGGGTCGCCACAGCAGGCGTTCACCGCCATAGCGATACAGGCGCCGCGGATAGAAGTTGGCCGCCGCCATGCCTTCGCCCATGATCTGGTACACGTTGGGCAGGGCCAGCACCATCACCAGGGTCCACAGGATCATCAGCAGGCCCTGCCCGTAGAACAGCAGGAAATTGTACAGGCCGCCTTTGGCGAGGCTGCTGTACAGGAACGCCGTCATGGCGAAACCGTTGCCCCCGAACATGCCCTTCAGCATGGCGCCGGCGCTGGCCAGGGTCTCGGCCTTGAAGAAAACCGCCGCGGCACAGAACGCGTTAAACGTCAGAAACTGCGCCAGCAGGCGCCAGGCCCGGTAGCGCGAGAGCTCCCAACCGAGGCGCTGGCAGAGCGTGCGCCACAGGTGATTGATAACGAGAAAGGCGCCATTGAGCCCGCCCCAGATGACGAAGGTCCACGAGGCTCCGTGCCACAGGCCGCCCAGCAGCATGGTAATCAGGGTGTTGCTGTGCCGACGCCAGGGCCCGTGTCTGGCACCCCCGAGTGGCTTGAAAATATAGTCCCGCAGGAAGCGCGTGAGCGTTATATGCCAGCCCTGCCACAACTCGATAATGCTGCGCGCCTTCATGGGGGAGAGGAAATTGATCGGCAGGTGTATGCCGAGCATGCGGGCCAGGCCCAGGGCCATATCCGAATAGGCAGAAAAATCAAAATACACGCCCAGCGTAAAGGCGATAGCGGCAATCCAGCCGGGCAGGAAATACACGCTGCCTCCCTGCTCAGCCAGTGCGAAGGTGGGCGCGGCATACTCCGCCAGACCGTCAGCCATGAAGACCTTCTTGAACAGCCCCAGCACCAGCAGCGCACTGCCCACGGCCAGGTTGCTGTAGCGAAAGCGCATCGCTTCTGGCTGCTGGAACTGCGGCAACATCTCGGCGTGGTGCACGATGGGCCCGGCCAGCAACTGCGGGAAAAACGTGACGAACAGGCAGTAATGGAGAAAGCTGTGCTCCTGCACCAGGCCCTTCCAGGTATCGACGAGGTAGGTAATCTGCTGAAAGGTAAAGAAGGAAATCGCCAGCGGCAGCACGATCGCCTTCAGGGTGTAGGCGGTACCCAACAGGTCGTTAACGGATTCCACAAAGAAGTTGGCGTACTTGAAATAGCCCAGCAAACCGAGGTTGAACACGATGCCGGACACCAGCAGCAGGCGCCGCCGGAAAGGCTGGTCGCTGCGGTTAAGTGCCGTTCCCAGGCCGAAGTTAACCGCGATCGAGCTGCCCAGCAGCCACAGGTAAACCGGGTTCCACCAGCCGTAGAAAATCAGTGAAGCCACCACCAGGTACAGCATGGCTGCACGCTGCCAGCCGCGCCCTGCCAACAGGTAACAACCCAGCAGTGCAACGGGAAGGAACAGGAACAGGAAAACGTAGGAATTGAAAAGCATGCCGGGTCGGGCGCATCTCACTGGTTGCCGCGGGCACTGCGCCGGGCTGCGGCTATGATACGGGCGCTACCCCCGAAAGGAAAACGTCCGCTGCGGGCACAAAAAACCCCGGACTCGCCGGGGTTCTGCTAGCACGTAACGCTGTTTGACCTAGCCGCGGCCCGCGCGATTGCGCATTTTTTGCAGCGTACGCAGCTGCGCTGCCGCTTCGGCGAGCTGGGCCGATGCGCGTCCGTAATCGAATTCCCCGGACTGGCCGGCGAGGGCACGCTCGGCGGCTTCCCGGGCCTCTACGGCGGCGGCTTCATCCACGTCGTCGGCACGTATCGCCGTATCCGCCAGCACGGACACCACACCCGGCTGCACCTCAAGATAGCCCCCGGAGACGTAATACACCTCTTCCTCGCCATTCTGCTTGAGGATGCGGATAGGGCCAGGTACCAGGTCGGTCAGCAGGGGTGCATGACCGTAGTTAACGCCCAGCTCCCCCTGGGAGCCCGTCGCCACCAGGCTCTCAACCAGTCCGGAGAAGATTTCTTTCTCCGCTGAAACGATGTCGCAGTGTATGGTCATTGTCATTGGGTTGCCTCGCGAGGAATTACAGCTTCTTCGCTTTCTCTATGGCTTCATCCATGGTGCCGACCATGTAGAACGCCTGTTCGGGCAGGTCATCATAGTCGCCGTTCAGCAGGCCCTGGAAGCCCGCAATCGTTTCCTTCAGGGAGACGTACTTGCCGGGGGCACCGGTAAATACCTCTGCCACGTGGAAGGGCTGGGACAGGAAGCGCTCGATTTTCCGCGCCCGGGCCACCGTCAGCTTGTCTTCCTCAGACAGCTCGTCCATACCGAGGATGGCGATAATATCTTTCAGCTCTTTATAGCGCTGCAGCACCGACTGTACGCCGCGGGCTACCTCGTAATGCTCCTGGCCGATGATCAGCGGATCCAGCTGGCGAGAGGTGGAGTCCAGCGGGTCAACCGCGGGGTAAATACCCTTGGCGGCAATATCACGACTCAGTACCACGGTGGAATCAAGGTGCGCAAAGGTGGTGGCCGGTGACGGGTCGGTCAGGTCGTCCGCCGGTACGTAAACCGCCTGGATTGACGTAATAGAACCGGTGCGCGTGGAGGTAATGCGCTCCTGCAGCTCACCCATCTCCTGGGCGAGCGTTGGCTGGTAGCCCACCGCTGACGGCATACGGCCCAGCAGCGCGGAAACCTCAGTACCCGCCAGTGTATAGCGGTAGATGTTGTCGACAAACAACAGCACGTCGCGGCCTTCGTCACGGAATTTTTCCGCCATGGTCAGGCCCGTCAGGGCGACACGCAACCGGTTTCCGGGCGGCTCGTTCATCTGGCCATAGACCATCGCTACCTTGGAGTTGGCGAGATTTTCCGGGTCGACAACCTTGGACTCCTGCATCTCGTAGTAGAAGTCGTTACCCTCACGGGTGCGCTCCCCCACGCCCGCGAATACTGACAGGCCGGAGTGCTCGGTGGCGATGTTATTGATCAGCTCCATCATGTTAACGGTCTTACCCACACCCGCGCCGCCGAACAGGCCTACCTTGCCACCCTTGGCAAAAGGACAAACCAGGTCGATAACCTTGATGCCGGTTTCCAGCAGCTCTTCGGACGCGGCCAGCTCTTCATAGGTCGGCGCTTCGCGATGGATTGACGCGCGTTCCTGCTCGCCGATGGGGCCTTGCTCGTCAATGGGATTACCCAGTACGTCCATGATGCGGCCCAGGGTTTCCACACCCACCGGTACAGAGATAGGTGCCCGGGTGTTCTCCACGGACAAGCCCCGGGACAGGCCCTCTGAAGAGCCCATCGCAATAGCGCGTACCACGCCATCACCCAGCTGCTGCTGCACTTCCAGGGTCAGGTCTTTTTCCGTGACCTTCAGTGCGTCGTATACCTGGGGAACCGCGTCACGTGGGAACTCCACGTCGATGACTGCGCCGATGACCTGTACGATCCGTCCGCTGCTCATGTTCGAATCCTCTATTCCTGTATTCTGTTTGCCGGGGAGTCGCTGCGACGATTACTCGATCGCGGCAGCACCCCCCACAATTTCTGAAAGTTCCTGGGTAATTGCCGCCTGGCGCGCCTTGTTGTAAATCAGCTGCAGGTCGTCGATCAGTTCGCCGGCGTTGTCGGTAGCATTCTTCATCGCCAACATCCGGGCAGCCTGTTCGCAGGCGCCGTTTTCCACCACCGCCTGATACACCTGGGATTCGATGTACCGGGCCAGCAGCCCATCCAGCAAATCCCGGGCCTCGGGTTCGTAGATATAGTCCCAGTGGTGCTGCATCTCATCGCTTTCTTCCGGCACCAGCGGCAGCAATTGCTCTACCGTCGGGTTCTGGGTCATGGTGTTGATGAACTCGTTGCTCACCAGGTACAGCTTGTCGATGGACCCTTTGGCGTAGGCATCCAGCATGGTTTTCACCGAGCCGATCAGGTCCGAGAGCACCGGCTCCTCACCCAGGTCGCGGGTCGCAGCCACAATGTTGCCACCGAAGCTGCCAAAGAAGGCCGATGCCTTGGCACCGATCAGGCAAAGGTCTACCGGTACGCCCTGATCGTCCCATTCCTTCATGGAGCGAATGCCCGCCTTGAACAGGTTGATATTCAGGCCGCCGCACAGTCCGCGATCCGTCGATATATAGATGTAACCGACCCGCTTGACCTCCCGCTGCTCCATATAGAGATGCTGGTACTCGGGCTGGGCATTGGCCAGATGACCCACCACGCTGCGAATGCGGTTGGCGTAGGGCTTGCCCACCTCCATGCGTTCCTGCGCGCGACGCATCTTGCTGGCCGCGACCATCTCCATCGCACTGGTGATCTTCTGTGTGCTCTGGATGCTCGATATCTTGGTGCGGATTTCTTTTCCAACTGCCATGAGGCGCTCCGGACTGCCTTACCAGGTCTGGGTGGACTTGAAGGTTTCGATGGCTGACTTGAAGGTCGCCTCGAGATCGTCGTTCCAGTCACCCGACTCGACGATACTGGTCATCGTGTCGCCATGTTCACTGTGCATGTAAGACAACAGCGCCGATTCGAAGGCGCCGATCTTGTCGACTTCCACGTCTTGCAGGTAGCCGTTGTTTGCCGCATACAGCAACACGCCCATTTCAGCCACCGACAGCGGTTCGTACTGCTTCTGCTTCATCAGTTCGGTGACACGCTCACCCTGGTCAAGCTGCGCCTTGGTGGCTTCGTCCAGATCGGAGGCGAACTGAGAGAAAGCGGCCAGTTCGCGGTACTGGGCGAGCGCTGTACGAATACCGCCCGAGAGTTTCTTCATAATTTTGGTCTGGGCAGCGCCACCCACACGAGATACCGAGATGCCCGCATTCATGGCTGGCCGGATACCCGCGTTGAACATGTCACTTTCGAGGAATATCTG
>JAZBPS010000150.1:0-3353 GCA_036353375.1 Halieaceae bacterium | reverse complement strand
GGGCGTGGATAGAGCCCTGGACGCCGCTGCGCGTGCCATTGATCACCAACCTGCGGCGCGATCCCTATGAGCGCGCCCATGTCACCTCCAATACGTACTATGACTGGATGATTGACCGGGTGTTCTTCCTGGTGCCTGCGCAGGCCTACGTGGCCAACTTCCTGAGTACTTTCCAGGAGTTTCCGCCACGGCAGAAGCCAGCCAGCTTCAGCATCGATCAGGTGATGGAAAAACTGAAGGAAACCACCGGCTCCTAGCGAGGGGCCGCTCAACATTATCAATGGCGACGCCCGGCGCGTCGCCGGTTCCCTCGTGCCAGGGCCGACATCGTCATAGGAGAAACGCTTAATGCCACTGGAACACATCATCTGGCTGCGACCCAGACCGGAGACATCGGCGGCGACGCTGAACAGCCTGCTGGAAGACCTGAAAGCCCTGGCGGGCGTGGTGCCTGGCGTGGTGAGCATTACCGCAGGACCCAACCTGACGAACCGGGCCGAGGGCTGCACCCATGCCGCGATTGTGACGCTGGAGAGCCAGGCGTTCCTGCAGTCCTACCTCGAGCACCCCGACCATCAGGTTGTCGGCGCAAAGCTGCGTGAGGCGGCAGAGCTTCTGGTGTTCGATTACGAGCACTGACGACCGCGCGTGGTCGCTCCGCCGCACTAGTCCAGCGTGGCCACCAT
Organism: Halieaceae bacterium; assembly: GCA_036353375.1. GTDB lineage: Bacteria > Pseudomonadota > Gammaproteobacteria > Pseudomonadales > Halieaceae > JANQIO01. Next base: position 2,667 of record JAZBPS010000150.1, on the reverse strand, counting down.
CACCGCCTTGATCGTGTGCATGCGATTCTCGGCCTGGTCAAAGGCAATGTTGTAGTCCGACTCAAACACATCGTCATTGACCTCCAGGCCGTCCAGCCCGAACTGTTCCGCGACCTGGCGGCCTATTTCCGTCTGGCTGTTGTGGAAGGCCGGCAGGCAGTGCATGAATTTGACGTTCGGATTGCCGGTTCGCTCCATCAGCGCCAGGTTGACCTGGTAAGGCTTCATCAATGCAACCCGCTCCGCCCAGGCCTCGGGCGGCTCGCCCATGGACACCCAGACATCGGTATGCACGAAGTCGACCCCCGCCACGCCCTCATCAATGTCTTCGGTCAGGGTGATAGAGGCGCCGCTCTCCTCCGCGATTGCCAGGCACTGGTCTACCAGGGATTCCTCGGGCCAGAAGTCCATCGGGCCCACCAGACGCAGGTCCATACCCATCTTGGCGGCGCCCACCATCAGTGAGTTGCCCATGTTGTTGCGGGCATCCCCCAGATAAGCAAATTTGAGCTGCTCCAGGCTACGGCCGCCGCCATGCTCTTCCATGGTCAGCAGATCGGCGAGTATCTGGGTGGGGTGAAATTCGTCGGTGAGTCCATTCCACACGGGCACCCCGGCGTATTCCTCCAGGGTTTCCACATCTGCCTGCCGGGCGCCGCGAAACTGGATGCCGTCGTACAGGCGCCCCAGCACGCGCGCGGTATCGGCCACCGACTCCTTGTGACCCAGCTGCGAGCCCCCGGACAGCAGGGTTACCCTGGCGCCCTGGTCGTACGCGGCCACCTCGAATGCGCAGCGGGTGCGCGTTGAGGGCTTCTCGAATATCAGCACGATATTCTTGCCTTTGAGTTGCGGCTTTTCCTTGCCCGCGTATTTCTCTGCCTTGAGTTCCTCGGCGAGGTCCAGCAGGTAGCGGATCTCCGCCCCATCGTAATCCAGCAGCTTGACGAAAGAACGACCTTTGAGATCTACAGCCATGCTCCACAGCCCTCCGGGAAAACCCGGCACTAAACCACATTCCTGTTGACTGTGTCACCTGCGCGGGAAATATCTACCTGACGGATATGAGCCACTTCCCGCGGATCGTGAGCCTGCGCGAGCAATGGTTCAGCAAGCCCTACCCCGCGGATACCCTGGTGCAGGTCAGCGCCCTTGCCCTGCCGGAACTGATGATCGAGATAGAGGCCGTCGCGGCGGTGCGGCCGGACTAAGCCCGGTAACGCCGCGCTTGCAGGCGTTTTTGCTGGCCGCATTTGACTACCCTTAACCCTGAACCTCAGCTCGCGGCAGCGCTATACTCAGTAGACGTGGCCCGCGCCGGCCAGCACGCATTCTAACGATAACAGTGAGGAGCCCATGAACGCGCCCCAGGATATCAAGGTCGACAACGACCCCATCACCGAAGCCCTGATGAAAGCGCTGGAGGCCCATCGGCAGGATTACCTGGCCGAGGGCTTTGTCAGCGCTGAAACTCGCATAGATCGCATGCGCCGCGGCATGGAGGCGGTTCACAAACACCAGGATCGGCTGGTAGAGGCGCTGAACGCCGATTTCGGGTGTCGCCCTCGCGAGATGTCGCAGCTCACTGATATTGCCGCGAGCATCCAGCCTTTCAAGAGCGCCATCAAGCACGTGCGCAAATGGATGCGACCCGAGAAGCGCAAGACCCAGTTCCCGTTGAACCTGTTGGGAGGGCGCTCGCGCATCGAGTACCAACCGCTGGGCGTGGTGGGCGTGATCAGCCCCTGGAACTTCCCGGTCAACCTGACCTTCGGTCCGCTGGCGGATATCCTTGCGGCGGGCAACCGGGTGATGATCAAGCCCTCGGAGTTCACCCCGAACACGTCGGAAGCCATGGTCGAGGTGGTGCGCGAGGCGTGGGATGAAAAGGAAGTGTCCATTCACCCGGGTGGGCCCGAAGTGGGCGCCGCGTTCTCCGGGCTGCCGTTTGATCACCTGCTGTTTACCGGCGCCACGTCTATCGCGCGCCACATCATGGCGGCAGCGGCAAAGAACCTGGTGCCGGTAACCCTGGAGCTGGGCGGCAAGAGCCCGGTGCTGATTTCCCGCAGCGCCGATATCCAGCAGGCGGTGGGCCGCATCATGCTGGGCAAGACCATGAACGCCGGCCAGATCTGCCTGGCGCCGGATTACCTGATGGTGCCCGAAGAGAAACTCGACGAGGTCGTCGAGGCCGCCAGGGCGATCGTCGCCGAGATGTACCCGACGTTGCTGGCCAACGAGCAGTACACCTCGGTGGTCAACGAGCGCCATTACCAGCGCCTGAACGAGAACCTGGAGGACGCTCGCGCCAAGGGTGCCGACATCATTCCTCTCAACCCCGCCAACGAGGATTTCTCGCAGCAGCAGGGCACCCACAAAATTCCGCCGACGCTGATTCGCAACCCCAGCGAGGACATGCGAGTGCTGGAAGAAGAAATCTTCGGGCCGCTGTTGCCGATCAAGACCTACAAGGATTTCGGCGAAACCATCGACTACGTGAATGCCAAGCCGCGGCCGCTGGCGCTGTATTACTTCGGCGATGATCAGCAGGAAGAGCGGACCGTGCTGGATCGCACAACCTCCGGCGGCGTCTGCCTGAATGACGTCATCATGCACATCATGCAGGAAGACCTGCCCTTCGGCGGCGTCGGTCCCGCGGGCATG
>JAZBPS010000149.1:0-38261 GCA_036353375.1 Halieaceae bacterium | reverse complement strand
CGCCCGCCGCAGGTCCGCCTGCCGCAGGTCCGCCTGCCGCAGGACCACCGGCAGCGGGTGCAGCAGCGCCGCCCTGTGCAGTACCCTGGCCCCCTTCCGCCAGCCCGGCCTGTCGTGCCTCCGCCAGCAGGTCCCGGGCCTCTTCTTCGGTGGGAAGCTCGCGCTTTTCCGGCGTCTTCGGCTTGTCGGGCCTGGGTTTCGCAGGCGTTGCGATTTTCTGCTTCTGCTGTTGCATGCGCTCCAGCAGCGAGCCGTGTTTTTTCAGGTCCTCATCGATGTCAGGGCGGATGTTCCGCTCGCGCAGGAACACGTTGAGGCTGGTGTAAAAGGAGTCCAGCTTTCGAATGACCTGCGCGGCAAAGAAGTTGTAGAGCTCCGGGGCCACTTTTGTCGATATGCCCCGTTCGCGAATGCTTTCGCGGAACGCCGAGCATAGTTGTCGAACGTGCACGGGCAGGCGTGTATCCAGCGGCTCGGTGCCGGCAATTTCGGCAAACCGCACGGTCAGGGCCTCCATGGGCAGGCCGTATCGGTTCTGGCCTTCCTTCACCATGCGGTCTATGGCCAGTGAATCCTCGAAGTCCTGGATGTCCACCAGGTCAAGGTCGCCGAATTCCACGTCGTCCACCGACATGGTTTCCTGTTTTTCAGGCCGCAGGGGCTGGTCAAAGTAGGCACCGATCTGGTCGGTAAATGCTTCTACAATTGCGCCTTTGCTGCGCTTGAGTATGCCCATGCACTCATACAGCGAGTCCTGCATGTCTCTGGCCTGGGGGCGGCCGGAAAGGTCGAAAAGGTGGTCGGCGGCGGCCAGCACAAAGCTGCCCATGATCTTGTCCAGCTGGCGCACACTGCGACGCCTGAACTCGCCCAGCGTATCCTCATCTGCGGGGCCGCGACGGGAGGACTGATGCTCGTTCTTCAAAAGCCGCAGTACCGTGCCGGTCTGCTCGGACACCTGGTCGCGGAAGGCCAGCGTGACCATGTCGCCCCTGGCGCCGGCAATAGAAACAGGAACAATAACCTGGTCGCCGTCTTCGTCGAACAGGTCCAGGAAGACCAGGTCTGCCTTGGCGCCCTCGTGCACACTGACGCTCTTGCCCAGCTGCTTGCCACGCAGGCGTCGCGTCTCCGCCATCTGCAGGCCTTGTTCCATCATGCTGACAATGTTGCCTGCATACTGCGGAATACCGTCCATGTGCAGCTCTGCAGCATGGGTGGTAGACAACTGTTCCGCTTTCGCCATGGCGTCCCTTAGCCCCTCAATGACGGTTCCCGCAGCACTGCAGCATGGAGGATGTGGCCGCGCATGCGAGTGCCGGTAGTGTCAGTTTCGCCTGACACCGAATGTGTACGCTTATTACACGTCGAGAGGCGGAGTATAACCCGTTCCCAACTCGGGTTGACAATACGGCGCCATCTTTTGATCACGTGGCTTACCCCCGCGAAACGCTGGCGCCGCAGGCGCATTCTCAGCGTCGCGGCGGCGGTCCCCGGTGCGACGGGAAAAGGACCGGGCCGCCCGACGCTGATCAGGGTTGGGGGGCGTTGGCTGCGGACAGGAAGGCGGGCCTTTCGCCGCCCCCATGCACCGCCAGGCTGGCCCCGCTGATGTAGCTCGCCATGGGTGAGGCGAGGAATACGCAGGCGTCGCCAATGTCGCCGGGCTCGCCCATGCGACCCAGGGGAATAGTACTGGCAACCGCGGCTATGCCTTCCTCATCGCCGTAGTGGAGGTGGGATTGCTCGGTGCGGGTGAGACCGCAGATGATGCTGTTTACCCGCACCCTGGGTGCCCACTCCACGGCCAGCGACGTGCCCAGGTTTACCAGGCCTGCCTTGGCGGCGCCGTAGGCTGCAGTGCCGGGTGACGGCCGAATCGTGCTCACGCTGGCGATGTTGATGATGCTGCCGCCCTCATCCTGCTGTTGCATGATGCGGTTGGCGGCCTGGGCCACATTCAGGGGGGCGATAAGGTTCAGGCGTATAATGGCCTCTGAGAACCGCGGCGACGCAGTGGCGGCATCCGCGGCCGGTGAACCGCCCGCATTGTTTACCAGGATGTCGAGGCGCCCGTGGGTCTCCATGATCTGCTGCATGAGCTTCTCGATGTCATCGGTATCGCGCACGTCGCAGGCGATGAACTCCGCCTGCTGTGCACCGGAAGCTGGCAGCTGTTCCGGCGTTGAGCGTCCGCACACGACAACGGCTGCGCCCGCTTCCAGAAGACGCTGGCTGATGCCGGCGCCAATCCCTTTTGCACCACCTGTAACCAGCGCTACCTGGCCGGATAATATGCCGGACACATCGACGCTACGACTCATTCCTGTAATCCTTTTTTAAACCGCCGAACCACAGCAGCACGGCACCCCTGCAGGCTGTGTTGTACGGTGTTGTGTAGTTCCCTACTATGCCGGGTCCCAATCCTACCCTTCGGCCAAGCCGGGGTGCAATTTTCAAGGAAAAGACTATGAGCAATGAATCCCTGCCGGTGTTGGCTATCCTCGGCGGAACCGGCGATCTGGGCACGGGGCTGGCGCGTCGCTGGTCCCAGGCGGGCTATCGCGTGATTATCGGATCGCGGACGCAGGAAAAAGCCGAGGCCGCGGTGAGCGATCTTCAGTCTGTCATGACCGAGCGCGGCGTCCAGTCGATTGACGTCGAGGCGATGGAAAACTATGCCGCTGCGGAAGCCGCGGATATCGTGACACTCACAGTTCCGTTCGCGCATCAGTCCAGCACGCTGGAGCAGGTAGCGCCGGCCCTGCAGGGCAAGATATTGATTGATGTCACAGTGCCCCTGGTACCGCCCAAGGTGGGCCGGGTGCAGCTGCCGGAAGCCGGCTCCGCGGGCCAGATTGCGCAGTCCGTTCTCGGAGAGAACGTGCGCGTGGTATCGGCATTCCAGAACGTGGCCGCGCATCACCTGCAGGAGGGCCACGGGATCGCCTGTGATGTATTGGTCACCGGTGACGACAAGGATGCCCGCGCGGAGGTTATCACCCTGGTTGAAGCGGCGGGCATGCGTGGCTTCCACGCTGGCCCCATTGCCAACGCGGCAGCGGCGGAAGCGCTCACCTCCGTGCTTATCACGATCAACCGTCAGTACAAATGCCACGCGGGAATCAGCATCACGGGGCCGGACACCGGGGAATGACCCGGGAGGTTCGACTCCTGCCGGTGGTGCCGTTTCCGCTGGTGCAGCCGGGTGACGACATCGCCGCGCTTGTCAGCGCCGCCCTGGAAGAGGGCGGTCTGCAATTGCAGGATGGCGATATTCTCGTTCTGGCGCAGAAGATTGTCAGCAAGGCCGAAGGGCGCTACGTGAAGCTGGCGGAAGTGACGGTCGGTCCGGAAGCGCAGGCGCTGGCCGCACGCGCTAACAAGGAGCCGGCGCTGGTGCAGCTTATTCTCAATGAATCCAGGGAGGTACTGCGGGTCCGGCCCGGGGTTATTATTGTTGAGCATCGCAATGGTTATGTGCATGCCAATGCCGGCATCGATCGCTCCAACATACCGTCGGATGCAGCGGCGCCCGCGGTACTTTTGCTGCCGGAGAATCCGGATGCCAGCGCGGCCAGTCTGCGCCGCACGCTAAGCGAGCGTTACGGTGTGGAGGTGGCTGTGATCATAAATGACAGCGCCGGCAGGGCGTGGCGGAATGGCACCCAGGGCTTCGCGCTGGGCTGCAGTGGCATAGAACCGGTAGAGGACCTGGTTGGGACCCGCGACCTGTTCGGCCGGCCCATGGAAGTCACTGAGGTAGCGGTCGCGGACGAGCTTGCTGCGGCTGCATCCCTGGTCATGGGGCAGGCGGACGAGGCCTGCCCGGTGGTACTGGTGCGTGGTGCGCGTTTCCTGCCGTCGGAGCAGGGATCGTCGCGCCTGCTGCGGGATCGCGCGCTGGATATGTTTCGCTGACATGGCTGCGTCCGCCAAAGTGCTGGCACTCTCCGGCGGGGTAGGTGGCGCGAAGCTGGCGCTGGGTCTATCCATGGTGACGGACCCGCAGCGGCTTACCGTGGTCGCCAACACAGGCGATGACTTTGAGCATCTCGGGCTCACCATCTGTCCCGATCTCGACTCCGTCATGTACGCGCTGGCAGGGCTCAATGACGAACAGCGGGGCTGGGGCGTTGCCGGCGAGACCTGGGATTGCCTGGCATCGCTGGGCCGATTGGGCGGTGAGACATGTTCCAGCTCGGTGACAGGGATCTGGCCACGCACCTGCAGCGCAGCCAGCTGTTGCGCGAGGGTAAAACCCTGTCACAGGTCACCCGTTCCCTGTGCGAGCACCTGGGTATAGGCTGCGAGCTTCTGCCGATGAGCGATATGCCGGTGCGCACGGAAGTTGAAACAGAGCAGGGGGCGATGCCCTTCCAGACCTATTTTGTTCGCGAGCAGTGCGGGCCCCGGGTGCGTGGGTTCCGTTTCGCTGGCGTGGACACGGCGCCCCCGCAGTCTTCTTTTTCAGCGCGGCTGGAAGACCCGGAACTGGGGCTGGTCGTCATTTGCCCGTCTAACCCCTTTGTCAGCGTTGATCCCATACTGGCGTTGCCAGGAGTGCTCGACGCCTTGCAGGCGTGTCCCGCGCCCGTTGTTGCTGTATCCCCCATCGTCGGCGGTCGCGCCCTGAAGGGGCCAGCGGCGAAGATGCTGGCCGAGCTGGGGTTGGAGACCAGCGCACAGGCGGTGGCGACGCGCTACCAGGGCCTGGTCGACACGTTTGTACTCGACGAGACTGACGTTACACTGGCGCCTGCCATTCGCGAACTGGACATGGATGTGCTCTGTCTGCCTACTGTGATGAAGACCGCTGCCGACAAACGCCGCCTGGCGCACAGCATTTTGCAGGCCCTGTGTCCCTCGGCCCTGGCCTCGGGAGAGCGTGAATGACGCACGCGCTGTTGCCGCTCAAGGATCTGGTGCGCGCCAAGACCCGGCTCGCGGGCATACTGGCGCCTTTCGAGCGTCGCGCGCTTGCCCAGGCTATGGTGGAAGACGTGCTGGCCGTCCTGTCCTCCCACAGTGCCCTCGAAGGCACGCTGCTGGTATCTGATGATGCCGGGGCAGACTTGCTGGCACGCAAGTACAAGGTAGAACTGCTGGTGGAGTCAGCGCTGCCGGTAACAGGCCTTAACCAGGTGCTCAATGCCGGTTGCGAGCGCCTGGCAATGCGCGGCGTGGAGGACGTGGTGATAGTGCACAGCGACCTGCCGCTGCTTTCCTCCGCGGCTGTTTCCACGTTGTTGTCGCGATACCATGCACGGGACAAGACCGTCGTGATCAGTCCGGACCGATTGCTGCAGGGGACCAATGTGCTGGTCACGTCCACGCGTGACCATCCTGAGTTTCGCTATGGGCCCGACAGCTGCAGCTACCATCGTCTCGCCGCTCGGGAACGGGGGTATAGCGTCGATATTGTGCTGCTGCCCGCCACCGGCCTGGATGTGGACACCCCGGCGGACTTGCTGGATCTGTCCATGGCGAGCGGCGTGGGGGTACATACGGGTCGCTTTCTGGCACAGGACAGCATCCGGCGACGTCTGGCGGTCATGATAGAGGCGGCGCAGAGTGCGCTACATGCCGCAAATGGAGGTGAGGCATGACCGGGTACGAAAATCTTGAAACGGATGCGCTTCTGCAGGGTTTGGCAGTCAGCAGGCCCACCCGGGCGCAAGCGCTGGCGCTGGCCGAGACGGGCGACACGGCGAAGCTCGCCGCCCTCGCAGCCCGATTGCGTGATGACGGTTTCGGCAACACGGTGACGTATTCGCGCAAGGTGTTTATACCGCTGACCCACCTGTGTCGCGACGTCTGTCACTACTGCACCTTCGCCCAGACCCCCCGCCATATTCCCCAGGCTTATCTGCCGGTAGACGCCGTGCTGGAACAGGTCAGGCAGGCGGCATCGCTGGGCTGCAAAGAAGTGCTGTTTACCCTGGGCGAACGCCCCGAGCTTCGCTACCGGGCGGCGCGGGATGCGCTTGCGGAGATGGGCTTCGACTCCACGCTGGCCTACCTGACCCACGTTGCGGGACGTGTGCTTGAGGAAACCGGCTTGTTGCCGCACATCAACGCGGGCTGCATGGATGACGACGAAATGCTGGCACTGCGCAGGGTGTCCGCCAGCATGGGCATCATGCTCGAGTCCGCGTCTGAGCGCCTTTGCCAGAAAGGTATGCCGCACTATGGCTCGCCGGACAAGCAGCCCGCACGCAGGTTGGAGACACTGGAGCGGGCGGGTCGCCTGCAGGTTCCCTTTACCACCGGCATTCTGATCGGTATCGGTGAGACCCGGCGCGAACGGGTGGAGTCGTTGCTGGCGCTGCGGGATATCAATGATCGCCATGGGCATATACAGGAGATCATCATCCAGAATTTCAGGGCCAAGCCCGGCACGCTGATGTCGCAGGCACCGGAACCGGACCTGGATGACTTGCTCTGGACTATCGCCGTCGCGCGGCTGCTGTTCGGCGCGCGTATGAGCATACAGGCACCGCCCAACCTGAGCCCCGGCGTGCTCTCCCAGATCATTGCAGCGGGCATTAACGACTGGGGTGGCGTATCACCGGTGACGCCGGATTTTGTGAACCCTGAGGCACCCTGGCCGCACCTTGAGGAGCTGGCACGGGAAACCGCTGCCGCCGGCAAGTACCTCGAGCAGCGCCTGACCATCTACCCCGCCTACCTGCGCGAGCCCCAGCGCTGGCTGGATGAAGCCCTGCGGGAGCCGGTATTGAAGCTTGTGGACGCCGAGGGTTTCGGACGGCGTGACGACTGGAGCCCCGGTGCGGACATCGCGCCACCCACCGAAGTCCTTGACGAGATGCGGCGGGTGCCGGTGCCAGAGGCAGTGGATGCGCAATTGCGCGACATCGTGCAGCGCTGCCGCGAGGGCGCCACGCTCGATGAAGCTGACGTGGTTCGGCTGTTCAGTGCGCGCGGCCCTGAACTGGCGTTTGTGGGTGCGGCTGCGGACAGCCTGCGCCGGGAGCTGCACGGCGATCGGGTGTCCTATGCGGTAAACCGCAACATAAATTACACCAACATCTGCTACTTCAAATGCCAGTTTTGCGCTTTCTCCAAGGGCAAGCTCAGCGAGAACCTGCGCGGCCGCCCGTATGATCTGGACGCGGCGGAAATCGCGCGTCGCAGTGAGGAGGCATGGGCGCGTGGTGCGACCGAAGTCTGCATGCAGGGCGGTATCCATCCCGAGTACACGGGCCAGACTTATCTCGACATCCTCAAGACCGTGAAGGAAGCAGCACCGGGTCTGCATGTGCACGCGTTCTCCCCGCTGGAAGTGTGGCAGGGCGCCCGGACACTGGGGCTCTCTCTGGAAGATTACCTGCAGCGCCTCAAGGAGGCGGGCCTGGGCACCTTGCCCGGTACAGCGGCCGAGATCCTGGACGACGAAGTGCGTGCCATCATCTGCCCGGACAAGATCAATACGGCGCAGTGGCTGGAGGTGATGGAGACAGCGCATCGCGTTGGCTTCAGAACCACGGCCACCATCATGTACGGCCATGTCGAACAGCCCGAGCACTGGGCGCGTCACCTGCTGCGCCTGCGCGCGTTGCAGCAGCGCACCGGCGGCTTCACCGAATTTGTACCGCTGCCGTTTGTGCATATGGAAGCGCCCATGTATTTGAAGGGGCGCGCCCGGCCCGGCCCCACATTCCGCGAGGCCCTGCTGATGCATGCGGTTTCAAGGCTGGTGCTGTATCCCTACATCCCGAGTATCCAGGCCTCCTGGGTGAAAATGGGGGAGGCCGGCGTGGCCGCCTGCCTGGCCGCCGGCTGCAATGACCTGGGTGGAACGCTGATGAACGAGACCATCACTCGAGCCGCCGGCGCCCGCCACGGTCAGGAATGGGATGCGACGGCCATGGAGGCCTTCATCGAGCGCCAGGGCCGGCAGCCCTGGCTGCGCAATACGGTCTACCAACCTGCGGATCCGGAGCGCCGCGCGACCGCGCTGGCCGCCGGTCCCACCCTGCCGGTGGTTAATACACCGGCGCGCCGTTTTGAGCGGAGCGGGCGCGAGCTGGTGAAGAACGCACTGGTAGCCAGCGACCGGGAATGACGCTGACCGCGGCGGCAACAGCCGCTATTGATCTGGAGCCCGGCTGGCTTTCGCACCTGGCTGCAGAGTTCGACAAGCCGCACATGCAGGCACTCAAGACATTCCTGCGTCGGGAGAAGGCGGCGGGCAAGGTCATATACCCGCCAGGGCGAGAGATGTTTGCCGCCCTCAACGAGACGCCACTGTCGCAGGTGCGCGTTGTTATCCTGGGGCAGGATCCCTATCACGGGCCAGGCCAGGCCCACGGCCTGTGCTTCTCGGTTCGACCCGGCATCCCGCTACCGCCTTCGCTGGTGAATATCTATCGCGAACTGGAACAGGATCTGGGTATCTCACCGGTTGCCCACGGATGCCTGCTGCCCTGGGCACGTCAGGGCGTGTTGTTGCTCAACAGTGTGCTGAGCGTGGAGCGCGGCCAGGCAGCCTCGCACCAGGGGAAGGGCTGGGAAGCATTCACGGATGCGGTGGTTGAGACAATAAATCGCGAATCTGAGCAGGTGGTATTCCTGCTGTGGGGATCCTACGCCCAGCGCAAGGGCGCTGTCATCGATACGCAACGCCACTGCGTGCTCAAGGCGCCACACCCGTCGCCCTTGAGTGCGCACCGGGGATTTTTCGGCTGTCGCCACTTCAGTGAGGCCAACCGCTACCTGATCGCGGCGGGGCGTGAGCCCATCGACTGGCAGTTGCCCGCTGACCCCAACGATATCGAGGTCTCGCCGGCAGGCTAGGCCCGGGCCGCTGCCACGTTTTCCGGCAGGGGCCGCGATTCAAGCGGGAGTCGCTGCTCACCCAGGAATACGCCATCCGCGACTGCATCGCTGGCAACGCTCGCCAGCAACCACAGGGTGTCACCCTCTATCACGGCGCTTGCCATTTGTCCCACGGGCTGCTCACTCCCCGTCCGGAACAGCGGGGTTCCCGGCGGCAGCTGTATGTCCCGGTCTTGCAGCTGCGTGCGGAAGCGGTGCAGCGGGCGCTTTACCTTGCCCCGGTAATGCATTCGTGCGACGACTTCCTGGCCGGTGTAACACCCCTTGGTAAAGCTGACGTGTCCTGTGGCCTGGTAATTCAGCATCTGCGGCAGAAACATCCCGGTGGTTTCCTCGCACACATGGGCGACACCGTGATCGATTTCCTCGCGCAGCCAGCGCTGCTCCGGCACTGTTTCCGCGTCCGACAGCGCATCGGTAACGGCCGCCAGGGCGTCGGCGGGCACCAGCAGCTCGTACGCGCCGGGAACGCTGGACGGTGTCACGGCGGCGCCGTGGAACTGCCAACCGCGGCAGTCTTCGCCCGCCCCCAGCAGGCTGGCGGCTGTATCGCCCCAGACAGCAAGCTGGCAGAACCTGCCGGGCGCAGGCTCCAGTGTGGCGCGGGAGAACATCAGGTACTTGGCGAGTGTTGCGGTCACGGTTTCGACCAGGGAGTGGTGCAGCCCCAGCACCAACTCGTCTTCGGTCAGCTGCCAGACACGAAAATCCGTGATCATCCGGCCCTGCGGGTTGCACAGCGCACCGGGCAGGCTATCGCCATCATGCAGCGCTTCCACATCGCAGGTGGCTTGTCCCTGCAGGAACTTGCGACTGTCCTGACCCTGTAACAGCAGGCTGGCGCGACTCTCGATATTGGTCAGGAAGGTAGACATGGGCGAATAATAGGGACTGCCAGCGGCGATGTCAGCTCTATATACTTGCGCGATGGAAAAACAACTGGATTATAACCGCGCCTGCTGGGCCAGTCGTCGCGGCATGCTGGAACTGGACCTCGTGCTGGAGCCTTTCGTCAAAGAGTGCTACCCGGGGCTTTCGACGAGCGACCAGCAGCGCTACTGCAAGTTGCTGGAATGCGAAGACACCGAATTGTTCGGCTGGTTCCTCGGCCGCCTCAGGCCCGAGGACGAAGATCTCGCCAGCATTGTGGATGACATTCTGGCATTTGCCCGCCGTCCGGCTTGATGGCGCTGCCAGCAGGCGTGCGCATCAGCTGGTGCTTGCTGCATGGACGGCTGGCGCGCTGGCACTGCTGCTGTGGCAGGCAGCGGCTGGCGGTCTTTCTTTCACGCTAACCCCTTTCTCGGTAACGCCTTCCGCGGCAACCCCTCTAGCGGTAACCCCTCGACCGGGCCCAACGGACGCATTGTTTTGTGCCGTGTTGGCTATTAGCTTGCTATGGGCTTTTTACCCGCTAAGGGCTTTTTATCCGCTAAGGGCTCTTTACACGCTAAGGGTTCGTTGCACGCAGTGGGCATTTTTTTCGCTATTGGTGTCACTGAGTGCGAAGGTGGGCATCGCGCTGGCGCGGGTTGCACGACCCATCACTTCAAGGGGGTGGCGCGTGCTGTCGCTCATTGCTGGATACAGCACGGTAAATCCGCCCGGTGATTTCATCTTTGATGGGCGCCAATGGTGGCTGCGATCGCATGGTGCGACCGTCGAACAGGATGGCGCCGCAGTGGAGCGATCGCTGGACGTGACGGCGCCGGGCTACAGCGGTCCCCTGTGCCAGTCTGTGCTGCTGGCCTGTGCCCGCCACCGCTATCGACTGTTGCTGTGGCGCTGGCAGTGCGACAGGGAGACCTGGCGGCGGCTGACCCTGGCAATACGCTACGGCGACAGTATGGTATCCACGGGCTCTGCCGACATCTCGGGATAGTCCAGGGTGTAGTGAAGCCCACGGCTCTCGCGGCGCGCCATGGCGCAGCGAATCATCAGTTCGGACACGGTCGCCAGGTTGCGCAGTTCCAGCAGGTCATTGCTCACCTTGTAATTGCTGTAATACTCGACGATTTCCTCGCGCAATAGATCGACGCGTCGCAGAGCGCGCTGCAACCGCTTGTCCGTGCGCACAATACCCACGTAGTCCCACATGAAACGGCGCAGTTCATCCCAGTTGTGTGAAATCACGACGTCCTCGTCCGAGTCCGTCACCTGGCTTTCATCCCAGTCTGAGATCGCGGCCGGTGGCGGTATGTCGGGCAGTCGCCCGGCGATGTCGCTGGCCGCTGCATTGGCGTACACCAGGCATTCCAGCAATGAGTTGCTGGCCATGCGATTGGCGCCGTGCAGGCCTGTGCTGGCGGTTTCACCGATGGCGTACAGGTTACTGATGTCGGTACGCCCGCGCATGTCCACGAGTACGCCGCCACAGGTGTAGTGCGCAGCCGGCACCACCGGGATGGGCTCGCGGGTGATATCGATGCCGAAGTCCAGGCAGCGCCGGTGGACCGTGGGAAAATGAGACTGCAGAAAGCGCGCAGGCTGGTGGGAAATATCGAGATAGACACAGTCACTCCCGGTGCGCTTCATCTCGTGGTCGATTGCCCTGGCCACGACATCGCGTGGCGCCAGCTCCCCACGCGGGTCGAATTTATGCATGAACCGTGTGCCATCGGGTAGCTGCAGTCGGGCGCCTTCGCCGCGCAGCGCCTCGGTTATCAGGAAGGATTTGGCGCGTGGATGGAACAGGCAGGTGGGATGGAACTGGTTGAACTCCAGGTTGGCCACCCGGCAGCCAGCGCGCCAGGCCATTGCAATACCGTCACCGCTGGCGCCGTCGGGGTTGCTGGTATACAGATAGGCTTTGCTGGCACCGCCGGTTGCGAGGACCACGCAGCGCGCCTGGAACAGCTCCACCTCCCCGGTGCTGCTGTTCAGTGCGTACGCGCCCTGGCAGCGCTGGTCCTCCACCAGCACGTCCACAGCAACGCGATCTGTGAAGATCGCCAGGTTGGGCCTGGCCAGGCTGCGTTCCACCAGTACGCGGGATATGGCTTTGCCGGTGGCGTCCGCCGAATGAATCACACGCCGATGGCTGTGTCCCCCCTCCATGGTCAGGTGGTACTCCGAATGCTTGGGCGTCTGGCGACGGTCGAACTCGACGCCCAGTCCCACCAGCCAGTCCACCACGCTGGCACCCTGGGAAACGACGAATTCGACAACCTCTCGCTTGCACAGCCCGTTGCCGGCGGCGAGGGTATCCTCCACGTGGGACTCGATGGTGTCGTCCTTGTCCAGCACTGCGGCCATACCGCCCTGGGCCCAGTAGGTGGAGCCCTGACTCAATTCGCCCTTGCTCAGCACGGCGACGCGGATGTGCTCAGGCAGGTGCAGTGCGAGTGACAGGCCGGCGGCACCGCTGCCGATTACAAGAACATCATGTTGGAAACGTTGGGGCATTCAGGCTGCGCTCCAGGGTCTGTCTGGTGTGAGGGATTTCGTGTAATTTACTCAAGCAATAGCCGACGTTCGCGGCTGTTGTATCGCGCATGATACGCAGCGAACGCGGGAAGGGAACTTTTTTGCATGGCCTGCACTCTTATGCCGTGCGGGCGAAAAGGGGACAGGTTTGGCGGCGGCCGAGACAGACCAGCAATTAGTGGAACGCGTGCAGGCTGGCGACAAACGTGCCTTTGATTTACTGGTGCTCAAGTACCAGTCCAGGATCCTGGCACTGGTGTCGCGCTATGTGAAGGACAGCCACGAGGTGCAGGACGTCACCCAGGAGGCCTTTATCAAGGCGTATCGGGCATTACCGCGTTTTCGCGGTGACAGCGCGTTCTACACCTGGCTCTACCGCATCGCGACCAATACGGCAAAAAATCACCTGGTTTCCAGAGGCCGTCGGCCGCCCGGTAGTGACGTCGAGATCGAGGATGCGGAGCATTTTGAAAGCGGTGGTGATCTGCGCGATCTGGAAAATCCGGAGAACCAGTTGTTTGGCGAGGAGCTCAAGGCAGTCGTGAGCGCCGCAATAACCGAATTGCCCGATGATCTGCGAACCGCGGTAACTTTGCGTGAATTTGATGGTCTCAGTTATGAGGATATCGCCGATATCATGGATTGCCCGGTGGGAACGGTGCGCTCGCGCATTTTTCGCGCCAGGGAATCCATAGACCGGCGCGTCAAGGCGCAGCTGGACGGCGAGGCCGCACAGTCTGTCGCCGGTGCAGGCGTGGACGCCTGAATGGTATGAGTGAACAACACAGAGCAAGCACGGCCGGGGGGGCCGAAAAGTCATGAACGATCAATTGCGCCAGTCCCTGTCGGCGCTTATGGATGGCGAGGCCGGCCCCGCTGAGTTGGATGAGATTCTGGACGGTATAGACGAGCCCCAGCTGCGGGAGACCTGGCGACGTTACCATCTGGCCAGTCACCAGACCCAGGGCGCTGTCGAGACCGTGCAGACACTCGATATTTCCGCCAGGGTGATGGCGGTGCTGGCCAATGAGCCCGCACACGCACCCAACAATACCGGACTGGAGTCAGCCTCCGACCACCTTGAGACCGCGCCGGAGATACAGCCGGTCGGGCGCTGGACCCGGTTCCTGCAACCGCTGGTCAGTGTCGCGGTGGCGGCATCGGTAGCCGCCGTTGTGGTACTCGGGGCGCAGTACACAGGCTTCGGCGGCCAGAACGAGGTTGCCGCCCCCGCAGTAACCGAAGTCGCCGAAAGCACGTCGCCGGTTGTACTGCTTGGCGGGGCGGCCAACCTGGCGGGCTATGCGCCACCCTCCCGGGTTGCCCCGGCGACCGGCACCGTGTCTACAGCGGATTACAACGCCCTGGCACAGGAGCGACTGCAGCGGTATATCCTTTCCCACGCGGAAGAGGCGTCGCTCAATACACCTCAGGGCATGATGCCCTACGCGCGGGTTGCCACGTTCAAAAGCGAGGAGTAGGGCTTGTTCCGGCAGTTACAGCTTTTTGCTTTGCTCAGTTCGATGTTGGTGACTGCGCTGGTGCAGGCGGCACCGCCGGCATCCGGCTGCCCGGTCACTGACGCCGAGGCCCTGGAATGGTTAAGCCGCATGTCCCACAGTCTCCGCGAGACGAGCTACCGTGGAGTATTCACCTACCAGCAAGGCGGCTCGACGCAGGCCATGCGCATATCCCATGCGGTTGCGGGCAACGTGGAACACGAGCAGATAACGCGGTTGTCCGGCGACAGCGTCCGGGTAGAACGCACCGCGCATCCGCTGGACTGCATTCACCCCGGGCACCGACTGGTGCGGCTGGGCGATACCTATCGCCAGCAGGGTGAAAGCTGCGGGCTGGCCACGTCTTACGACCTGCGCATGGCAGGCACGCACAGAATTGCCGGTCGCGATGCGGTGATCATTAACGTGTTGCCCAGGGATCGCTTCCGCTACGGATACCAGATAGCGCTGGACCAGGAAACGGGCCTGCTGCTGAAAACCCAGACTGTGGCCGGCGATGGCCGGGTGCTGGAGCGCTTCCAGTTCGCTGAAATCCAGATTGGCGACGCGGCGGGTTCAGGCACCGATGTTGAATTGATCCACCGGGCGCCGCACCGGCACGGCTATGAGCGGCCTGCCGCGCCAGCCACTGCCCTGGCCTGGTCGGTGAATTGGCTGCCTGAAGGGTTTGTGATCACCGACGATATCGCGGCGTCCGGTCACAACAAAACCTTCACTGACGGCCTCGCCAACTTCAGCGTGTTCCTGGAGCCCCTGCCGCAGATGCCCGCGCCCGGCGCCGGCATGGCGCGACAGGGCGGCACAACATCCTATTCCCGTGGCGTCGACCTGTCAGGCCGGCCGGTATTGATTACTGTGCTGGGAGAGATCCCGGCCGGCACCGCCCGGCAGGTGGCGGACTCAGTTTCCTGGGTGACAACGCAGCCGTCGCGCTAGCGTGCTGGAAAGCGGTAAACTGCACATATGCTGACTGAAACAGGAAGGGTTGTCGCCGTCGAGACGGGCTGGCTCTGGGTGGAGACCATCCGCCAGTCCACCTGCGGCAGCTGCAGTGCCGCCAAGGGTTGTGGCCATGGCCTGATGAATCGGGCCGGTGACGGGCGCCGCAGCTACCTTAAAGTGTCCTCTGCGGCGTTTCCACAGGACCGCTTTGCCGTGGATGATGAAGTGCGCATCGCTATACCGGAGCATGTGATGTTGGGAGGCTCCTTCATGGTGTATATGGTGCCGCTGCTGTGCACCCTGACAGCAGCAGGTGGCTGGACAGCTCTCACACCGGCAGCCACAGATCTCGGCACGCTGTGCGCCGCCGTGCTGGGTTTCGGCGCGGGCGTGGGCCTGGTTCGCCTGCACGCCTGGTGGCGACGCAACGATCCGGCGCTGAACCCGCAGTTGCTGGGTTTGGCCCACGCGCCCCTGCGGTGAAATCAATCCTTATGGCCGTCGCACTCGTATGGTTAAGCGCAGGGTGCTCGGTGGCAGCTGCACGTTAGACGCAAGCTTTGGTGCCTGTGGCGCCTCACCCTCTAACTCATTTCAAAGCAAAAAGGGCATGTTGTGCACAACACGATGATTCTGAACCTCGCAAAGTCTGCTGCCGCACTGGCGTTTTGCGCCCTGCTGCTGGTACCCGCGGCCCGTGCTGAGCTGCCCGACTTCAAGCCGCTGGTGCGCAACAATACGCCGGCGGTGGTCAAGATCCTGACGGAGTACGCACCGGGGATGCAGAACCCCCACGGCGCCGATATGCCGGAGATACCCGAATACCTTCGGCGCTTTTTTGAATTCAGGGGCGAGCCCCCGCAACAGCGACCGCGGCAGGCGATGGGCTCTGGCTTTGTGATCAGTGAGGACGGCTATATCGTCACAAACAATCACGTTGTGGAAGGCGCCGATACCGTGATCGTCCGGTTCACGGACCGGCAGGAGTACGAGGCGGAGATTGTGGGCCTGGATGAGCGCTCGGACCTGGCTCTGCTGAAGGTGGATGCGGAGGGCCTGCCAACCCTGTCCTTCGCCGAGCCTGACGCCCTTGAAGTCGGCGAGTGGGTGGTCGCCATCGGCTCGCCCTTCGGACTGGACTATTCGGTTACCGCTGGCATCGTCAGCGCCAAGGGGCGCAGTCTGCCCACGGAGAATGGCGAGAATTACGTGCCCTTTATCCAGACGGATGTAGCGATCAATCCGGGCAACTCCGGTGGACCCTTGTTCAACCTCAAGGGCGAAGTGGTAGGGGTTAACTCCCAGATATTCACCCGCACAGGCGGCTCCATCGGCCTGAGCTTTGCCATACCGGTAAGCGTTGTCTCGAACGTCGTGGCCCAATTGCGCGAGAACGGTGACGTGAGTCGCGGCTGGCTGGGGGTGAGCATTCAGGACGTGGACAAGGTGCTGGCGGAGTCGCTGGGCCTGGAGCGGCCCCAGGGGGCGTTGATCGTGCAGGTACAGCCGGGCGGCCCGGCGGATCGCGGCGGCTTGGAATCCGGGGACGTGATTATCAGCTTCGATGACAAGGAAATCCTGACCTCCTCTGACCTTCCCCACGTGGTGGGCCTGGTGCCGCCTGAGAGTAAGGCGTCGGTGGTATTGGTGCGCGACGGCAAGCGCAAAACCATGCGCATCAAGGTCGGCCGGCTGGATAGCGACGACCAGCCCAGCGTCGCTGCGACCGCCGAGACCGCCACCGGCACCGGTGTTCGCCTCGGCCTGGTGGTGGAAGACATCACCGATTCGTTGCGCTCCCGTTGGAACATCAGCGGCGGCGTTGTGGTGTCGGAAGTGGTGCCCGATTCTCCCGCCGCCGAGGCGGAGGTTCGCCCCGGTGATGTGATCACGCTGCTGGCGGGCAAACCGGTGACATCCGTAGACAGCTTTCTGCGCATTGTGGAAGGCCTGCAGCCCGGGAAGTCGGTGCCGGTGCGCCTGATTCGACGCGGCAATCCGCTGTTCCTGGGACTGAAGCCTGAGTAGCGCGGCGCGCCCGCGCCCGCGGGCTGCGTTCATGGCGGTTATGCCACTGATCGGGTACAATCGCGCGCCGTCTTTCGGGACCTGAACGGACACCCTGCACGTGAGCAGCCTGGACGCTATTCGCAACTTCTCTATCATCGCCCATATCGACCATGGCAAGTCCACCCTGGCGGACCGCTTTATCCAGGTCTGCGGTGGCCTCACGGAGCGGGAGATGGCGGAGCAGGTCCTGGACTCCATGGATATCGAGCGCGAGCGGGGCATCACCATCAAGGCCCAGAGCGTCACGCTGGATTACACCGCCAGGGATGGTCGCACCTACCAACTCAATTTTATCGATACCCCCGGACACGTGGACTTTTCCTACGAGGTTTCGCGCTCCCTGGCCGCCTGCGAGGGTGCGTTGCTGGTGGTGGATGCAGGGCAGGGTGTGGAAGCCCAGTCCGTGGCCAACTGCTACACCGCGATAGAGCAGGGCCTTGAGGTCCTTCCCATTCTCAACAAGATGGATCTGCCGCAGGCAGAGCCGGAGCGGGTTCAGCGCGAGATTGAGGACATCATCGGCATCCCCGCCGACAATGCCTGCCTGGTCAGTGCCAAAACAGGGCTGGGGATTGAAGATGCGCTGGAGTACCTGGTGGCGTCCATACCTCCGCCCGAGGGTGATCGCGAGGCGCCGTTGCAGGCGTTGATTATCGACAGCTGGTTCGACAACTATCTGGGCGTGGTCTCACTGGTTCGGGTAAAGAACGGTGTACTGCGCAAGGGGGACAAGATTGCGGCCAAGAGTATCGGGCGCAGCCACGGCGTGGATGACGTCGGCATCTTTACCCCAAAGCGAAAAAGCACCGGTGAGCTGAGAGCAGGTGAAGTTGGCTACGTGGTGGCGGGCATCAAGGACATTCAGGGTGCGCCTGTGGGCGATACACTGACCCACGCCGGGCAGACTGACGTGCCCGCCTTGCCGGGTTTCCAGAAAATCAAACCCCAGGTGTACGCCGGCATCTTTACTATCTCCTCGGATGACTACGAAGATTTTCGGGAAGCCCTCGCCAAGCTTACGCTGAATGACGCCTCTCTCTTTTACGAGCCAGAGACATCGGACGCACTGGGCTTCGGTTTTCGCTGCGGTTTCCTGGGTATGCTGCATATGGAGATCGTTCAGGAGCGACTGGAGCGGGAGTACGATCTCGACCTGATTACCACAGCGCCCACGGTAATTTATGAGGTGGTGCGCAAGGACGGATCGGTGATCAGTGTCGATAACCCCTCTGCGCTCCCGGACTCAGGCGAGATTGAGGAGATGCGCGAACCCATCGTGCAGGCCAATATCCTGCTGCCACAGGAGCACCTCGGCAGCGTGATAACGCTGTGTGAGGAGAAGCGCGGTATGCAGAAAGACCTGCAGTTCCTCGGCACCCAGGTGTCGCTGGTGTATGAGCTGCCCATGGCCGAGGTGGTGATGGACTTCTTTGATCGCCTCAAATCTGTCAGCCGTGGCTACGCCTCCCTGGATTACCAGTTTGTTCGCTTCCAGAAGGCAGAGCTGCAACGCCTGGATGTGCTGATCAATGGCGAGCGGGTGGACGCGCTGGCTGTGATCGTCCACAAGTCCGCGGTGCAGTCTCGCGGTCGGGTGCTGACAGAAAAAATGAAGGAGCTTATCCCGCGCCAGATGTTCGATGTTGCGATACAGGCTGCGGTTGGCGGTAAAATCATCGCCCGACAAACAGTAAAAGCCCTGCGCAAGAACGTTACCGCCAAGTGTTACGGCGGGGATGCATCTCGCAAGCGAAAATTGCTCGAGAAGCAGAAAGCAGGCAAAAAGCGCATGAAACAGGTAGGGCGGGTAGAGATTCCACAGTCTGCATTCCTCGCCGTACTCCAGACCGAGGCCTGAAGCCTATGGATATCGATTTCCCGCTGTTGCTGGTGTTGCTGGTGTTTGGCAGCGGGCTGATTTGGCTGGGTGACCTCCTGTTCCTCGCACCGGGACGCCGTGCCGCCGTGGCGCAGTTGCAGCGGGATTTCCCCGACTGGTCAAACGAGTCCAGCCCGCAGGCAAGAGAGTATGCTGAACGCAGTAATGCAGTGGCTAGAGAGCCGGTGCTGGTGGAGTACGCCCGGTCTTTCTTCCCGGTGCTGTTCCTGGTGTTCTTCCTGAGATCCTTTCTGGTGGAGCCCTTCCAGATTCCCTCGGCTTCCATGGTGCCCACGCTGCAGGTGGGGGACTATATCCTGGTTAACAAATTTACCTACGGGATACGCCTCCCTGTGCTGCGCACCAAAGTGATGGACCTGAATCAGCCGCAGCGCGGCGATGTGATGGTTTTTTTTCCGCCCCACAAGAACGATACCTACTACATCAAGCGGGTTGTGGGGCTGCCAGGGGACACGGTGCGCTACATCGATAAAAAGCTGTATATCAACGGTGAGTTGATGCCCCAGGAACTGCTGGCGCAGCTGCCCCCGGCGCGGCCCCGTTATCGCCTCGCCGCCGAGCAGCTGGGTGATGTGGTGCACACGGTGCAGACGGACCTGGCCAGGCCGCAGGACAATTTTTCGGCAACCGTACAGCCCGGCCACTACCTGATGATGGGCGACAATCGGGACAACTCCAGTGACAGCCGGGACTGGGGCCAGGTGCCCGAACGCGACATCGTGGGCAAGGCCTTTGCGATCTGGATGCACTGGGAGTCCTTTTTCAGCCTGCCCAGTTTCAACCGGGTGGGCGCCATCCAGTAGTTGCACAGGCCCCCGGACAGGGGCTAAAAAGGGAGCTAGCGCAGCGCGGTCCGGCCACAGGCAACAGCGCGTAGTGTTTTTTCCGGGAATTCAGGAGTCAGCGGGTATGATCAGGCAGCGATTACAGACGCACACAGTGCAGTCCCAGCGGGGCATTTCCATTCTCGGTATTCTCATCGTGCTGGCGCTGTTGTCGTTCTTCTTCACGGTGGTGCTGCGACTGGCGCCGACCTACATGGAGGGCCGGTCGGTTAAGTCTGCCATTGAGAGCGTCGCTGAGGCCTCCAACACGCAGGAGTCACTGCGCGACGTGACCCGGCGTCTTACCACCACTTTCACCACGAATCGCATCGAGGGCATCAAACCCACCGACGTGAAGATTTACCGTGACAAGGGTTCCATCATCATCGATGCCAGCTACGAAAAGCGCACCCCCCTGTTCAAGGGCGTGGATGCCGTTCTCATTTTCGACGACAACGTCGTTGTTGTTGAGTGAGGTGCCTGCGGTTCGCCAGCGCGGCGACGCCGGGCGCCGGAACCCTGCTCCCGGTGTGCTGCGCACGGCAGTCTTCCCATGTCAGTCAGTCTCGATAACCTTCAGCACGCGCTGGGCTATCAGTTCCGCGATCCCGCGTTGATGGAGCTGGCGCTGAGTCATCGCTCCCGCGGCGGCGCCAGTAACGAGCGCCTTGAGTTTCTCGGCGACGCTGTCCTCAACCACACCATTGCGGAGGCGCTCTACGAGCGTTTCCCGGATGCGCCGGAAGGTGATCTGAGCCGCATGCGAGCGGCGCTGGTGTGCGGCAAGGCGTTGGCAGAGCTGGCACGGGACCTGAATCTGGGCGAGGTCCTGCGTCTTGGGCAGGCCGACCGCAAGAGCGGCGTGCGTCGGCGGGACTCGGTCCTGGCCGATGCCCTGGAGGCGTTGCTGGGCGCGATTTCCCGGGACGGTGGGCGCGAGGTTGTGCGAGAGCGAATACTGGATTTGTTCGCTGATCGGCTGGATACAGTAAGCCCCCAGGCTGTCACCAAGGACCCGAAGTCCCGTTTGCAGGAGTGGTTGCAGGGCCGTGGCGATCCACTGCCGGACTACCAGCTTGCCGCTGTGGACGGCGAGGGTCATCAACAAGTGTTTACTGTGCACTGCGCCATTGCCGGCCAGACGTCGCCCTTTGTGGGCATGGGCAGCAGCCGCCAGCGGGCGGAACAGGCGGCGGCGGAAAACGCTTTGGTGCACATCGGTGCCTGAGCACGCTGCGGCCCGCTGCGGCTATATTGCCATTATCGGGCGCCCCAACGTCGGCAAGTCCACCCTGCTTAACCACCTGTTAGGCCAGAAAATCAGCATCACCTCGCGCAAACCCCAGACGACACGGCACCGGGTGCTGGGTATCAAAACGGAAGGTCAGGACCAGATGGTGTTTGTGGACACGCCCGGTCTGCACCGGGGTGCCCGCAAGGCGATCAATCGCTACATGAATCGGGCCGCCAGTTCAGCGATCAACGATGTGGATGCCATCGTGATGGTGGTGGATCGCACCGCCTGGACAGAGGAGGACGAATGGGTACTGGAGCAGGCCCGGTCCGCCGGCGCGCCCCTGCTCCTGGCCGTGAACAAGGTTGACCTGCTGGACGACAAGGCCAGTTTGCTGCCGCACCTCAAGTTTCTTTCCGAGCTCGCGGAGTTTCACGCCATCGTGCCACTATCGGCTCTGGGTTCGCACAATGTCGACGAGCTGGAGCGCTGCCTGCGGGAGCTGCTGCCAGAGGCGACGCATCTGTTCCCTGAAGACCAGGTGACGGATCGCAGCCAGCGATTTCTCGCCGCAGAAATCGTGCGCGAGAAGATCATGCGCCAGCTGGGCGAAGAACTGCCCTATGCCAATACCGTCGAGATGGAAGAGTTCACCGAGCGGGATGGGATCCTGCATATTGCGGCACTGATCTTTGTCGAACGCGAGGGCCAGAAGCGCATTCTCATCGGCAAAGGTGGCAGCCGGCTGCGCGCCATCGGAGTAGAGGCGCGGCGTGACATGGAGGAGATGTTCCAGAGCAAGGTGATGCTGAAGCTCTGGGTCAAGGTCAAATCAGGCTGGTCAGACGACGAGCGCGCACTGCGCAGCCTGGGCTACGACGAGTGAGGACAGGCGAGTGTGAGGGCCAGCCTTGAGTCCGGTTACGTGCTGCATCTTCGGCCCTGGCGGGAGAGCAGCCTGTTGGTGGAGTTTTTCAGCCGCACCCAGGGCCGCGTAGCG
This sequence comes from Halieaceae bacterium, assembly GCA_036353375.1. Classification (GTDB taxonomy): domain Bacteria; phylum Pseudomonadota; class Gammaproteobacteria; order Pseudomonadales; family Halieaceae; genus JANQIO01. The sequence goes on along the minus strand of JAZBPS010000149.1, from coordinate 16,483 downwards.
CTGATCGCGCGCGGCGCAAAATCGGCGCGCGCCCGGGGCGGCAGCGCTGCTGCCCTGTTACAACCCTTTACCCCGTTACAGTGCTCCTGGTCCGGCCGCAGCCAGCTGCGCACGCTCACCGGCTGTGAATCGCTGGGTCCCGCACTGCGGTTGCCGGGCAGGCGACTCTACAGCGGGCTCTACATGAACGAGTTGCTGGTGCGTCTGCTGCACCACGACGACCCCCACCAGAAACTGTTTGACCACTATGCCGCGGTCCTATCCATGCTTTCCGCAGAAGCTGACAGCAGTGAGGAAATCCCGCTGCGGCGATTTGAGCTGGTGCTGCTGGAGGAGCTTGGCTACGGATTTGCGTTGGACAGTGACGGCCTGTCCGGGGAGGCACTTGAGCCCCAGGCCTGGTATCACTACCACGAAGAGTACGGCCTGGTGCAGGCGACAGAAGCAGCGAGCCGGAAGTTGCCCAGATTCCTGGGTGAGGATCTGCTTGCCCTCAGTCAGGGGGATTTCAGCGGCGCTGCCCGCCTCTGTGCCAAGCGCCTGATGCGCCAGGCGCTGGCGGTGCAGCTGGGCGACAAGCCGCTTCACAGCCGCGACCTTTTCCGCGGGGCAGAGCGCACGGATTAGCGCGGCTTCGCTTTCGCAGGCTGCCACCGCAAGAGGTATACTCTGCGCCATGTCCCAGTACCCAACCATAGAAGATTGCATCGGCAATACGCCCCTGGTGCGCCTGCAGCGCATGGGCGCGGATACCGGCAACACAATACTGCTCAAACTCGAGGGCAATAACCCGGCGGGTTCGGTGAAAGATAGGCCGGCCATGAGCATGATCCAGAGGGCGGAGGCCCGCGGTGATATCCAGCCCGGCGACACGCTGATTGAGGCGACCAGCGGCAACACCGGCATTGCATTGGCCATGGCGGCTGCTATCAAGGGCTATCGCATGGTGCTGATCATGCCCTCGCATATGAGTGACGAGCGCAAGCAGGCAATGGCGGCATACGGCGCGGAGTTGGTAGAAGTCACCCGGGAAGAAGGCATGGAAGGTGCCAGGGACCTGGCGCTGGCCATGCAGGCGGAGGGCAAGGGCAGGGTGTTGGACCAGTTTGCCAATCCCGATAACCCGGAAGCACATTACTCCGGCACGGGCCCCGAGATCTGGCGGGACACCCACGGGAGCGTGACACACTTTGTCAGCTCCATGGGAACCACCGGCACCATCATGGGGACGTCACGTTTCCTCAAGGCTCAGAATCCTGCGATACAGATCGTCGGCCTGCAGCCCCAGGACGGATCCAGTATTCCCGGCATTCGTCGCTGGCCGGAAGCGTATCTTCCCAGCATATACGACGCGGCCCGGGTCGACAGGGTGATCGATATCAGCCAGCAGGAATCGGAACAGACCATGCGTGAGCTGGCACGCCGGGAAGGTATCTTTGCGGGTGTGTCCTCGGGTGGCTGCGTTGCGGGCGCACTGCGCGTGGCGTCTGAAGTCCGCGATGCGGTGATCGTCGCCATCATCTGTGACCGCGGCGACCGCTACCTTTCAACCGGCGTCTACGGGCAAGCCTGAGATGGTGCGCGTAAGGGCCGAACGTGGCACCGAGGCGGGTCGCTGGTTGATCCAGCGCCTGGCCATAATTCCCGAGGATGAGCGGGAGCGGGTTGGTCTTGCCTATGCCTGTGCGCGAGAGGCAAGTACTGCACCGGCGAGCGGGGATTTCCGCTGGTACGGCGAGGGCGACTGCGTCAGCACCGGTCTCGATATGGTCGATATATTGTGCGATCTCCACATGGGGGCCGAGAGCCTGCAGGCGGCGATGCTCTACCGCGCCCTTGCGGAAGGCAGGCTGACGCTAGACGAGGTCGAGCAGCGGTTCGGTGCCGGCGTCGCCAAGCTGCTGGCGGGTGTGGAACGCATGTCGGCAATCAGTAACCTCAATATCGACAATGACATGCCGGTGTTGGGTCAGGCGGACGCGCAAAAAGACAATATCCGCAAAATGCTGATTGCGCTGGTGGATGACGTGCGCGTGGCCTTGATCAAACTGGCAGAGCGGACCTGCGCCATTCGCGCCGTGAAGAATGACGATGAAAACCGCACGGCGGTGGCGCGAGAAGTCTTCGATGTGTACGCGCCGCTGGCGCATCGTCTCGGCATCGGCCACCTCAAGTGGGAACTGGAAGACCTGTCATTCCGCTACCTGTACGAGGACGCCTACCACAGGATTGCCAAGTTGCTGGACGGTCGTCGTCTGGAGCGGGACCAGTTTATCGAGCGGGTCAAGCGACAGATCGGCATGATGCTGGCCCGGGAGGATATCGAGGCCGAGCTGTACGGGCGCTCCAAGCATATCTACAGCATCTGGCGAAAGATGCAGCGCAAGGGCATAGGGTTCTCCCAGGTATACGATATCCGTGCGGTTCGCATCCTGGTGCCGGAGATCAAGGACTGCTATGCCGCCTTGGGCGTGGTGCACGGGATCTGGCGCAACATCCCCAACGAGTTTGATGACTATATTGCCAATCCCAAGGAGAACGGCTACCGCTCCCTGCACACTGCCGTGATCGGCCCCGAGGGCAAGATCCTGGAGATCCAGATCCGCACCTACGAAATGGAGGAAGAGGCCGAGCTGGGTGTCTGCGCCCACTGGCGCTACAAGGGTTCGGATCGTGAGGCCGGCTTGTCCAGCAGCTACGAGGAGAAGATCGCCTGGCTGCGGCAGGTGCTGGACTGGCACGAGGAGACCGGCGACGTACACAACCTCGCCGAACAGTTCAGCGCTGATGTGGCGCAGGACCGGGTGTACGTGTTTACGCCGGAAGGGGATGTGGTCAACCTCGCCAGCGGCGCCACCCCCCTGGACTTTGCCTACCACGTGCATACCGAGGTGGGTCACAGCTGCCGCGGCGCCAAGGTCAACGGATCCATTGTGCCGCTGACCTACGAGCTGCAGACCGGCGAACAGGTGCAAATCCTCACCGGCAACCAGGCCCAGCCCAAGCGAGACTGGCTGCAGCCGGGCCTCGGTTACCTGCGCACCTCCCGCGCCCGCGCCAAGGTGCTGCACTGGTTCCGCGCCCAGGCGCGGGAAGACAATATCGACGCCGGCCGGCGTCTGCTGGACAAGGAGTTCAAACGCCTCGCCCTGACCAGCATTGATTACAAGCGGCTGGCGCAGCGTATCCAGCTCGCTGGCGTCGAGGACATGTACGCGGCTGTAGGTGCGGGTGAGGTGAGCGCAGCGCAGGTTCTGGCTGCCGCCCAGCAACTCTTCGCCGACGCCCAGCCCGACGAGGTGCCGGCGGTCACGCTGCGCAAGCGGGCCCGCCAGAAGGGGGCGGAGGCCGGTGCGGTACAGGTGCAGGGTGTTGGCAATCTGTTGAGTCATATGGCGGGTTGCTGCAAGCCATTGCCCGGGGATGCCATCCTCGGTTTTATCACCCAGGGACGTGGTGTCAGCGTACACCGACGGGACTGTGGCCGACTGCTGCACCTGCAGGCCGAACATCCGGAACGCACCATTGAGGTCAGCTGGGGCGAGGACCCCGGGCAAGGCTACGAGGTGGATATCGGCATCGAGGCCTACGACCGCTCAGGACTGCTGCGGGATATCACCGAGCTGCTGGCCGCTGCGCGGGTCAACGTCCTGACGGTCAATACGCAGACTGACCGCCGCGAACATATAGCGACCATGCGGCTGCGGGTGGAAGTGCGCGACCTGTCCAGCCTGGGCAGGCTGCTGCAGCGCATCGGCCGGCTCAGTAATGTGATCAGCGCACATCGCCTCAGTGAGCAGGGCATAGAACGTGCCGGCTGAGGCAGGCTATACGCTTGCGGACCTGCTGCGGGTTATGGAGCGCCTGCGCGACCCGGAGCACGGCTGCCCCTGGGACCTGAAACAGGACTTTGCCAGCATCGCGCCCTCCACGCTGGAAGAGGCCTATGAGCTGGTGGAGGCGATAGAGCACGAGGATTACAGCCACGTTGCCGAAGAGCTTGGCGATCTGCTGTTCCAGGTGGTTTTCTATTCACAGCTCGGTCGCGAGCGCGGTCTTTTTGACATGCAGCAGGTTGTCGATACCCTGGTAGCAAAGCTGTTGCGCCGACATCCCCACGTGTTCGCCGACGGTGAGATTGAAGGCGTTGTCGGGTCCGACACCAGCGTTGCAGACGTCAAACAGACGTGGGAAGCGATCAAGCGAGAGGAACGCGCCGCCAGGCAGCAGCACGGGGCGCTGGATGATGTGCCGGTGGCGCTGCCCGCTATCAGCCGTGCCCAGAAGCTGCAAAAACGCGCGGCCACCGTCGGTTTCGACTGGCCGGATGTCGACGGTGTGCTGGCCAAGCTCGATGAGGAATTGGCGGAACTGGCCCGGGCGCAGACCGATGCGGAGCGCGAGGACGAAATGGGAGACGTGCTGTTCACCTGTGTAAACCTGGCAAGGCATATGGGCGTGGATGCGGAGGCGGCGCTGCGTCGTGCCAGTGCCAAGTTTGAATCCCGCTTCAACACAATGGAGTCCCGCCTGACCGCAGGGGACGCCCGGCTCGCCGATTATGACCAGGCCGCGTTGAACGAGGCCTGGGAAGCGGCAAAAAAAGCGTGAGTTTGCCCGTTGCCTGCCCTGACGGGTCTGCTTGAACTGGCGTGTCCGCCCCTGTATGGTTTGGGCCCTTCTCGGTTCGGTTAAGTCACTATGCGATTGATTCTGCTTGGCGCCCCCGGCGCAGGTAAGGGCACCCAGGCCCAGTTTATCTGCAAGCATTTCTCCATTCCCCAGATTTCCACCGGCGACATGCTGCGAGCGGCGGTCAAGGCGGGTACGCCCCTGGGCCTTGAGGCCAAGGAAATCATGGCGTCAGGCGGCTTGGTATCGGACGACCTCATCATTGCGCTGGTCAAGGAACGCATATCCGAGGAGGACTGCGCCAACGGATTCCTGTTTGACGGCTTCCCCCGCACCATCCCCCAGGCCCAGGCGATCGTCGACGCCAATGTCGTTATCGATCACGTGCTGGAGATCGCCGTGGAAGACGAAGCGATCGTCGAGCGCCTGAGCGGCCGGCGCGTGCATCCCGCCTCGGGGCGCATCTACCACGTCACGCATAACCCGCCCAGCCAGGAGGGCGTGGATGATGAGACCGGTGAGCCGCTGGTGCAGCGGGACGACGACAAGGAAGATACCGTCCGCAATCGACTGCGGGTGTATCACGAGCAGACGGCTCCGCTGGTGGACTTCTACCGCGATATGCCGGGTGAGCACGCGCCGGCATATCACAAGGTGTCAGGCATAGGCAGCGTCGAAGAGATTACCCGCCGCGTTCTGGCGGCACTGACTCAATAGCGCAGGTCTGCCGGGTCTTTTCGCGACGACCACTCTGGCATGACAACGATCCTGGCGCTGGACGCCTCCACAGATGCCTGCTCCGTGGCGCTGGCCCGCGATGGCGAAATTGACGCCATCTTTGAGCTGGTTCCGCGGGAGCACAACCATCGCCTGTTCAGCATGCTGCGCACACTCCTGCCCGGGGGCGCGCAGGCAGCAGCGCTGGACATGCTGGCCTACTGCGCGGGGCCGGGTTCCTTTACCGGCCTGCGGGTCGCTTCCAGCGCTGTACAGGGCCTCGCCTACACTCTCAACCTGCCCGTGGCGGGCGTGTCTACCCTGGCCTGTCTCGCGCAGGGTGCGTTACGACGTGGCGTCGTCAGCGCCACCGACACCGCGTTTGTCCTGCTGGATGCGCGCATCAATGAAATCTACTGCGGCCTGTACCGTTTCGAACAGGGCCTGCCAGTCGCCTGCAGGGAAGATCAGGTTCTGGCGCCGGCGTCGCTGCCTGCAGATTACCTGCAGGGGCAGCAGCGTGTGGTGGCCATGGGCTCCGGCTTGCCATACCTGACGCAACTGCCCGGGCCGGTGCAGGCCGAGGTGGCCGATGTGCTGGAGGACTGCTGGCCACACAGTGAAGACCTGATTCCACTGGCGCAGCGAGCGGCCGCCCTGGGGCTGCTGTCTGGCGCCAGCAGTGTTCATCCCGTCTATCTTCGCAACGAGGTGCAGTGGAAAAAACTCTCGGAGCAGGGCCCTCGTGGTGGATGAGCTGCTGCGCGCTGCGCTGCTTGCCCTGGTCCAGGGGCTCACCGAGTTCCTGCCTATCTCTAGCTCCGCCCATCTCATACTCCCGGCGCAGCTGCTGGGCTGGCCCGACCAGGGCGTCGCCTTTGACGTGGCGGTGCATCTGGGCAGCCTGGCCGCGGTTCTCGCCTATTTCTACCGGGATTGTCTCGCGTTGGTCAGCGGCAGCTTCAGGGCGCTGCGGTCCGGCGCGCTGAACGCTGATGCGCGGATGGCCCTGTACCTTTTGATCGGCACCCTGCCCGTGGTGATGGCGGGGCTGCTGCTGAAAGACCTGATTTCCGACCAGCTGCGCTCGGTACCGGTGATAGCCTCCACGACCATTCTGTTCGGCATTCTGCTCTGGTTGGCAGATCGCCGCCGGGGTGAGTCGGCGCTGGGCTTTGCCGCGGCCTTCTGGATCGGGTGCGCCCAGGTGCTGGCGCTGCTGCCAGGCACCTCGCGTTCCGGCATTACCATGACCGCCGGTCTTTTTCTCGGACTTAACCGGGAGCAGGCTGTGCGTTTTTCGTTCCTGTTGTCTATCCCCGTGATCCTCGCTGCCTCTGGCCTCACCGTACTGGATGCGCTGGCTTCACCCGCCGGGCTGGCGCCGGGTCCCTTGCTGCTGGGGATGGCGGTATCCGGCGTGACGGCCTACCTGACAATTCACTGGTTTATCGCCTGGGTGAATCGCATCGGCTTTCTGCCCTTTGTCGTATACCGCTGTATGCTGGGAACCCTGCTGTGGATCATCTGGTTCGCGGCTTGATTCGCTTCTGAAAACGACTGACATCGGGTGGTGAAAGCCATGACACAGCGCGTGAGTTTCCTCGGTCTGGGGGTGATGGGTTACCCCATGGCCGGGCACCTGGCCCAGGCGGGGCTGGAGGTGACCGTTTACAATCGCACGGCGGCGCGGGCAGAGGCCTGGTGCGATCAATATCCGGGACGGAGTGCGGCGACGCCCGCCGCGGCGGCAGAGGGTGCCGACCTGGTGATGGTCTGCGTTGGCAACGACAGCGACGTCGCAGAGGTGGTCTCAGGCCCGCAGGGCGCCCTGGCAGGGATGTCCCCCGGGGCGTTGCTGATCGATCACACAACGGCCTCTGCGGAGCTTGCCCGCACATTGCAGGGTCAGGCTGCGCAGCGGCGTATCGGGTTTCTCGATGCGCCGGTATCAGGCGGCCAGGCCGGCGCTGAAAACGGCAGGCTGACCATTATGATCGGTGGTGATGCAGAGAACTACGCGCGTGCTGAGCCGGTATTGTCGCACTACGCCAGCCACACCCAGTTACTGGGACCTGCTGGCAGCGGCCAGCTGGCGAAAATGGTCAACCAGATCTGTATCGCCGGTGTACTGCAGGGTCTGGCAGAGGGGCTGCATTTTGCCCAGCGGGCCGGTCTGGATGCAGCGGCGGTGGTGGAGGTGATATCCCGCGGTGCGGCCCAGAGCTGGCAGATGGAGAACCGTTACCAGACCATGCTCGATGGCCACTACCAGCACGGCTTCGCCGTGGACTGGATGCGCAAGGACCTGGCGCTGGTGCAGGCGGAGGCGGGGCGCCTGGGCCTGGAGCTTGAGCTCACGCGGATGGTGGATCGTTTCTATGCAGATGTGCAGTCACTGGGCGGTGGCCGCTGGGATACCTCCAGCCTGCTGGCGCGACTGCAGCACAAACAGGATGAGAACAAGTAGGGCAGAATGACACAGGATCAATACAACGCAGACTTGCTGGCATTTTTGAACACGGCAACCACGCCGTTTCACGCCGTAAAGGCACTCTCGCAGCGCCTGGAGGCCGCCGGATTTACCCGTCTGTCCGAGCAGGACGACTGGGCGCCGCAGCCCGGATCGGGCTACTTCATCACACGTAACGACAGCTCCATTATCGCTTTCCGTGTTGGCAGCAAGCAGGGGCCCGAGGCAGGCCTGCGCATGGTGGGGGCGCATACTGACAGTCCCTGCCTGATGGTCAAGCCACTGCCGGAAAAGCGCAAGCAAGGCTACCAGCAACTGGGCGTAGAGGTGTACGGTGGCGCCCTGCTGAACCCCTGGTTTGACCGGGATTTATCCCTCGCCGGCCGGGTCTCCTACAGCACCCCTGAGGGTGCGTTGAAAACTGCGCTGGTGGACTTCCGCGACCCTATCGCCGTTATCCCAAGCCTGGCCATTCACCTGGACCGGGAAGTGAACCGCCAGCGCAGTATCAATCCGCAGACGGATATTGTGCCGCTGCTGACGCAATCGGAGGCGCTGGATTTTCGCGAACTGCTGGCCCAGCGTGTTCGCACCGAGCATCCCGAAGCGAGTGTCGGCGACGTTCTGGGCTTCGAACTTTGCCTGTATGACACGCAGCCTGCTGCGCAGGTCGGCCTGGACGGCGACTTCATCGCCTCGGCGCGCCTTGACAACCTGCTCAGCTGCTTCGCCTGTCTGCAGGCCCTGCTGGCAAGCAACGGTGAGATGACCAGCCTGATGGTCTGCAACGACCACGAGGAGGTGGGCAGCCAGTCCGCAGCCGGCGCCCAGGGCCCCATGCTGCGCAACACCCTGGAACGGTTGACGAACGGTACCGCCGGTTACGCCCGGATGATCGGGCGCTCCATGATGATCTCCGCGGATAACGCCCACGGCGTGCATCCCAACTTTGCAGACCGCCACGATGACAACCACGGCCCCTTGCTGAATCACGGGCCGGTTATCAAGGTGAATGCCAATCAGCGCTACGCCTCCAACAGCGAGACGGCGGCACTGTTCCGCCAGGTGTGTGCCAGTCGGGATATTCCGGTGCAGTCATTTGTGGTGCGCACGGACATGGCCTGCGGCAGCACCATCGGCCCCATCACGGCGGGCGAGTTGGGTGTGCGCACCCTGGATGTCGGCGCCCCGCAGTTTGCCATGCACTCAATCCGGGAGCTGGCGGGCGCCAGGGACGGCTGGTACCTGAGTCGCGCGCTGGCCGGCTTTATGGATTGGGAGCAGGCCCTGAGCCCTGGCGAAACCTGACGTCGTGCGGGTCCTGCTGCTGTCTGCGTATGACGCGGCAAGTCACCGGCGCTGGCGCGAGATTCTGGTTGCGGGCCTGCCGCAGTGGGACTGGACAGTGCTCACCCAGCCGGCCCGTCACTTCGCCTGGCGCGCCCGGGGTAACGCGCTCGCCTGGCATAGCGATCCGCGGCTGCAGCCAGAGTTCGACCTTGTGCTGGCGACATCCCTGGTCGATCTGGCGGGCCTGAAGGGCCTGTTGCCTGCGCTGGCGAATACGCCGGCGTGCCTCTATTTCCACGAAAACCAGTTCGCCTATCCGCCACAGCCCCGCCAGCAGGGTAGCCTCGAGCTGCAATGGGTCAGTCTGTACAGCGCCCTGTCAGCCCGGCTGTGCCTGTTCAACTCCGCCTACAACCGCGACAGCTTTCTCGACGGCGCCGCGGCGCTGTTGCGTCGCATGCCCGACGGGGTGCCGGAGGGCCTGGATGAGCAGCTGCGAACGCGCTGCCAGGTCCTGCCGGTACCCGTGGACATCGACGCAGATATTGTGCCGGCGCAGGAACCAGGCCCCCTGCAGATTGTCTGGAATCACCGCTGGGAGTACGACAAGGGTCCCGAGTTGCTGTTGGCAATAGTGTCCGCGTTGCTGCAGCGGCGGTGTGACTTCATCCTGCATCTGCTGGGCCAGCAGTTTCGGCAGCGTCCTTCCGCGCTACTGGAGGTGGAAGCGCGGCTGCGCTCCCAGGGCAGGCTGGGCCGCTGTGGCTATATCGAATCCAGAGCGGAGTACCAGCGTTGCCTGGCAACTTGCGACGTGGTGCTGTCCACTGCTCGGCATGACTTCCAGGGTCTGTCGGTGCTGGAGGCCTCGCGCCTCGGGGCGACGCCACTGGTTCCCGACGGGCTGGCCTACCCGGAATGGTTTGGCGCTGATTTCCGCTACACCGGTGAGGCCGCAGCGGTCCATCGCCTGTGTGACCTGCAGGCGCGCAAAGCAGCGGGACAGGCCCTGCCCACCGTCGATCTCATGGCCCTGTCGCCAGCCGTGTTGTTGCCGCGCTACCAGGCCTGCCTGCAGGGCCTGGTGATATAGCCAGTGTGGGGCCAACTCAGTATCATGGCGGGCTTTTCCAGTCGTCAGGAAATCCGCTGCAATGGCCGCCAAACGCGTACTGACCGGGATCACCACTACCGGTACACCACACCTGGGTAATTACGTCGGGGCGATACGCCCGGCGATTGCGGAGAGTCGTGACGACGGCGTGGAGAGCTTCTATTTTCTTGCCGACTACCACGCCCTGATCAAAAGCGAGGACCCTGCCCGGGTGCGGCAGTCCAGCAAGGAAATTGCCGCCACCTGGCTGGCGCTTGGCCTGGATACGGAGCGCGCCGTGTTCTACCGCCAGAGTGACGTGCCCGAGATCACCGAACTCGCCTGGGTGCTCACCTGCAACGCCGCAAAGGGCCTGATGAACAGGGCCCACGCCTACAAGGCGGCGGTGCAGGCCAATGAGGAAGCGGGCGAAGACCCCGACCACGCGGTGACCATGGGGCTGTTCAGCTACCCCATACTCATGGCGGCAGACATCCTCATGTTCAACGCCAGCCACATTCCCGTCGGGCGAGACCAGATCCAGCACGTGGAGATGGCCCGCGACATCGCCCAGCGCTTCAATCATCGCTTCAAGGAGCTCTTCGTGCTGCCCGAGGCGGTGGTGGACGACAGCGTTGCAGTCCTGCAGGGGCTGGACGGGCGCAAGATGAGCAAAAGCTATAACAACACAATTCCCCTGTTCGAGACGGAAAAGCGCCTGCAAAAAGCGATCAACAAGATCAAGACCAACCTGCAGGAGCCCGGGGAACCCAAGGACCCGGACACTTCCACGGTGTTCCAGATCTGGGAGGCGTTTGCAACGCCCGGGCAGGTTGCAGAGATGCGCCAGCGCTTCGCCGACGGGATAGGCTGGGGCGATGCCAAAAAAGCGCTATTCGCCCTGGTCAACGAGGAGCTGGCGCCGGCGCGGGAGCGCTATCACGCGCTGATGGAGGACCCGGCACATATCGAAGCCACCCTGCAAAAAGGCGCCGAGCGAGCCCGTGCTGTTGCGATCCCCCTGATGACCGCGGTGCGCGACGCGGTGGGTATCGGGCCCATCCTCTAGGCGTAGCCTTTTCGCCTCAGGGCGCGGCGCTATAGCGCAGTTCCAGAAACAGGGAGCTGGGTTCTCCCACGAAGTAGCGGTAACTGCCGAAACCGAAATCCGCGCGCTCGGCGTAGTCCTCGTCACTGAGGTTGGTAACCCGCAGGGCAAGGTTTAGGTTGTCCGAGAAAGCGTGCTGCAGGCGCAGGTTGAGCAGGTCGTGGCCATCGTAGCGGTGCAGGTTGTCCGGGTCCAGGAAGTACTCACCCAGGTGTGCCCATTCCAGTTCCGCACGCAGGGCACCGGTGATGCGCCAGTCCAGTCGCAGGCTGCCAAAGTGCTCTGGCGCGGTGTCGATAAGGTTGCCGTTGATGTCGCCGCTGCTGCCCAGCAGGGCCGTGTCGCTGTCGTACTCATGCCGGGCCAGCGTGCCATCCAGCGCGAGGCCCAGCGTCCTGGAAAGCTGCCAGCGCAGGCTGAAATCCACACCGTAGTGCAGGGTGCGCGCGCCGCTCACGTTGCGCCGGTCCGGGTCCTGGAAGATGACGTCGCGCTTGCGCATGCCGTAGAAACCAAAATCGTAGTTCAGGTCGCGATGGCTGCCCCGCAAACCCCACTCGATGCTGTCCAGTGCTTCGCTTTCCAGTCGGGCTTGCGACTGGTTGCCCTGCAGCCGATACAGCTCCGCTGTCTGCGGTGCGCGCAGTCCGCGGGACAGACGCCAGTAGGTACTGTGCGAGGGGTGCCAATCCCACACCAGCCCGGCGTTCAATGAGAGGTTGTCGAAGCTGTCCCGGCGGTCCGCGGGACGGAAGAAGCGACAGGCACTCGCCTGTGGCGTACAGGCAGGCCCGTCTCCCGTTCGGTTGTCGTAATCGTAGTCGGTCTGTTCGTAGCGGATTCCGGCACTGAGCTGCCACTGCGGTGCCAGCGCCCACTGCAACTGCAGCCAGGGCGCCCACTGCCGCGCGTCCACGCGGTAGTCGTAGTGCACGCCGGCAGGCTGGTTGAGGCTGAAAGGCGCATCCTGGGTTTCCTTCAGGTAGCCCTCTGTTGCGTCCACATCGACCACGGCGATGATGTCCAGCCAGCTACCCTCGCGATAATAGCGCGCGCTCATGCCCACGCTGCTGTGTCCGTTTTCTTCCACCGGTTGCCAGGGAAAAAAGTGCTGCAGGAAGGTCATCTCGTTGTGGCGGTAGAAGGGCGTCAGTGACAGCGTCGAAAAACTGTCCAGTGACAGGGAAAGGGTGGACTGCAGGGTGACCGCGTCGGCGTCGCGGTAGGCCTCGGGGTTGGGGTTTTCCTGCTTCCTGTCCCCGTCCTTGTACGCCTCAAAGCCGGTGATGAAGCCAGCGGTGTCCTGCCGCAACATTGTGGCGCGCAGTATGGAGTCGACCTGCATTTGCTCACCGTTGAACGTATGCCGCAGGTTGATTTTTCCCTGTTCGAAACCGGCACTTTTCTTGTAGCCGCCATCCCGGGCGAGGTTGCCTGCCAGCATCAGGCCGTGGTCGCCAAGGGTGTCGCTGAACCGGTACCGCCCGCGCAGGTAATTGTTGGGGCCTGTTTCCACTGCCGCGACCTGCTGGCGCTCAGTGGCAGGCGCTGGCGTGAGGATGTTGATAACACCGTGCATGGCGCCGGACCCGTACAGCGCCGTGCCCGGGCCTTTCAGTACCTCGATGCGGTCGGCCTGTTCAACGTTGGCGTCAAACAGCTGGTTGACGTTGCAAAACCCGGGTGCGCGCAGGGATACGCCGTCCGCGGCCATAAAGAATGCCCCGCAACTCCCGGGGCCGGTGAGCACCGGTGAGCGCAGCGCCGTCAAGCTTTCCTGGCCATTACCCCGGGATATCCAGGCACCGGGTACCCGCTGGAACACCTGGTTGGGGTGCACAGGCTGCACCGTGGCGATTTCCTCGCGATCGAGGACTGTCACTGCCACGGCCATATCGCTGAGGACACGCGGGTCCTTGGTGGCGGTCACCACTATTTCATCCAGCTTCCCGCCCGCCGCCTGGGCAAGAACCGGGCCCAGCGCGAGCACGGGCAGAAGCAGGGAAAGTGGTAGCCGCAACATGGGCGGCAGTGTACTGAAAAGGACCGCTTACCCCAATTCCCGCAGTCCGGGAGTGTCGGGAGGTAATCGGCAGGCCCCGGAGATCAGTCTGTCTCGATCGTTTGTTCCAGTATCCGGCCGTCCATATTGAGTTTCAGATCGATCTCCGTGTCGCCCTTCTCGAGTTCCACGTGGTAGCCACGAAAGTCGCGTTCATCAACGTAGAGGATGTCGTCGAAGGTGAAGCCGGGAAACTTTTCGAGGAGTGCCTCACGAATCGACGTCGGCAGTTCATCCTGGTAGGGGATGGTCCCGCTGAACCGTCGCGCAGCAATCGCCTCCTGCTTGCGCTCCAGCAACCAGTTAGGGCCGCCATCGGGGTCCTTCACCAGATCGAATGCATCATACAGCTCGCCGGTTGCGGTGCGCGCCGCATAGGTCAAGCGGTCGCCGTCAATACTCAGGATCTGGAAGAGCTGAGTGTTCTCCGCAGCCCGGTCACGAGTTGCCGGCCAGCCATCCCAGCCTTCCGGCCTGAGCCCGTACATTTTGCCGCCGCTGACGGATACAACGTAGAGCGTGCCGGTGCCATCGCGGGTATTCAGTCCTGTGGGCAGGTTGCCACCCGGGGCAGCCGCGTGGCCGCGCGCGTACGCGTGGTCGTGCCCTTGCAGGGCAATATCGACGCCATACTCATCGAACAGGGGTTTCCAGAGTTCCCGAAGCAGTGGATTGTCGCGATCGGCAGAGGCGGAGAACAGCGGGTGGTGGTAAGTCACCACCGTCCAGCGCTGGGCGTTCGACGCGAGCACCTCGCGTAGCCAGGCAGCCTGCGCTTGTTGCCGTTCGTTGCTGTTGAGGACGATGATACGTACACCCTGGTAGTCGACGTAGTAGTTCGTCTCGGGCAATGCATCAATGCCGTTTTCGGGCAGCGTGAACTGGGCTCTCCACTGTACGGAAAGTCGCTCGATATCCCTCGCTTCGTCAGCCGCATTATAGGGATCGTATTCGTGATTCCCGGCGACCGGCAGCGAAGGCAGCATGCGGTGAATGAACCCGCCTGCGCTGAACCACTCCGCCCACTGGCTTTCACTGTGTGCGTCGTTGATGAGATCCCCCGCGTGAATAATGAACGCGGCGTTGGGGGCTGTTCGATACCCCTCACGGATGAGTCGGGACCACACCTCGAGGATGTTGTTCTGCGCGTCGCCAACGTACATGAATGTGAAGGGAGCGGGACCCGCCGCTGCTGTCCTGAACTGTATCCACTCACTCCACACGCGTCCGTCGCCGACGCGATAAGCATACAGCGTATCAGGCACCAGATCGGAGAACGTGACGCTGTGGTAGTGCGAAAGCAATCCAGCCTTCTGTACCTGTCTGCCGTCCATAGGGACCGTTGTTGCTGGCAAGGTTTCCGCCTGCCGCCAGAACTTGGGCGCCGCGGTCGCCGGCGCAATCTCCGCATAGGCCTGCCTCACGCTGGCATCCGTACGCCAGGTGACGCTGATGGAGGTTGCGGGTTCCTTGGTCAGGTTGAGCAGGATGCGGTCAGGATGCGGCCCTGGCTTGCCCCAGTCTTTCGCAAACTCCATCGGCCGATAGGCGCGTCTATGCTCCTCGTGCGCCACTGCGTCCGCGGCAAGCGAAAGCGATAACGCTATCAGGATACAGCGCGTTTGCTGTGAAAAAGGCACTGCCAGACACAGCGGTGGGCGGCGAATTGAACGCGCCGCCCACCGATGGCGATCAATGTGCATGACCTAGAAGGTGACCTGCAAGCCCACCCGGCCGGTCCAGGAGTACTCCTCGTATTGCAGTAGCCTGCGTCTTTGCGGTCCGCGCTGGTACGCCACAAAGGGTTCATCGTTAAGGTTGATGAACTGGCTGTAGATCTTGATGGAGTCCGTGATGTCGTAGTTCGCTGTCAGGTCGATCTGCATATGATCCTCGACGTAGCGATCTTCTTCCGGGCTGCCGCCCAACTCGTCCAGATACTTGTCGCGATAGGCAGCGGTCAGGCGCAAGCTGATGCGGTCTGTTTCGTAGCCCAGGGTGGCGTTGAATGTATTTTCAGCGGAGGCCGGCAAGGGGATGCTCCTTTCACCGGTATCCCCCTCTGCGTCCGTGTAGGTGTAATTCAGGCCCACCAGGATGCCGCTGAAGGGACCGGGCAGGAAACTCATAACCTGCTGGTAGTTGACCTCAAATCCAACGACTTCTGCACTCTCGCCGTTCTGCGGAATCACCGCCTCGGTAAAGGGAATCCCGTTGTAGAAGCCGTTGAAAGGCGGCGTGTCCTCGTCGAAAACCGTATTAAAGATAAAGTTCTCGATGTCCTTGTAGAAAATGCCGCCGGACAGGACGCTGGCGTCAGCGAAGTACCACTCGACGCTGGCGTCAAAGTTGAAGGCCTCGTAGGGATCCAGGTCGGGGTTGCCGAATTCACCTTCACGATCACCGCCGCCGGATTCCTCAACTGCGAAGATAGGGGCCAGCTGCTCGGGCCCCGGTCGCACGACACTGCTGAAGAAGCCGGCGCGCATGACAATATCGTCGCGGGCGTTGTAACGCACAGACAGGCTGGGCAGCCAGTTGGTGTAGTTGTTGCTGTCTGAGGTCGGCGTGATCACGACGGTGTCGTCTTCCAGTATCTCGCCGTTCAACTCGGCGCCCTCCTCAAAAATCTCGGTGCGATTGGCCCTGACGTCGTTCTCGGTGTCCTCAACCCGCACGCCGCCGATGATAGTCCACAGGTCAGTGCGCCATGTGCCCATCAGGTAGCCAGCGGTGATGTCCTCGTCAATCTCGAAATCTGCAATATTGGACTCGATGTCGGTGTCCAGCTGGTCCAGTTCAAACAGGTCAAAATTCGAATTGTTGAACCTGCGCACCCTGCCAACGGACGGCGTCGGCTGCATATCCAGCAGGCCGTAGCTCTGGCTGCCAACCACGTCTGCGAGGGTGTAGTCATTGGCGAAATCGCCGTAGACATCGATTTGCGTATCGTTCTCTTTGGTGCGCTGCCTGAGGCTTGCGCCGAACTTCACTTCCAGATCGCCGCTATTCAGGCGGAACAGTTTCTGGGCGTCAACCTTGTAGGTGAATTCCTCGTCTTCGGCCAGTGCATCCACGACCTCCAGGCCGTCGAATTCATAGGTGGCG
>JAZBPS010000148.1:0-2869 GCA_036353375.1 Halieaceae bacterium | reverse complement strand
GTAGAACTTCGACTCGGTCAGCTTGAGCTGGCCTTCCGGCAGCGGGATCAGCGTCTGTACGGTGCCTTTGCCGAAGGACTGACTGCCGACCACGATGCCGCGCTGGTAGTCCTGGATAGCGCCGGCGAAGATCTCCGAAGCCGAGGCACTGAGGCGATTGATCAGCACGGCCAGGGGGCCGTCGTAGTAGGGCGTGCGCAGGCGTTTGCCGTCGCGGAACACCTTGCGCGAAGAATGGCGAATCTGCACGGTCGGGCCGTACTCGATGAACAGGCCGGTCAGGTCGTTGGCTTCCTGCAGGGAGCCGCCTCCGTTATTGCGCAGGTCGATGATCACGCCGTCGACATTTTCAGCGATCAGCTCATCCAGCAGCCGCTTCACGTCGCGGGTGGTGCTCTTGAAATCGGGCTCACCGCGACGCATGCCTTCAAAGTCGATATAGAAGGTGGGAATGTCGATCACGCCCAGGCGCAGGGTCTCGTCGCCGCGGGGGACTTCAATGATTTCCTTCTGCGCGCTCTGCTCTTCCAGCTTTACCTTGTTGCGCACAATGGTGATGACCTTGCGCTCATCCTGGCTGGCGGCCTTGGCGGGGATGACCTCCAGGCGCACGGTGGTGCCCTTGGGGCCGCGTATCAGTTGCACGACTTCGTCCAGGCGCCAGCCGAGTACGTCTTCAAAGGCCCCGTCTTCGCCCTGGGCCACAGCCAGGATGCGGTCAGACGGCTGCAGTTCACCCTGTTTGTCGGCCGGGCCGGCGGTAACGATGCGGGCCACCTTGGTGTATTCATCCTCCAGCTGCAACACGGCACCGATGCCCTCCAGGGACAGGCTCATGTTGATATTGAAGTTCTCGGAGGTGCGCGGAGACAGGTAGTTGGTGTGCGGGTCGTAGAGCTCGGACAGGGCGTTGGCGTAGACCTGGAACACATCCTGGGCGTTGTACTGCTCGATGCGCTTGAGCTGGTTGGTGTAACGCTTGACCAGCACGGGGCCAATTTCCTCGTCTTCCTTGCCGGCAATCTTGAGGCTCAGCACGGAGTTTTTGATCGACTTGCGCCAGCGCTCGTCGGCTTCCGCCTCGTCCAGCGGCCAGCCCTGCTTTTCGGGTTCGAGGGACAGGCTTTCTTCCACCGAGAAATCCATGCTGGCGATCAGGTCCGGCAGTTCCTCCACCAGACCTTCGAGGCGGGCTTCCAGACGGTCCTGGTAAAGATTGAAGATGTCGAAGCCGGTGCTCAAGTTGCCCTTGCTGAACTCGTCGTCCAGCTGGTAGCGCCTGGATTCAAAGCGAGCAACGTCGTCGGCGTAGAGGAATGAGCGTGTGGGGTCGAGGCTGTCGAGGTAATTGTCCAGTAATTCGGAAGACAGGGCGTCGTCAAACTCTCGCTTGGAGTAGTGCCGGGTCTCCAGCTTCTCAACCAGTTCCATGGCGGTTTTGCCCATGTTCTGGGAGGGGGCGATGATATCATCGGGAGCGACTGTGACGGCGCTCGCCAGGGGGACCAGTGAAAGGGCGAGGGCCGGCGCTGTAAGACGCGCCAGCAGGCGCGCCGAGATGCGTTGTCTAATCAATGGTTTTCTCACCTCGAAAGCGGTTTTATAGTGTAGCAGCATTGCACGGTGGGTTAGAAAGACCCTCAGGGCTAAAGTTCAACAGTCTGGAAACAGGTCACAATTTCCCGGGGCTGAAGGTATTTGCGGCCTTCGGCAGCATCTGCCCCTGGCGTTTTTAACGTCTCAATCCACTTTTCAGTTCACTCATTCAATTTACACGCATGCATCACTGGGTATTCGGCTACGGCTCGTTGATCTACAAGGTGGATTTCCCCTACCTGGAGCGCCAGCCTGCCCATATCCTGGGCTGGGAGCGGCGCTTCTGGCAGGGTTCCCATGATCACCGTGGCACGCCGGAGGCCCCCGGCAGGGTGGTTACGCTGGTCGAGTCCTCCGGCCAGCGCTGCGACGGCATGGCCTATCGCATCAGTGAGTCAGTATTCGATCACCTCGATCACCGGGAAAAGAATGGCTATCGGCGAGTGGATACGCCGATGCACCTGGCCGAGGGTCGGGAAGTGACGGCGACGGTGTATATCGCTGATGAGGCAAACCATGCCTTCCTGGGGCCGGATTCACTGCCGGCCATCGCCAGTCATATTGCCGAAAGCCATGGCCCCAGCGGGAGTAACCGTGAGTATCTACTAACACTGGCGGAGTCCCTGCGGGAGCTGGGCGTGCATGACCCGCACGTGTTTGAACTGGAAGCACTGTTGCGGAAACCGGGCTAGACGGTCTGAGGCTCGCCCTCGCGGCTGTCCGGGTCGAAGTTGTAGACCCCGATCTCGAACCCTTCCGGCACCTGTTCACGGACCTGCTGGATGCGCCTGTAGAGGTTGCCGTGGGCGCTGCCCATCAGGGCATCGCGGATCATATCGTCCTCGTCACAGCTCTCGGCGGCCCGCAGCAGGCGTTCGAAGCTGTGTTCGAAGTTGGTGGTGTGACGGGTGCGAATCTCGGTGCCGAAAAACAGTTTGTAGCGGTACTGGAGGGTGCTGACAGTGCTGATCCGCAGCAGTTCGCGGGAAAATGCCTCGGGATCGTCGCGGCCCACCACCATCCACAGGTTGGCGAGCCGCTCGGCGGGTACCTTCTCCTCATTGGCGTCCGCCAGCTGGGTGGACAGGTACAGCAGGCCCACCACGTACCCGAGCTGGGTGCGCACCAGCTCTGCAAGCTTGAGGTAGGATTCCCTGCGCTGGTGCAGCTCCGCGCGCTGGGTGGCCTCGGCCTGCACCGTGGCCTGTTCTGCCGAGCGCTGGATCTCGACGAACTGCATCTTCATGGCCTCGGTGTTCTGCCGCAGTTCCTT
>JAZBPS010000147.1:0-12478 GCA_036353375.1 Halieaceae bacterium | reverse complement strand
CGCGGGGATGACGAAGTGCGAGGCCTACGCGGGGATGACGAAGTGCGAGGCCTGCGCGGGGATGACGAAGTGCGAGGCCTACGCGGGGATGACGAAGTGCGAGGCCTACGCGAGGATGACGTGGAAAGTAGTAAAACCGTGCTCTTTACGCCGAATAGGCAATCTGCAGCCGCTTGAAGCCGTCCATGAAATTGGAGCGGAAGTAGGCGGGCTGCGCCAGCAGGGTGATATCCGACCAGCGGTTGACGATGGCCGCGGTCATTACTTCGAGGTTCATGCGGGCCTGGTGCACGCCGATGCAGAAGTGGGGGCCTGCGCCGAAGGTGCGGTAGTGCCGTCGGGTGGCTGCCACAGGGCGTGAAACGTCGAAGCTGTCGGGGTTATCGAACAGCTCGGGATCGCGGTTGGGCGAGCCCAGCACGCATACGAGCTTGTCGCCCTTGCGAATTTGCTCGCCGGCAAATTCCATATCGCGGGTGGCGGTGCGGCGCAGGTAGACCACGGTGTTGCGCAGGCGCAGGATTTCTTCCACGGCGTTGGGCACCAGTTCGGGCTGCTGCTTCAGCAGCGCCCATTGCTCCGGGTGCTGGCACAGTTCATACACCAGCCACGCCAGGGTGTTGCGGGTTGTTTCCACGCCGCCGGCCACCAGGTTGTTGAAGAAGCTGCCGTACTGCTCGTTGCTCATGCGTATGCCGTCGATCTCCGTCTCCAGCATTTGCGCGGTCATGGAATCGCGCGGCCTGTCCCGATGGGACTGGGCCAGTTCGGCACCGAACTCGAACAGGGCGAGTGAGGCCATAAAGCCTTCTATCCGGTCCTTGGCATAATCGGGGTCGTTCGCCAGCAGCATGGTATTGGTGATGTCCACCACGCGCTGGTAGTCCTGTTCATCCACCCCCAGTAGCCTGAACAGCACATCCACCGGGAAGCGCGCCGCGACTGCGTCCACAAACTCGCACTCACCGCTATCCCCAAGGCCATCGAGGATACCCTCGGCAATGGCCTGCATCAGTGGTACCCGTTCTGCCAGTACCCGCGGCTTGAAAGCGAAGTCCGCCAGCGCCCGATAGCTACGATGCTGGGGCGGGTCCATGAAGGTCAGGCTCTTCTGTGCCTCGGGCAGGAACTCCTCCGGGAAGTCTTCCAGCAGCGGGCTGAAGTTGTTGGTGAAGTCGGCAGGCGTTTTCAGCACGGTGTCGATGTCGGCAGCCTGCAGCACCAGCCAGTGGCCGCCGTTGGCGTACTCGTCTTCCTGCCAGACCATGCGGTGGGATTGCCGCAGGCGCGCGATTTCTTCGCGCGGCGTGCCCTGCTCGAAGTTGCGGATGTCCAGCAGGCTGGCGTGGGGGCAAAGCGTCATGGCTTCAGTATAGACCTCGCGATGAAATGTACGGTTCAGTCATGCTGACCGACGGATAGAACGATCTTGCCGCGGTTGTGGCCCTGCTCCAGCTGGCGGTGCACCTCGGCGACCTGCTGCAGCGGGTGAGTTTCCAGCGGTGGCATCTGGATATCGCCAGAGATGATCATGGCCATAATACGCTCCAGCGCGGCGGCACAGTCAGTGTCGTCCATGGTGGAGAAGACCTGTCGCAGGCCGCGTTGCTCGCTCTCCGCCATTGCCGCTGCGGGGTCGCCGTCGTCGTTGAGGGTCGGGATGCGGACCAGGCAGCCGCCCGGGCGCAGCAAGTCCAGTGCGTTGGGCAGCGTGCTTACACCCACTGCGTCCACCAGCAGGTCAACGCCGTCGGGTGCCCAGCGTGCCAGGGCGTCCGGGATATCCTGCTCGCGGTAGTCAATAACCTCCGCTGCGCCCAGCCCTTTGACATAGTCCACGTTGGGCGTGCTGCAGGTGGCTGCAACCTCGGCGCCCGCGTTGTGCGCAAACTGCACCGCGAAACTGCCCACGCCGCCGGAGCCGCCGTGAATCAGTATCCTGTCGCCCTGCTTGACGCCGCCGCGCTCCATCACGCCCTGCCAGGCGGTCAGCGCTGCAACGGGCAAGGCGGCAGCTTGCTGCAAGCTGAGGCCGTCGGGCACCCGGGCCACTTTGTCGATGCTGGCGAGTGTGTATTCGGCGTAGCTACCCGGCCCGCCCTGGCCCTGGTTGGTGGGTGTAACGACCCGGTCGCCGGGCGCGAAACCGGTGACGCCCTCGCCCAGCGCATCGACGGTGCCGGCAGCGTCAAAGCCTACAATACACGGGAAGGTATAGGGCCTGAAGGCTGCCAGCATCCCCTGCCGATTCTTCCAGTCCGCGGGGTTCACGCCTGCCCAGGCCACCTTGATCCGCACCTCGCCAGGCCCCGGCTCAGGCGTGGGTACTTCCTCCCAGGAAAACACCTCAGGGCCTCCGGTCTGGTGTATCACCATAGCGTACATGCTGGCTCTCCTTGTCGTATTTACGTCATGGCTAAGATAGCGCTGCTGTCGCGGATGACAGGTTAGCCAGTTCATACCAGTGCGCCCTAAAACGGTGCTTTGCGTTGTCGGTGCTCGGCTGGAAGCTCTACGCTGCCTGCTATGAGTAAACAGATAGAAGTGGACTGGCTGGTTGCCGGCAGCGGTGCTGCGGGTATGACAGGTGCTGTCGTGGCCCACGAGCTGGGCGGCGAGGTCCTGCTGGTCGAAAAGGAGCCCATGTGGGGCGGCACCACCTGCAAGTCCGGCGGCGTGGCCTGGATTCCTGGCAACCACCGCCAGGCCGAGCACGGTGTGATCGACAGCATCGAAGATGGCTATCAGTACCTCAAGGGCCTGATCGGCGATAGCGTCAGCGAGCCGCGCCTGCGCGCCTATGCCGAGCGCGCCCAGGAGATGCTGCAGTTCATGATGCAGCACAGCCATGTGGACTTCACGCCGCTGCCCGCCTACATGGATTACTACGAAAACGTGGCGGGCTATAAGCCCGGCGGCCGCTCCATGGACCCGGGCACCATCCACCTGCGTCGGTTGGGCGAGGACGGGCTGCATATGCGTGATGACTACGCGAACCTGCTGCCTTTCAGTGTCACCGTGCCCGAGGGTCGTGCGCTGGGTGATATGAACCTGAAAAGCTACCTGCTGGGCGCGTGGCTGGTGTTGCGCTATCTGCTGGACATTCCGGCACGCCTGAAGGGACGCCGGGACCAGCGTCTGGCGCTGGGGCAGGCGCTGGTGGCGAAGCTGCGCCTGAGCATGAAAGAGCGCGGTATTCCCCTGTGGCTGAATGCGCCGATACGCGGGTTGCTCTATGAGAACGGGCGCGTGGTGGGCGCAGAGATCGAGCGGGACGGCGAGGCGGTCACCGTGCGCGCCAGACGCGGCGTGCTGCTGGGCACCGGCGGATTCTCCCGCAATGCCGAACTGCGTCGACAGTACCAGCATCCGGCCGTGGGTGGCGACTGGACAGCGTCCTGTCCGGGTGCCACCGGCGACGGCATCCTGTTGGGCCAGAAGCTGGGGGCGGCGCTGGGGTTCATGGGCAGTGCCTGGTGGTCACCCACCGTGGTATTACCCGATGGTGAGGCCCGCCTGGCGCTGATTGCCGGCAAGGCCTACCCCCATTCCATCATGGTCAATCGCGCCGGCAAGCGTTTCACCAATGAGGCGGCGCCCTACGAGGACGTGGTCAAGGATCAGCTCGCCAGCGAATCCCGGGGCGAGGGTGCAGTGCCCTGCTTCCTGGTGTTTGATGCCACGTTCCGCCGCAAGTACCCGGCGGGCAATATCCGGCCGGGCAAGCTCGAGACGGACGGCTTGCTGCCGGATGCGTTCTGGGACAGCGGCCTGCTGACCCGGGCGGACAGCATCGGCGAGCTGGCTACCGAAACTGGCATCGACGGGCTGGAGTTGCGCCGGACCCTGGACCGCTTTAACAAGCACGCGCGCCTGGGTGAAGACCCGGACTTTGGCCGCGGGGCGACCCATCACGATCGCTACTACGCGGACGCGAAGGTGCAACCGAATCCCTGCCTGGGTCCGGTGGAAACGCCGCCTTTTTATGCCCTGCGGGTAGAGGCGGGCGACCTGGATACGAAAGGCGGCCTGCTCTGCGACGAGCATGGACGCGTGTTGAACGAAGCAGGTGACCCCATCCCCGGCCTGTATGCAGCGGGCAATACCAGTGCGGCTGTGATGGGCGATACCTATCCCGGTGCCGGCGCCACCATCGGCTCGGCGATGACTTTTGCCTATCTCGCGGCGCAGCACGCCTTCAGGGGCGAGGCCGCCAAGGAGCAAGCGCATGACTGACAGAGCTTTTGCCTATCTCCAGCCCGGGCACTACGCCCGTGGCTGGCACATCGTGTTGTTTTCCCAGGAGCTGGCAGTGGGCGAGGTAAAACCGCTGGAGTACTTCGACCGGGAAATGGTGATATTCCGCGGAGAGTCGGGTGCCGTTGCCGTACTGGACGCATACTGCCCGCACCTGGGCGCGCACCTGGCCAGCGACGGCGGCCGCCCCTGCGGGGATACCATTGCCTGTCCGTTCCACGGCTGGCGCTTTGACGCCAACGGCACCTGCGTGGAAATTCCCTACGCCAATAAAATTCCCGACAAGGCCGTGAACGCCTTGCAGGCCTGGCCCGTTATCGAGAAGAACGGCTTTATCGCGCTATGGTATGACCCGGAAGGCAACCCGCCGGAAGACTACCTACCGGATATCACCGACTGGGGCCCCGACGGTTGGGGCGACTGGTCTTTCCAGCGTTCGCGCATCAAGGCCCAGCCCTGCGATGTCATTGAGAACATCGTGGACGTGGCGCACTTCGCCCATGTTCACGGTGGCGAGGTGAAGTCCTTCGAGAACAAGTTCGGCGAGCGAACCGTCACCCAGTTGTCCCGGGTACAGCGTTCAGCCACGGCGGGCATGATCATCCCCGAGGGCGCGCCCTTCGATATGAAAGCGATGCAGGAGCAGGCGGTGGAGCAAGCCGCAGACGCCTGGGGCGATGCCACCTACCACGGGCCGTCCATCATGTATTACTACACCGAGTCGCGCAGCGACGAACTCAGCTTCGCGAGTTGGTGGGTGAACTACCACACACCGGTGAATGATGAAGAGCTGGACTTGTGCAGCGCGGTGATTGTCTCCAGCCTGACCGAAGAGCCCCTGCCCGAGGAATTCAAGCAGATGTACCCGCTAACCGCGCATCTGGCGTTTGGCCAGGACGTGGTGATCTGGCGGGACAAGACCTACCGGGCGGAGCCCATCCTCTGCGACGGTGATGGGCCCATCAATAAGTTGCGCCGTTGGTACGACCAGTTCTACCAGCCGCTGGCGTCCTGACACGCAGCGTCCCGCGCAGGCGTTACAGCGGCTTCCAGCGGGGAGGCCGCCCTTCCTGAAAGGCCTGCATGGCTTCCTCCATGCAGCCGGAAAACGTCCCCAGCACCTGGGTGCGGTTTTCCAGTTCCATGGCATGGCGCAGGCTGGGGGCATCCAGGTTGGCGCGCAGGCCTTTCTTGGTCATCCACACGCCGTATTCGCTGTTCTCCGCAATCGCGTTGGCCAGCTCAAGCGCGGTGGCCTGCAGCGCATCTGCCGATACCTTTCTGGAGACCAGCTTCAGGCCCAGCGCTTCATCAGCATCGATATTGCGCCCCGTGAGCATCAGCTCCGTGGCGGCGGATACGCCAACAATGCGCGGCAGCAGGTAACTCGTGCCCACGTCGCAGGATGACAGGCCGGTTTTGATAAAAGCAGAGCCGAACTTCGCCGCGTCGCTGGCGATGCGGATATCGCTGGCCAGGGCAATGGCCAGGCCGCCACCTACCGCCGCGCCGTTGACGGCGGCGATCACCGGTTTGTCGCACTCCGCGATCGCCAGCATCAGGTCGGCGATGTACTCCTGGAATTTGTAGACGTAGCCCAGTTCCCCCATGCCTTCGGTGCCCGGCACTGACCCGGGTCCCGCTGACCCGGGGTTGAGATCCGCGCCGGCGCAGAAGCCACGCCCCTCGCCGGTCAACACGACGACGCGGGTGCTGCGGTCGCGGTTGAGTTCCCGGAAGGCACTTGTCATTTCGCCTACCAGTTCCGCGCTGAGGGCGTTCAGCCGTTCGGGTCGGTTCATGCGCAGCTCCAGAACGCCCGGAGCCAGCGTGTCACGCAGTAAGATCGTCATGGCACAACCTTTTTTTCTTGGCAGGGGCGCCTGGGCGCGCGCCGGCTAGTCCAGATCAATATCGATAACCGCCATGCGGTCGCCGGTGAAGGAACCGGCATAGAGTTTCCCGCGGTAGGCTACCGCGATGGTGGCGGGGCCAAAGGGTTCACCGTCCGAGCTGTGAAACAGGGTCTCTGTATCGCCGGTGGCGGGATCCACCGCGACCAGGCTGTAGGGCGCCCCACAGCTTCCCTCGGCTGCGCCAAAGCAACCGGCCAGTCCGAGCATGGAATCGAAGGAAGCGACCAGCAGGCGCCCATCGGGCAGCCACGATGAGTTGTCCAGGTTCGGCACGGGCACCGTCTGCAGGATTTCGCCGCCGGGCAGGGCGTACTGGCGCAGGCCATTGTCTGCGGAGTGGTTCACCCACAGGCTCTGGCCGTCTGCGGCTGCCTGGATCCCGTTGGGGATTTTTGCTCCGCTGTCGGGAAGTACCCGCAACCCCTGTTCCGGGGACCACAGCCAGACGTGGCCCTCGGTAAGGCCCAGGCTTACCTTGATCAACCCGATGATCTGGTTCTGGCGCGGGTACATATGTGTTACCGCGAAACCGCCCCCGGGCAGCGCGGTCACGTCATTGAGTGCGGCCTCCCCGGGGAAGCTGACGCAGCCGCGCCATTCAAGCGCAGGTGGCTTCCCGGGCTCTGGCGACTTCAGTACCTCATACATCAGCACGGCATCTGGTGAGGCGTGATTCACCACCAGCAGTTGCAAGCTTTTGTTGCGCCGGGAAAGGTGGATGCCGTGGGGGGAAAGCTGGCGGGGAACGGGACAGCCAGCCTCGCCCCACAGCACGTCGCCAGCACCCGGTGCCACCTCGTCGTCGCTGACCAGGGTGATAAAGCCCTCATCACTGCCGGGCTGGTACCACAGCAGATCGCCGGTGTGTTTGCCGTCGTCCCCGTACTCCGCAACGATCAGTCCGCCGTTTTTCGGCAGTGGCTCAATGTCCTCGGGCGCCTTTACGCCGCAAATGGGCGTTACCGCACCGAAGGGCTCACAGCTTGTGATGTGCTCACTGCCACAGGCTGCCAGGCACAGCAGCGCCGCCGGGTACAGAAGCCGCTTGAAGACACCCTGCAACGCTGGCATCAGGATGCGTCGGCCGCCGCCGGCTGCCAATCCGAGGCATAGGTCTGGTTGGCCTTCAGATCATTCGGCCCGCGGTAGATGCAGCGCGTGCCCGCCGGGTCGTAGATATAGGCCACGCAGGCGTTGCAGTTGTCGCAGCGGGACTCCTTCAGGCTGCCGTCCTGGAAACGGGCCACCAGGTCGGGGTCGCGCAGCAGGGCGCGGGCCAGCACCACGCACTCGAAGCCGTCGGCCATTGCCGTTTCCACATTGGCGAGGGATTTCACCCCGCCCAGGTAGGCCAGCGGCAGTTTCACCTCGGCGCGGATTTTCTGTGAGTACTCGCGGAAGTACATCTCCTTGAATTCAATCTTGCGCTCCGAGGATGCCGCCAGCTTCATCATAAAGGCACTGAGGTTGTCGCCGGTCTTCTTCATGACCTTGATGATCTCCTCCCGGTTCATGTTGCTGCCGAACATGAACCAGGTGGATTCCACGTTGCGCCCGCCGGAGAGCACCAGCATATGGGCGCCGGCTTCTTCCAGTGCCCTGGCGGTGACAATGCCGTCCTCCACCGTGGCACCGCGGCTGGGTCCGTCAGCCACGTTGATCTTTGCGAGCACCGCCAGATCATCGCCCACCGCTTCCCGCACCGCGGTCAGCACGCGGGCCGGGAAACGCACCCGGTTTTCGGCGCTGCCGCCGTACTGGTCGTTGCGCTTGTTGCTCATGGGCGAAATAAACTGGTTCAGCAGGTAGCCGTGGCCCATATGAATTTCCACGGCATCGAAACCACCGTCCCGGGCCAGCTTCGCCGCGGTGACAAACTCGTCGATGACCCGGCGCATATCGTCTTCATTCATGGCCCGGGAAAAGAAGTTGCCCTTCATCATGCCGGCGGGATTGAAGCCCGAGGAGGAACTGATCAAGCGGCCCGGCACATGCATGCCGGTCACGAAGGAGCCGCCGTGGGTTATCTGCGCAGAGATGGCAGCGCCCTCGGCGTGCACGGCATCGGTGAGAGTGCGGAAGTCCGGCAGGATCTCCGGTCGTATCCAGGGCTGGTTGGGCAGCGTGCGGCCCACCTTGGCCACGCTCAGGTAGGCGGAGGTGGTCATACCCACGCCGCCGGCGGCCAGCTCCCGGTGGTGGTTAACCAGCGCGGCGGTGGGATGGCCGTCCAGGCACATACCCTCATTGGCACCGGATTTGATAAACCGGTTGCGCAGGGTCAGCGGCCCGATGGTTACCGGGTCAAAGGGAGAGGGAGGGTTCGAGAGCGTCTGTGCGTCTGCGTTCATGGCGGCCTCGCCTGGTGATTTCGACGTATTTACAGAGGGGAATGTACAACACTGCCGCCGTCGGCGCAGTCTGACTAACTGCACCGTTTATCGGCCGCTCCCAGGGCCCTGAGAGCCCTTGCACGGGGCTTTCAGTCCGCGTACGGGGTATCGCGCCAGCGGCGCAGGGCCTCGCGCGCGGCGTCGAAGCGCCCCAGCATCATGGGTATGGGAGTGTCGCCATATCCTTTGCGAGCCTGCTGCTCCGCATGATCAATGGCGCGCAGCAGGTCTGCCGCGGCCGCTTTCGCAGCCGGGGGATGCACGCTCCCGCGCGCCTCAATCCATATCGGCGAGGAATGCGCAAACTGGTCTGCCGACATGCCGGGCCAGCCCGCGACACCGCCGTGAGCCCGGGCGGCCACCCAGCCTCCGGCGGGCAGGAAGACACTGCCGCGGTAGCGGCGCGTGGCCCCGGCGGCGATGCCTTCAAGTCGCTGCACCACAGTGCCGTTGACCACGATCTCTACTGCTTCCACCGGTTCGGCAGCCGCCAGGGTGACCGCCCAGGGCTGTTCACCCGGCGCGATCACGCCCCCGGGTTCAATGCCGTCGCCGATACTGAATAACAGCGCCGGGCCGGTGGTGAGGAAGCTGCGACCTTCACGGGTGTTCTGCAACACGTCCTGTAGTCTGTTGTTGCCGCTGGGGTCCGGTGTGTACAGACGCGCGGTACCCATGGCAGGGGTACGCTGGAAGTCCACAAAGGCATCGGTGCCCGATGTCGCATAGACAGGTTTGCCGATATTCAACAAGCGATACCACACGGCGGCATTGGCCAGCGGGGTGGTCCAGGCGCAAACCAGCTCCAGGCCCATTTCCTCACTGAGTACGCCGTCGGAGACCAGCTCCAGGGGAATCGGGTTGGCGTCAAAATCATCGAAGGGGTCCTGCGCCCCGGAGATGGGATGCACGTATGTAGCCAATACGTTGGACCGGGCGGCGAAGTCCAGCACCTCGCCGTTGCTGCGGTCTACCCGGCCATAGCGCGGGGTGCGCGGACCAAAGAACCAGGGATAGAAGGCGTCGCGGTTGCCGATCAGGCCGACGTGGCCGTGGAAACCCGAGCGCACCTCCTGCGACTGGAACACCAGCTGCCCGCGGGCATTGCGCGCCTGCTGTCCGAGAATGTCCAGGTCCAGGTAACGGTTGTACTTGTTCCAGGACATGGTGATGAGCTGGTCCAGGTCTTCGCCGGCGAGCAGGGGCAGGGCGTCTTCCAGGGTGACGCGGAAGGCGCCGTCGGCGTTCAGGTGCACGTGCTGGTCCGCCGACACGTAACCGGCCGCCTTCGCATCCCAAACCGTGTCCACTGGTAGCGTGGCCCGCGACGCGCGCCCGGCCTTGACTTCAACCGTCACGCTGGCGGGCAGACCCATCAGGCCCCGGGCGGCGGTGACTTCATAGCGTCCGGCAGGCACGGGTATTTCAAGCTCGCCGTGGGTATAGAAATAATGCAGGCCGTTCTGGGAATCGAAATAGGTGGGCCCCTGCGTTGACGCTATCGGATGGCCGTCGCTGCGGCGCAGGGCCAGCCGCGCCGGGGCGGGTTCACCCCCGGCGTTGGTGGTGTTGATCGCGACACGCGCCGGCGCATGCAGGTAGTCCCAGCGCGTAATCGCTACCGGGGCGGCCTTGCCGCCGGCCGTGGGCACCTGCATCAACTGAAACTGCTGCCGGGTATCCGGGGTTACATAGAACACGGTACTGCCGTCGGCGCTGAAGGCGGGCATCAGCGCGTAGTCTGTGCCAAAGGTGAGCTGTCGCGGCGTGTCGGGTTTGTCGATATCGAACACCATCAGGTGGTAGTCATCCCGGGTGGGAAAATTGAATACCACTGACTGGCCACCGGGATGCACGTCAAATCCCATGATCTCCGCCAGCATGTTGCTGCGTATGACCTGGTCTTCCCCGCTGGCGGGGTCGTACAGTCGCAGGTCGCGGTGGGGATAGGCCTGGTGCATATACATAATCCTGCCACTGCGACCCAGGCGGCGCGGGCTGCGCTCAGTGCGGGGCAACTGGGTCAGCTCCTCGTCTGCGCCCGTGGCCAACTCCCGCCGCCACAGACTGAGAACCCCGGATTGTGCCGAGCTGTAATACAGGTAGCGTCCGTCGGCTGATAACTCCGGGTCCAGCTCGATGGCATCGGTGTTGATAATGGTTTCCCGCCCGCTGGAAATATCCCGCAGCACCAGGCGGGTGTCCCGGCCGTCGTCACGCACAAACGCGAGCTGTTTGCCTTCGGCGGACCAGCGCGGTCGGCTGTCCAGAGCGCTGCCATCGGTAAGTTGTGTGGCCACGCCGGTGTCCAGGTCTAGCAGCCACAGCCAACCCTGGGCGGCAAAGGCGAGGCTGCGCCCATCGGGCGACGGTGCCGGGTCAACGGGCCCGGAGGACAGGAAAGGAAACTCGTGTTGCTCCAGATAGATGTGGTGGCCGTAGTCGTCAACCTTCTTGTAGCGGTGTTCCCACGCGGCGAAGGCGGTCCCTGCAAGGGAAAGGCCGCCGATGAGTGCGGTAAGCCGCAGCAGGTGCTTCATGGTATCAACCCCTTAATGCCATCGATGCGCAGGGAGTACAGGCGCTGCTCCCGCAGGCTGTCGGCATGTTCCAGCAGTGCTTCCAGATCGTCTTTCACGTGCAGGAACAGGCCGCTTAAAGGCGCGAAGCGCCCACTGATCAACCGGGTGACATGGCCGGCTATATCCTCTGGCTGCTGAAACTCGCTGTCGGGAATGTCGGCGATAAAGGGCAGGTCCCGGGTCATATCGGTGAGCACAAGACCCGGACTGACGCAAAACACCTGAACCCCGCTGCCCTCGAGATCGGCTGACAGGCAATCGGTGAACCGCGCCAACGCGGCCTTGCTGGCGGCGTAGGCTGTGGCACCGGGCATCGGGCGGATAGCGATGTAGCTGCCCATGTTGATGATAACGCCGCTGCCGCGCTCAACCATGCCGGGCAATACGGCGTGACTGTAGAGCACAGGGCCCTTCACATTGGTTTCCTGTACGCGCCACCAGTCATCGACCGACATGTCCATGAAGCTCTGTGGCCCGGCATCACCGCCGCCAATCCCCGCGTTGTTGATCAACACATCGACGGGCCCCAGATCTTTTTCAACCTCATCAATCACGGCGCTGGTATGGGATGCGTCAGCGACGTCGGCATCAATCGCAATTCCACCGGGTAGTTCCTGCACGACCTCAGCCAGTTTTTCGTTATCCCGCCCGGTGACGGCGACCCGGTGTCCCTGCGCGGCCAGCGACACGGCAATCGCGCGACCGATGCCGCGACTGCCGCCCGTGATTAGAACCGTTTTACTATCCATCGAGGCCTCCATGCTTACCTTGATCAGTATAGCTCCACTGACGGGGGTCTCGGGTCGTTGGCAGGGTTATACTGAAAATTCGGAAACAACTCGCGTAACAGGGCTCGCCACATGGGCGGTTTCATCCGAAA
The DNA here is from genome assembly GCA_036353375.1 of Halieaceae bacterium. Lineage (GTDB taxonomy): Bacteria > Pseudomonadota > Gammaproteobacteria > Pseudomonadales > Halieaceae > JANQIO01. Next base: position 450 of record JAZBPS010000147.1, on the reverse strand, counting down.
TAAAACGGCTTCGCCGGCAGTGTGCGCGGCGCTTTATCGACGTCCTTCGCTGTTGGTGTTTTTGTCGGTAGGGCTGGTTGCGTGCAGCGCGGAACCACCGCCCGAGTCCAGCTTTGCCGCTACAGAACTCAGCAAAACAGACGCGCCGCCGCCCTGCGACACACAGTACCCGCTGCGCAAGGCCTTTTTCGGTGACCTGCATGTTCATACCTCGCTATCCAGCGATGCATATAACTTTGGTGTCACGGCGACCCCTGACGACGCCTACAGCTTTGCGTTCGGCGAAAACATGACCCTGCCATCGGGCAGGACTGTGCGCCTGACGCAGCCGCTGGATTTTGCGGCGGTCACGGACCACGCTGAGTTCCTGGGTGAGATGGCGCTGTGCACCGATCCCGGCAGCGCAAGCTATGCAGCCGATTTCTGCACCGCGATACGTGAGGGTTCAGG
>JAZBPS010000146.1:0-2041 GCA_036353375.1 Halieaceae bacterium | reverse complement strand
GGCGCGCGGCGCCTGTCGGCGAGAATGGGCAGCAGGTATTCCGTGATCTGCCGGGAGCACCAGTGGGCGTGCTCCGCATCGCGCGTGAACGCCAGAAAACCCGCGGCCCACCCCCGAAACGCCTCTTCCCGATCCAGCGGGATGCCAAGCATGCGGCTGATCACCATAAAGGGATAGCGGTGGGTGAAGTCGCGCGCCAGATCAGTGCCGCCCGGCGGCAACGCATCAATCAACTCATGGGCCAGCGCTGCCAGGCCTTCAACCTCCATCTTCTCCACCGTTTTGGAGCGAAACGCCGGTGTCGCCAAACGCCGGTACAGCCGATGCTGTTCATCTTCGAGGGTCTGGAACGTCACACCCTGCACCGGCTCAATAGTGCGCCTGTACGCCTCGGCCGGCGGAAAGCGGTCATTATCGCGAAACGCCGCAGCGACTTCGGCATGGCCGGTGAATAAAAAGGCAGGCTCGCCGGCATAACGCACCGGGCTCACCGGATGCCGGGAGCGATAGCGCTCCAGCAGTGCGTGCAGCGCATGACCCGGCAGGGATTCCATCGCCAGGTCCAGGCCGGGATCGGCCGCTGTCTCGGATTCTGCAGTAGCGTGCATAGGCACCTCCTTCCCCCTGAGTGTAGACGGCATTATGCATTCCCGCGCGCAGTCAAACTGCCTGATGCTGCCATCGCAGCCGCCATAGATGTAAGCTGCAAACCCTATTCCTTCGCAGCGTGGCACTTCCATGTCGCTGTACCGGCGCCTGAGATACAACCTGCTCAAGCTGCGTGGCCTGCAGGGTTCTCCGCAATCCCTCGCGCTGGGCTGCGGTATCGGCGTATTCGCCGGCATCATGCCGGTGGTGCCCCTGCGCTCCGGCCTGATACTGCTGCTGGCGGTGCCGGCGCGGGCCAATCTCCTGGCAGCCTTTGTCGTGGGGCATACAGTCGCCAACCCCTTCGTTGTCGCGCTGTGGTATTTCCTCGCATTGGCCTGCGGCAACAGGCTGGTAACCAGCGGCGTCAGCTGGGACAGGGTGCAGGCCGTAATGGACCAGATCCAGGGCTCCGCCGGGCTCTCCGGCAGTCTGTCCGCCCTCGCCAACGTGGGCGGGGACATCATTCTGGTCCTGCTCGCCGGGGGCAGTGTGATGGCGCTGCCAGCTGGCGTGGCGACCTATTTCCTGGCGCTTCGTTATTTTGCCGGCAGGGCTCAGCTAACTACGGCAGCGGACAGTAGCGAAAACAGCGCAGGCTAGCGGCCCTGGCCGTGCATCGCGCCTCCCGCTTTGAGCGTGACAGGGGTCACGTGGACACTGGCATTATCGCCGCTGAACCAGGCCTCGCCGCTCTCTATTGTGCACTGCAGGCTGTCGAGGCTGGCGGCCAGCGCAGCGAGTTGACTGCAGGGATCGTCGCTGATCTGGTAGACCGCCAGCCGATCCAGCCCCTCCAGCATCGGGCGATGCTTGCTCCACCACACCGGCGTTGCCCGGTCGCCGTAACAGTACAACACCACCGCCTGCGCGCGACCGCAGGCTTTCTTCAAACGCTCCGGCTCGGGTGTGCCCAGTTCCACCCACAGCTCGATCTCGCCGGTGAGGGATTTCTGCCACAGGTCCGGCTCATCGTCGGTGCTGATGCCACGGCCGAACACAAGCCGATCCGAGGCGTGCAGCGCAAAGGCCAGCACCCGTAGCATCATTCGGGCCTCTGTCTCCGACGGGTGCCGCGCTACCACCAGGGGAAAGTCGCCATAAACCTGTCGGTCCATGTCCGCGACGTTAAGTGACACCTTGTAAACGGTGGATTTAAGGGCCATTACGCAACCACATCAAACAGGCGCCCGACCAGTGCCGTCAGGGCCATGGCGAGGCTACCCCAGAAGGTGACACGCATGGCACCCACAGGCATGGAGGCCCCGCCGGCGCGCGCGGCGGCGCCACCCAGTAGTGCCAGTGACAGCAGCGCGCTGGTGATAACCAGCGGCACCAGGCGCGGGCCCGGGAAAATCCACGCCACCAGCAACGGCAGCGCGGCGCCCAAGGT
>JAZBPS010000145.1:0-5235 GCA_036353375.1 Halieaceae bacterium | reverse complement strand
TACGTGGCGATGTGCCGCAGCCCGCGATCAGCGCCACCGTGAACAGGATAAATGCGAAGGCCAGTCTGCCTGTCATGACTACTCTCCCTGTCGTCCCCTGATGATGGCTTCCGGCTGTGTTTCAAGGCTCTCGGCCAGCGACTGCAGCGAGCGCCCCGCCCGACCCAGCTCACGCGCCGCTTCGCGCACGTCGTACAGCACCGCCGAATCATCCGAAAGTACGTAGGCGACACCCTGCATCGCCTGCTGCGTGGCACCCAGCGTTTCGTTCAGGGTGACCAGGGCCTCCTGCATATCACGACTCATCTCTGGCAGGTCCCGGTTAAGGGCCTCCACAGCCCCGTCGGTATTCTCTACCAGTGACACCAGGCTGGGAGACAGCGTGGCTATCTGTTGATCGAGCCTGTTGGTCACCGTCTGCAGCGAGCCCAGTGTCGCGCTCAGCTCACCCGGCAGTGCCTGCAAGGCCGGGTCGTTCACGATGGTGTCGATCCCCGACACCACACTGTTGGCGGTCGCCAACAGACCGAGGATATCGATCTCTTCCAGCCCTTCCGCCAGCCTTTCGAGGTCCGTGGGTATTGTGGGGACAATCAGTATCTCATCGTCGATCTGGTATTTGCTGAGGTCATCCGCGGCGTAACGCGGCTCCGTGCCCGGATGGAAATCGAGCTGCACGTAGAGCAAGCCCGTCAGCAGGCTCTGGGTCTGCAATTGCGCCCGTAGGCCCCGCTCAATCAGTACATTGATGTCCATGTAGCCGCCCTCACCCTGGTCGGTTCGACGGATACGGTCCCGGTTGATGCGCATGACCACCGGCGTGATGACCTCGAACGTATCGCTCTCTACCACCACATCCACACTGGTCACCTCGCCAATCTGTACACCCTTGAAAGCCACGGGCGCACCCACCTTCAGACCCTTGACGGATCCGTCGAAGATAACCAGCCCGGTGACCGTATTGCGCTGGAACAGGCTGCCGCTCAAAGAAAATAGCAGGGCCATCAGTATCAGCAGGCCGCCCACGACAAAGGCGCCGATGGCCACGTTGTTCGCAGGTTTGCTCATACTCTGGTTCCTGCAGGCTCGGGTGCACCGCGGCATAGAAAGCGCCGGACTTTCTCCTGGGCGCTGTGCTCGCGAAGTATCCTGGGATCGCCATAGTCAATCATGGTCCTGGTCTCTGCGTCCAGAAACACCGAGTTGTTGGCGATAGCAAAAATGCTAGCCAGTTCGTGGGTCACAATCACCACGGTCGCTCCCAGGCTTTCCTGCATTTGCAGGATCAACTCATCCAGCAGTTGCGAGCTGATCGGATCCAACCCTGCCGAGGGCTCGTCAAAGAACAGGATCTCCGGATCCAGCGCAATCGCACGGGCCAGGCCGGCACGCTTCTGCATGCCCCCGGAAATCTCCGATGGATAGTAGTCCTGGTAGCCACCCAGACCCACCAACGCCAGCTTGTAGGCCACCACATCTTCAATCTCGGCCGGGCTGAGATCCGTGTACTGCTGCAGTGGCAGGCCAACATTCTGCGCAAGGGTCATGGCTGAAAACAGTCCGCCCGTCTGGTAGGTAATGCCCCAGCTGCGGCGCATGCGGAAGCGGGCCTCGTCATCGGCCTGCTGAAAGCTGACGCCTTCGAACAGGATATCGCCGGCCGCCGGCGGGAACAGCCCGATCATATGCTTGAGCAGTGTGCTCTTACCGCAGCCGCTGCCACCCATAATGATGAACACGTCGCCACGGTGCACGTCAAAGCTCAGGTCCCGCTGTATCACCCGGCTGCCGTAGGCCATGGTCAGGTCCCTGACCTCGATGTGGGTTTCCCGCGGGCTCATATCCCCAACTCCTGGAACAGGATATTGAAGGTTGCGTCCGCAACGATCAGGTACACGATGCTGGTCACGACAGCCGCTGTCGCGGCCTGGCCGACCGCGGCCGAGCTGCGACCGCAGCGCATGCCGGCGCGACACCCGGCCAGTGCAATCAGCAGCCCGAAGAAGACACTTTTCAACAGGCCAACGCCCAGGTGGTCAAACGCCAGGACCTGCTGCATCTGCTGCAGGAACTGGATCAGCGACACATTCATGCCGGCCGCCACCAGTGCACCGCCAAGTATGCCTATAACATTCGCGTAGACCACCAGCAGCGGCATGACCAGTACCAGAGCCAGCATCCTTGGCAGCACCAGGAACTCCACCGGCGAGATTCCCAGGGTGACAATGGCGTCAATTTCCTCACGGGTCTGCATGGTGCCCAACTGTGCGGCGTAGGCAGCACCGGTGCGGCCTGCCATCACAACCGCCACCATCAGCGCGCCCATTTCACGCAGCATGCCCACTGTGACCAGGTCGGCCACGTAAATCTGCGCGCCAAATTGCGCAAGCTGGGCAGCGCCCAGGTAGGCGAGGATCATACCCACCAGAAAACTGGTCAGGGTGATAATGCCGAACGCAGAGGGGCCCGCCTGGTAGATGAAGTTGAGCAAGTCTTCCCGGCGCGTGTTGGCACGCCCCAGCAGGTACCGTCCGAACGCCAGGGTCACGTCGCCGATAAACGCGAGATTATCCTGCAGGGCGTCCGTTAACCTGCGCAGGCCTGCACGCGGGTCCAGGGCTTGCAGCAGGGTCCCGGCTGGCACTTCCGGCCGCTGATGGCCCTCAACTTCCGTGGCCAGTGCCAACAGGCGTCCGGCACCGTCTGGCAGGTCAAGCGCCTCGAACTGCATGCCATTGCGACGGCAGAATTCATGGCATTGCAAAAGAAAGGCAGGCAGAGCGCTGTCCCACTGCTTCACGCCCGCGCCTGAAAGACGCAGACATTCCGCCGGCTGGGCCCGGACCTCATCCAGCACGGCAGCAGAGGCAGGAGGCCCCGCGGCCAGCGTCCAGTCTCCCAGCAGATCAAGCCTCAGCAAGCCATCCTGCTCCGGCACCAGCGCGTAGCTGGCGGGGGAACTCGTCACGGCAGACACAAGACGCCCCGAAAACCTGCAGATCTACAGGTCACGGCACCTCACCGCTGGAATATCATCAATAAGGTGCTGTCGCCATCACTCATCCGCAGGCGGCCGTCTTCCAGTGAGGCGAGCACAACACGCGCCAGCGCATCCAGTACCGCATCCTCCGTCTGCATACCCTGGGCGCAGGCCATGCGGGTCACCGCGAGGTTACCGAAAGCCAGCCTGTTTCCTTCCAGCTTGTAGGCGCCTGTGAAGCGGTTGCAGCCCGAAAAGCCGGAGGCGCGTTGCGCGGCGAAGTTGATGCTGATCGCCCTGCCATCAGCGCCGAGGGGCGCCGGCTGCCCGTCCAGCTCGACCAGGGTCCAGGCAGCGCCTTCCAGTGTCTGTTCACTGAGGGCCTGTGTAGCGGGTTTATTCTGCGCACAGCCAACCGCCAGCAGGCAGACCAGACCGACGGCGGTTCTGAAACTGAATCCCATGGTAGTTACTCCTGCATTTGCCTGTAGGGTCTATGCGCGACTGCCGACAACACCGCACCAGCGTAAAAAATACTAACCGCCCGCCTGAGTGGCGCCGCAGCTGAGCGTCGATACAACCAGCTACGAACGCAACAAGACTGGATGAAAAAGGTATCACCCGGACGTTGCCCGGCACCAGAGGAGGTCAGGCATTAGACGCGCCACCAGGAAACTGGCAAACGCCGGTTTATGCACTGTCGAATCCACGTATTTTAAAGCCAGCGCGGGTATGGTTTCATTCTCCCCGGTCACAGACAAAGACAGCAGGCGCGGCATGAACGCAGAGGATAACACCCAGCCCTACCTGGTCGTCATCGGCGCGTCGGCGGGCGGCCTCGAACCGATACAGACCTTCATCAGCGAATGCGGCGTCAACAAGCAGGCGGCTTTCGTCGTCATCCAGCATCTGTCGGCAGACTACAAGAGCATGATGCGGGAGTTGCTGGCCAGGGGCACCGATATGCCGATACAAACGGTAGAAGACGGCATGCCGGTGGTGCCCGGCCATATCTACCTGATCCCGCCGACACACAATATTTACCTGAAGGACCGGAATTACTTCGGCCTCGCCGGGAAGGAAACATCAGGCGTTAACCTGCCGATCAATATCTTCCTGGCATCTGCCGCCGAGCGCTACGGAAAAAAGCTGGTTGCGGTCGTACTTTCAGGCACCGGCACGGACGGAACCCGCGGCATTACCGCAGTGAACGCTGCGGGCGGACTCTCGCTAGCGCAAAGCCCGGAAACGGCCCAGTTCGACGGCATGCCCGCCTCCGCTCTGGCAACCAACTGTGTCGATGACAATGGCGACCCCGAGTACCTGGCCATGCGCGTTCTGGAGCACCTCGAACACTCTCAGGACCGGTCTTCCATCTCCTACGTGAGACTTGAGACAGAGGCGGACAACATCGAAGCAGAGGTGACTCTTACCGATGTGCTGGAAGAGCTCAAAGAGCGTACCGGCAATCCCTTTGACAAGTACAAGAAAACCACGACGGCAAGGCGCGTCGACAGGCGCATGGCCCTGTGCAAAATGGTGTCCCTGCAGGATTACCTGAAGTTGCTGCGTGAGGATTCGCGAGAGCTGAATACCCTGGCAAGGGATATTCTCATCGGTGTCACATCCTTCTTCAGGGATCCCGCACTGATAGAGATTCTGCAACAGACCCTGCAAGCTGAATTGTTGAAGCGGGAGACGGGACAAGAGTACCGGGTCTGGGTCGCGGGCTGCTCAACGGGCGAAGAAGCCTATACGATCGCCATGCTGCTGAGCGAACTGATGGATCAGCTGGACAAGCGTCTGATAGTCAAGATCTTCGCCACCGATCTAGAGCAGTCCTATCTGGACGTGGCGCCCGCGGGTACTTATCCCGCCTCTATCGTGGCAGAACTATCGCCGGAAAGGCTCAAGCGTTTCTTCAGCCGCTTTGGGGAGGCCTACCGGATTAACCAGGATATCCGGAAGATGGTTATCTTCGCCCGCCACAACATGATCACTGATGCGCCGTTCACCAGGCTGGACCTGCTCTCCTGCCGCAATACCTTGATCTACTTTGAACAGGATCTGCAGAAAGCCGTTTTGCGACGATTCCAGTACGCGCTGAACCCGGATGGGGTGATGTTTCTGGGGTCCAGCGAATCCCTTGGAAGCCTGCACCGCGAGTTCGATGTCATTTCAAGCTCGGCCAAAGTCTACCGCTCTCTGCACAGAGGGGCGTTCAGCGATGACCGGCTGCGCGCGTTGACCCAGCC
>JAZBPS010000144.1:0-2989 GCA_036353375.1 Halieaceae bacterium | reverse complement strand
GATGGCGTTCATATCCGCACCGATCACGCCGAACTTGTTGGGCACGCCCGGCCTGGCACTGAAATCATCCATTTCGTTATTGAGCAAAAACCCTGCGCCCTCGACCACCACGCCGCTGCCGAACTCAAAATTGAGGGTGTAGGTGAGGGAAACCGCATTGCCCTCCCCATCCAGTACGGAAAAGTGTGTGGTATCGGTGCTTTCCAGCGCCGGGGCATTGGGGGCCACCGCCAGACCAGGCTGCACGCCCGTGCTCATCGCGTCGCTGCGGATCGATGCGGCGCGGGCACGCAGATAGTCCGGGTCGGTCAATGCCGTCACCGGCACCTCACCGAAGTCCGGGTCGCCCAGATAGTCACCGCGATCGGCAAACACCCGCTTCTGGATTTCCGCCAGCAGGTGCAGGTAGGCAGCGGAATTGTGGCCCACATTCTCAAACAGCCGGTCCGCGGCCTCCCGCATCAACAGCTGCTGGGCCAGGGCAATACCGCCGGAGCTGGGCGGCGGCGTCGATACAACCCGGTAGCCGCGCCAGTCAAACGCCAGCGGCTCCCGCCACACCGCCTCGTACTCGATCAGGTCCCGCGCGGTAATCAGCCCGCCGCTGTCAGCCATCTGGCTGATAATCTGCTGGGCGATCAGGCCGCGATAGAAATTGTCCGGATCGTCGGCGATGCGCATCAAGGTCAGTGCCAGGGCGGGCTGCCGGAAGCGCTCCCCCGCCACCAGCCTGAAGTGTCGGGCAAAGTTCACCTCGCCGGCGAAATACGCGCTGGACTCCGCCGCCATCTCGGCCAGGGAGGGGGGCACGATAAACCCGTCCCGCGCCAGCTGTACCGCCGGCACCAAAAGGCGCTTCAAGGGCAGGCGGGCGTAGCGCTTGTGGGCGGCTTCAAGACCGCGCACGGTGCCGGGCACCCCCACCGCCAGCCCGCCCACCAGCGACCAGCGCTGCTGAAACTGCCCCTGGGCATCGAGAAACATATCGCGACGGGCTGCACGCGGCGCCTTTTCACGGAAGTCCAGAAAAGCACTCTCCCCGTCAACGTGGGACACCATGAAACCGCCACCGCCGATGTTACCGGCCTCCGGGTAGGTCACCGCCAGCACAAAGGCTGCGGCAATCGCCGCATCGACGGCGTTGCCCCCGTCCAGCAGCACATCCCTGGCCGCAGCGGCGGCATAGGTATCCGGCATGGCAACGGCGGCGCGCCCGGCCAGCGCGGGTGCTGCCGGCAACAGCACCAGCAACAGGTAGCAGGTGAGACTGCGGGTGACGGTTTTCATGGCATCTTGCATGGCACGTAGTATGCACAGCGGGAGCGCTTTTGCTATTCTGCCCCACCATTTTTTCAGGGTATTCGCGTGATCACTGTTTACGGCATCCCGAACTGCGACACCGTGCGCAAGGCGCGCAAGTGGCTTGACCAGCACGGCATAGAGTACCGCTTTCACGACTTCCGCGAGGACGGCCTGTCCGCAGCCCAGGTCAGGAATTGGTTTGCGGAGCTGGGCTGGGACACGGTGGTCAACCGCCGCAGCACCAGCTGGAAGCAGCTCCCCGCTGAGCGCCGCGAAGGTATGGATGCAAAGACGGCGGTCGCGGCGGTCGTGGAGCACCCCACGCTGGTGAAGCGTCCGGTGCTGGATACGGGCAATAGCCTGCATCTGGGTTTCACCCCCGCCGCGTATCAAGAGATTTTCAAGGCCCACACCCTGTAGGCCATATCACGCGCAGGCGCTGCCTGCACATCGAGACGCTGCGGGCTATGGGCGCGGCAGCTTGGGTAAGAACGGTGGCCGCGAGCAGCAGCCGCCCGATCAACAGGAACTTGAACGATGAGCAATTCACTGTACGCACTGGGCATCGGTGTGGGAACGAAGAACGCCGCCGGCGACTGGTTGGAAGTCTTCTTTCCGGCGCCGCTTTTCGATCTTGACGATGCGCTGCCCGGGGCGCTCGCCAGTGCGGGCTACGGCGCCGGTGTGCACCCGCTGGACGCCGCTTCACTGGATGCACTGGGCAAGCTCTGTGCTGGCGCCGGGCACCCCGAAAGCTGGTCGCACTGTGAGACCATGGCGAGCAGCCAGCGCCCGGCGGTGCTGGTGATCCTGGCGGAAGACACCCCGCCTGCCAGCGTACCCGAGGCGTATCTGAAACTGCAGCTGATTTCCCACCGGCTGGTAAAGCCCCACCAGACCTCCCTGCAGGGCCTGTTTGCGGTGCTGCCCAATGTCGCCTGGACCAGCGAGGGTGCCATCGACCTGGCAGAGCTGCCGGCGCGGCAGCTCGCGGCCAGGGTGCAGGGCCGCAACCTCGAGGTCAGCAGCGTCGACAAGTTTCCCCGCATGACCAACTACGTGGTGCCGTCCGGCGTCCGTATCGCGCACACCGCCCGCGTGCGCCTCGGGGCCTACCTCGGCGAGGGCACCACGGTAATGCACGAGGGATTCGTCAATTTCAATGCCGGCACCGACGGCCCGGGCATGATAGAAGGACGCATCTCCGCCGGCGTTATGGTGGGCGCAGGCTCGGATCTGGGCGGCGGCAGCTCGACCATGGGCACGCTCAGCGGCGGCAACGACATAGTCATCAGCATCGGCAAGGACTGCCTGCTGGGCGCCAATGCCGGAACCGGTATTCCACTGGGCGACCGCTGTACAATTGAAGCCGGCCTTTACATCACCGCCGGCACACAGGTCACGCTGAAGGACGAGAGCGGCGCCGAGGCAGGCACCGTCAAGGCGCGGGAGCTGTCCGGCAAGTCGGACCTGCTGTTCCGCCGGAATTCCCGGACCGGAAGCGTTGAGTGCCTCACCAACAAGTCGGCCATCGCCCTGAATGAGGAGCTGCATGCCCACAACTGAACGGACATTGGCGTTCTGCTGTGACCTGATTCGCCAACCCTCGGTCACGCCCGAGGATGCGAACTGCCAGGCCATGATCAGCGAGCGGCTGGCCGCTATCGGGTTTCATTGCCAGTCACTG
>JAZBPS010000143.1:0-2930 GCA_036353375.1 Halieaceae bacterium | reverse complement strand
GAGTGACTGGCACTGGCGGGCATTGTCTGGCACTGGCTGGCAACGGCAGGCAGGCGCTACGCATGACTGATAGATGGGGTTACAGCGTATCCTGTTCAACGTGCTAACCTGAGCCTGTGGATAACTTCGCAAGGATGCGATCATGCTGCCGTTTTCGGCTGGCAGGGAAGCCAGCTCGGGTGTCGGCGCGCCGCCGTATGTGCGTCACCGCCCGGAGCGCACCCTCCTTTATCAACTCGTCGAGGAATACTATCCCGCGTTCAAGGCGCACCTGGCGGCGCAGGGCACGGACTTGCCCGGATATGTGGGGTAGGAGTTCGAGGAGTATCTCAAGTGCGGGCGTCTCGAGCACGGGTTTCTGCGGGTGCGCTGCGAAAGTTGCCATGTCGAACAGCTGGTTGCTTTCAGCTGGCCGCTCCTGCGCATCCATGCGCCCGCGGCATTAGTGAATCCCTTGTAAGCCCCCAGTTAACCACGCGGGCCGGATCGGGTGCGCCCTACCGAGGGACGCCGTAAACCCGTCCCTGGGGGCTTGACGCCAGCATCCCTGCTGGCGACACCCTCGGCAGATCGCACCCGACCCACCTGCATTGCTCTCTGGCCGACGAGGTTTACTTGGTGCGTACAATCCCTTCACGTCACAAGAAGCGCGGCTTTTGTCCCAGCTCCGGCGCCCGGCGCATGGCCGAGAGTGCCGCGCTGCTGGTCGACGAGGTGTTTCCCGAGCAGCCGGTGCGCCAATCGGTGTTGAGCGTCCCTTATCCCTTGCGTTTTCTGTTCGCCAGCCGCCCCGTGGTCATGGGCCGTATGCTCGGCATCGTCTACCGCTGCGTCGCCACGCACCTGATCAAGAAGGCGGGGTTCTCACGTAAGACGGCGCAGACGGGTGCGGTCACGCTGATCCAGCGCTTCGGCAGCGCGCTCCCAAAATCGCCGGGAGCGATCTTGTCTCACTGCATGCCGGCGTGGCGGCGCGACCGGACCAACGCCAGAAGCTCGAACGGCTTTGTCGCTACGACGTACAGGGATGTACTAGTGTCGCGGGAGGCACGAAGCCGGGAGCGACCATCAGCCGGCCGGCGATCGCGGAAAAGCGCCTGTCGCTCACCCCGAACGGCAACGTCCGGTACCAGCTGAAGACGCCGTACCGAGACGGCACGACGCATGTCATCTTCGAGCCCCTCGACTTCATTGCCCGGCTGGCAGCCCTGGTGCCGAAACCGCGGGTCAACCTGACGCGCTTGGATGCGCGCCATCCGTGGCGCGCCCCCTGCGGGCGCACTTCGTGCGTCCAAATTCACTCCCGGTGAATTTGTCACGGCGTGTTTGCGCCCAACAGTAAACACCGCGCGCGGGTGATGCCCACCAAGCGGGGTAGGGGCGGTCAGCATGCCAGGACCGCGGCCCCGGAAGAGCCGACACCGGCCGAACGCCGCGCCTCGATGACCCCGGATCAAGTCCGGGGCAGGCTCTGGGCGCAGCGCCTCAAGCGGGTGTTATTCCGGGCGTCCTGCCCTCCACCCTTCGTGTCAGCCTGCGGCTGTTCCAAATAGCTCCCGGCGATTTGTTCGGGATCGACATCGAGACCCCGGGTCAAGCCCGGGGCAGGCTCTGCCCGGCCTGCGGCGGGGCGTTGCGAATCATCGCGTGCATTGAGGACCCCGATATCATCGAGAAGATCCTCATCCACCTGGATGCGAAAGGGGCTGAGTCCGGAGCCACCCGGCGGCCGCCGAGCCGGGCGCCACCGCAGCGGGGGCTGTTCGACTGATTCAGATCACCGGACGAATATGACCTGGGCTGCGACGCCAGCGGCGCGGCAACGGTAGCGGCTGCACTGGGCGTGGGTAAGTGATGAAAAGTGCGCTGGTGGACAGCGGGTGGAGCGGGTTCAGTGTCACAACTATCGCGCCGAGTCACTTCTCAGGTCAGATCGACGACCGACGGGAGGCCACGAAGCGCGCAAGCAGGGACTGCCACCGGGCGAAAAGGCGGTTATCCTTCCTATATGCTTGCAGTAAGTAACTAAGTACGTTACAGTTTCCCAGAACGAGGGGGAATGTTATTGATTCAGAGTTTTCGGGACCGCTGGCTCAGGAATTTCTATCTGGAGGATAAAGCCAGCAAGAAGATACCTGCTGAGGTCGAAGACAGACTGTTCCGAAAGCTGCAGTTAATCGATGACGCGACGTGTGATCTCGATTTGCGGTCGCCTCCGAGCAATCATTTTGAAAAGTTGAGGGGAAATCTGGCCGGGAAGCATTCGATTCGCGTTAACAAGCAATGGCGGTTGGTGTTTATCTGGTCAGGCGAACGTGGCGAGGCCCGGGACATCTATCTGGATAACCACGATTATCGGTGAGGCAGGCTATGAATATCACAAAACGACAACCCGTCAGTGTTGGTGAGATGATTACCGAGGAATTTCTCGTGCCCATGGCGTTGACTCAGGGCCAGCTTGCAGAAGCGATGGGGGTCAGTCGAAAAACCGTCAATGAGTTATGTACCAACCGCCGTGCAATCACGGCTGATACGGCATTGATGCTGGCGACCGTATTCGGGAATACCGCTGATTTCTGGTTGAATCTGCAGCAGCGCAACGAGCTGTGGAAAGCGCTAAATACACCAAAGCGGCGAGCACGGATTGACAAAGCCAAGCCCATTGCTGCCTGAGTTTGAGAGCAATGGCTCGTAGCGCGCATAAGTGGGCCTTTCCAGCACGATTCCGGACTGGCGCTTATGGCTGGAAGGCATCAAGGCTGGCGTGCCAGCGTCTTCGCGAAGCTGTCTCCGAAATCAGGAAAGTCGCAAAGAAAGATCCCCTGGTTGGCGCAGAGGGTGCTGTCCGTTTGATGGAAAAGATCTGGCCGGCGCTGGAGCATGTCGATAGCTCCAGCGGCGCGCTGGGATCAGCGGTCAACAAGACGCTG
>JAZBPS010000142.1:0-6456 GCA_036353375.1 Halieaceae bacterium | reverse complement strand
AGTCGTGATCAGTGGAACAGGCCTGTACACCCCAGCCCACAGCATCAGCAATGAAGAGCTGGTAGAGAGCTTCAATGCCTATGTCGAAAAGTACAACCAGGACAACGCCGATGCGATTGCCGCCGGCCAGATGGCCGCGCTGACGCCCTCGAGCACCGAGTTCATCGAAAAGGCGTCCGGCATCAAGAGCCGCTTTGTCCTCGACAAGCAGGGCGTGCTGGATCCGGCCAGGATGGCGCCACAGATCCCGGAGCGCCCCGACGAAGAACCCTCGATACAGTGTGAGATAGGCCTGATCGCTGCACGCGAGGCCATGCAGCGGGCGGGCAAGACGGCCGCCGATGTCGATGCGGTGCTGGTGGCCTGCTCCAACCTGCAGCGACCCTACCCCGCCATCGCAGTAGAGCTGCAGGCGGCACTGGGCATAGACGGCTGGGGCTACGACATGAATGTTGCCTGCTCCTCGGCCACGTTCGGCATACAGGCAGCGCGCGACAGCATTGCCAACGGCAGTGCGAATTGCATACTGGTGGTCAATCCGGAGATCTGCTCAGGGCACCTCAATTTTCGCGACCGGGACGCCCATTTCATTTTTGGTGATGTCTGTACCGCCGTCGTCGTGGAGCGCGCCGACACGGCTGGCTCTGATGACCAGTTCGACATCCTCGGCACGCGCCTGAAGACCCGTTTTTCCAACAACATCCGCAATAATTTTGGCTTCCTCAACCGCGGGGATGAGCGTGGCATCGGCAAGCCGGACAAGCTGTTCCGGCAGAACGGGCGCAAGGTGTTCAAGGAGGTCTGCCCCATGGTGGCCGAGCTGATTCTTGACCACATCGACAGCCTGCAGCTGCGCAGCGACCAGTTGAAGCGTCTCTGGCTGCACCAGGCCAACCTGAACATGAACATGCTGATCAGCAAGCGGGTGCTGGGTCGCGACGCCAGCCCGGAAGAGGCGCCGACCATACTCGACACCTATGCCAACACCAGCTCCGCGGGCTCCGTTATCGCTTTTCACAAGCATCATGCGGATTTCGCTGCCGGCGAGCTGGGCGTGCTGTGCTCCTTCGGTGCGGGCTACAGCATAGGCAGCGTGGTGCTTCGTCGCCGCTGACCCACCCTACCGCGAAGGTGCCTGCGCAACGATGCGGGCCCTCAGATGAGTTCTCCCAGCGCCTGTAAAACCTGCTCGCACTGCGGTTGCGTTCCCACCGTTATCCGCAGGTAGTCGCGGATGCGCGGTTTGTCGAAGTGACGCACAACGATGCGCCGCTCCCGCAGGCCCTGCTGCAGTGCGGCGGCATCGGTGCCCGGGAGTGCGGCAAAAACGAAATTCGCCTGGGAGGGCAGCACGTCAAAACCCAGGGCCTCAAGCCCTGCGGTCAGAGTCTCACGGTTGCTGATAATTTCCTGCCGGCGGGCATCAAACCAGGCTCTGTCCTCAAGCGCCGCCACCGCACCCGCCTCGGCGATGCGATCCACCGGGTAGGAATTGAAGCTGTTCTTGACCCGTTCCAGGCCCTCAATCAGGTGCCGCTGACCAAAGGCAGCCCCCACCCGCAACCCGGCCAGTGCCCGGGACTTCGACAGGGTCTGTACCACCAGCAGGTTGGGCCAGTCGTGGATCAGGGGAACGGCACTCTCCGCGCCAAAGTCCACATAGGCCTCATCGACCACAACCACCGTATCCGGGTTGTCAGACAGCAGCGCCTCAATAGCGGCCCGCGGCAGCCCGATACCCGTGGGGGCATTGGGGTTGGGAAAAATGATCCCGCCATTGGGCTGTCGATAGTCGGCAAGGTCGATCTCATAGCGCGCATTGAGCGGCAGGGTTTTCACCGCCAGCCCGAAGAAGCGCGCGTACACCGGGTAAAAACTGTAGCTGATATCCGGGAACAGCAGGGGCGCATCCGGCTGGAACAGCGCCCGAAAGGTATGGGCCAGCACCTCGTCAGAGCCATTGCCCGGGAAAACGTTTTCCGGCGCCAAACCCAGCACGTTCGCGAAGGCCTCACACAGGCGCCGGTTGCCGGGGTCCGGATACAAACGCATATCGTCGTTGGATGCTGCTTGCATGGCCTGAAGCGCCCGGGGCGAGGGGCCGAAGGGCATCTCGTTGGTATTCAGTTTGAGCAACTGTGTATCGGCGGGTTGCTCCCCCGGCACATAGGGCGATAGCGACTGAACCAGGGGGTTCCAGAAGCGGGACATGGGTGTCTCCAGGAAAAACAGCTAGTGTACTGGTGCGAACCGGATGAGGCGACCCGGGGGCGCTACTGCTGCTCTCGTTCGGGCAGCCAGTCCAGCAGTGTCTCCAGTTCCGTGTGCCGAACGTCCACGCCCTCGACCATATAGATCACGTACTCGGCGATGTTGCGGGCATGGTCCCCGACCCGCTTCAGCGAACGCAGCGCCCACATGGCCGTGACACAGGCGTCCACCATGGCGGGGTCCCGACGCATAATCGCGGTCAGCGCCTGCATGGCACCTTCCATCTGCTGGTCGATAGTCTCGTCGCCCCGGGCCACGGCCAGTGCAGCCTGGGCGTCGCGTCGCGCGAAGGCATCCAGGGCTGCCCGCAGCATGTTAATCACCGTGTTCGCAATCCTGCCGCTCCAGGGGCGCGCCGGGTCGGTATCCGATACCTCGCTTAGCGCGATAACCTGCCTGGCAACCCGACTGCTCTCGTCACCGATGCGCTCCAGGTCGATGATGACCTTGGTAATGGCCAGTACCAGCCGCAAATCCCCGGCCGCCGGCTGCCGACGTGCGAGTATGCGGAAACACTCATCGTCGATCGCCACCTCCATGGCATTGATTGCGGCGTCGGATTCCGTCACGGCCTGGGCGCTGCCGCTGTCCATTTCTACCAGCGCGTCCAATGCGGCCAGTACCTGGCGCTCTACAGCGCCGCCCATTTCCAGCATGTGGGACGTGGCTGCATCCAGCTCGGCGTTGAACTGTCCGGAGATGTGCGCGCCCTGGCCGCTGGGTTCTGCCATGCTCTAGCCGTAGCGCCCGGTGATGTAATCCTCGGTCTGGCGCTGCCGGGGATTGGTGAACAGGCGGTCAGTACTGTCGTATTCCACCAGCCGCCCGAGATTCATAAACGCTGTCATATCCGAGACCCGCGCTGCCTGCTGCATGTTGTGGGTTACGATCACGATAGTGTATCTGGATTTCAGTTCGTAGATCAGCTCCTCGATCTTCAGGGTGGAGATCGGGTCCAGGGAAGACGCGGGCTCATCCAGCAACACCATTTCCGGTTCCACGGCGATAGTCCGGGCGATAACCAGGCGTTGTTGTTGGCCACCGGACAGTCCCAGCGCGTTCTCGTGCAGCCTGTCCTTGATTTCGTCCCACAGCGCGGCTGAGCGCAGGGATTTCTCCACGATCTCATCCAGCCTGCGGCGCTTGTTCATACCCTGTATGCGCAGGCCGTAGGCCACGTTTTCATAGACCGACATGGGAAACGGGTTGGGCTTCTGGAACACCATGCCCACGCGACGCCTCAGCTGCGATACGTCCACCTCCGGGCTGTAGATGTTCTGCTCCTCCAACAGCACGCGGCCCGTCAGCTGGCAGCCGTCCATCAGGTCGTTCATGCGATTGAAGCACCGCAGCAGGCTGGACTTGCCGCAGCCGCTGGGGCCGATAAACGCGGTAACCCGGCGCCGCGGGATGCGCAGGTTGATCTCGCGCAGGGCGGGTGCGCCGTTGTAGCTCAGGCTCAGGTCTTCAACGCTGAGGGCGACGTCGGCATCCTGGATAGTATCCCAGGGCCGCCGTTGCAGTGCGTCAATGTTTATTCCGTGGGTCGACATCGCAATGTGTCCTGAAAAGTTCCGCCCAAACTAGCCTGCGTCCAGCGCGGAATAACGCTCGCGCAGGCGGTTGCGCAGGGTTACCGCCGCAAAATTCAGCAGGGCAATGATGATTACCAGCAGCAGTGCCGTAGCGTACACCAGTGGTCGCGCCGCTTCGATGTTCGGGCTCTGGAAGCCGAGGTCGTAAATGTGAAAACCCAGATGCATGAACTTCTGTTCCAGGTGCAGGTAGGGGTAGATACCGTCCACCGGTAGTGAGGGCGCCAGTTTCACCACCCCCACCAGCATCAGCGGCGCCACTTCACCCGCCGCCCTGGCAACCGCCAGAATCACACCCGTCATCATGGCCGGACTGGCCATGGGCAAGACCACGCGCCACAGGGTCTCCGCGCGGGTAGCACCCAGCGCAAGGCTACCCTCACGAACGGACCGGGGAATACGCGCCAGGCCCTCTTCCGTGGCCACAATCACCACCGGCAGGGTCAGCAGCGCCAGGGTCAGGGAGGCCCACATGATACCCGGCGTGCCATAGGTAGGGCTGGGCAGTGAGTCGGCGAAAAACAGACTATCCACTTCTCCGCCAATCCCGTAGACGAAGAACCCGAGACCAAAGATTCCGTAGACAATCGAAGGCACCCCGGCGAGGTTGTTGACCGCGGCGCGGAATACCCGGGTGATGCGACCCTGCCCCGCCACCTCGTTCAGGAAAACCGCCGCCAGCACGCCGAAAGGTGTCACCACAATGGACATCAACAGCACCATCAGCACAGTGCCGAATATCGCCGGGTACACCCCGCCCTCGGTGTTCGCCTCCCGCGGTGCAGCCGAGAGAAACTCCCAGACCCGCTCCCGGTAGTAGTCCAGCTTTTCCAGCAGGCTCATGCGATTGGGCCGCACGGCACGGACCACCTGCCCCAGCGGCAGGGTGAGTAACTGGCGATCTGCCAGCCGCACCCGATAGGCGTGTCGCGCGTCTTCGGCGTAAAGCGTTTCCAGCTTGCGCAGGGCGCGCTGGTAGTCCGACTCCAGCGCCGCATATTCGGCGCGAAACTGCGGTGAGTCACGCTTGTCCTGCAGGCGCTCCAGACGGCGGCTGATGCCGGCGATCTGCTCCTGCTCCAGCTTGCGGATTTGCGCGTGAATTCGACGACTGCGCTCCAGTTCCAGATTGAACCGCTGCCAGGTGGCTTCCGGGGTGCTGGCGGTATCGGCAACCACCTCGCCATCACGCAGCACAGCCTCCAGGAAGCCGTAGAGGTTACCCCACTCCTCGCGCTCTACACGCAATGCGTCGGGTGGAAAACTCTGGCGAACAATCTCGTGTTGCAGCAACCAGACAAAGTCGGTGCCGTACACGTCCCGGTTGCCCCGTTTCAACAACAGCCGCGCGATGTCGCCTGCGCCGGCAGGCAGCGGGTAGCCCGCTGCCTGCAGCTGGGCGCGATCCACCTGCTCGACACTGACACGCTCCGCCAGCACGCGGCTGTTGGGGCCCATCTCATAGAGCGCAACGGGGCGCGGCCAGAAATAGCCAAGACCGTGAAAGGCCAGCAGACCCAGCAGGCCAAGGACCGCAATCATGCTGAGGCTGACCGCACCCGCATTCAACCACACCATAGGCTCGCCCAGGCGCAGCAGGCGATTGCCGCGCCGGGACAGGAAAGCGGTCAGGCTGTGCCGCATCACAGCGCACCGTAGCGGCTGCGCAGCCGCTGCCGCACCACTTCTGCCAGCGTATTCACGGCGAAGGTGAATATAAACAGCAGAAACGCAGTGAGAAAGAGAATGCGGTAGTGGGTGCTCTGCACTTCCGCCTCGGGAACCTCCACGGCAATATTGGCTGCCAGGGTGCGCATGCCCTCGAAGGGATTGAACTCCATTATAGGTGTGTTGCCGGTGGCCATGAGTACGATCATGGTTTCACCCACCGCCCGACCAAAGCCTATCATCAGCGCGGAAAACACTCCCGGGCTGGCCGTGGGCAGCACCACGCCGGTCAGGGTTTGCCAGGGCGTCGCCCCCAGCGCCAGACTGCCGAAAGCGAGCTGCCGCGGCACCGAGTAGATAGCATCCTCGGCGATGGAAAAGATCGTCGGAATCACTGCAAACCCCATGGCTATGCCAACCACGATGGCGTTGCGCTGGTCGTAGGCCAGCCCCAGTTCCTCACTGAACCAGCGGCGGGCGTCACCGTTGAAGAGCAGGACCTGCAGCGGCTCGCCCAGGGCCAGGGCCAGCACCACCAGCCCCAGAATGACCGGCAGCAATATAATCGCGTGCCATCCGTCCGGCATCACGCTGCGCCAGCCTGAGGGCAACAGCGCCCACAGCATGGAGAACAGCAGCACGCCGCCGGGAATCACCAGGATCAGGCTGAGCAATTCGGCCAGATGGTCTTCTACCAGGGGTGCCAGCCACAGTCCCGCCAGGAAACCCAGGATGACCGTGGGCAGCGCCTCCATCAATTCGACCAGTGGCTTGACGCGCCGGCGCAGCACCGGCGCCATGAAAAAGGCGGTGTAGATTGCGGCGCAGATCGCCAGGGGCGTTGCGAACAACATCGCGTAAAACGCCGCTTTCAGGGTCCCGAACGCCAGGGGTGTCAGGCTGAACTTTGGCTCGTAGTCGT
>JAZBPS010000004.1:0-31224 GCA_036353375.1 Halieaceae bacterium | reverse complement strand
GGAGTAGCAGACCTGCATCGCCGAGCGCATGAACCCGGCAAAGGCGGGCGGTGCCAGCAGGAAGGAAATGAACTCTATGCGCAGCATGCCGGAGAAATTGAGAAACGGCAGTACTTGCAGGATAAAACGGTCATCGATGGACAGCACGCGAAACGAGATAGCCAGGCAAAGCAGCGCGAAGTACAAAGGCGATGGATCTTCCCGGCGCTGGCTGAAAAGGCCGATGTGGTAAAGGCCGATGACGCCAATACCGCTGGCCAGGAATACCGCGTACGCAAGTGAGGCCGCGGCCGCGGCATAGACGGACTCTCTCACGCCAAAGGTGATGGGCTCCCACAGCCCGCCGGTGCGGTAGTCGAAGTTGGCGACCTGTACCACCAGGGTGCGCTGCGTCGCGCTGTTATCAGGGATAATGGCAAAGCTGCGGTTAAACCCCGGCACCGTGGTCGCGGGAGTCGTTCCGACCTCACCCGCACTGTGCACCAGTGTCTGGTCTACGAAAAAGCGGTGGGCGGTGCCGCTGTCGATCTTGCCCAGCGCGAGGGGCGGTGCGTCAGCGGGTAGCGTGAGGTGCAGCACATAGGTACCCACGCCCCGGGGGTTTACATCCAGGCCGTTGGCTTTTGCGATATCCCACGCAGCCGGAACTTTCAGCAGGGTGTTGCGGTATGTGTCGGCGTTGCCGGCCGCGGTGACCTGCGCGGGGCTCAACAGGACGTCAGGATAGAACAGCCATTCACCGGACAGGGAAACGGTGCCCTGCTCGCGCCAGTTCCAGTCACTGAGATCCATACGCCCGGCGTTTGCGCGTAGCGTTCTGTCCTGCTCCAACAGCTCACAACCCGCCAGACACAGGATGGCGAGTGCGATAAGGATTTTAATGCCCGCAGGCGGTCCCGGTGAACGCATGTGAACGGTGAGGATATTGTTGTTATGGCCGCAATCCTAGCAGGGACAGCGCGGAATGTGTGCGTTTTCTGTGCCGGGGGCCACATTCCGTTTGTGGCAGCATCCGTGCGGATGCGGCTCGCTACCAGGGCAGCGTCTTGCCCTGCCAGTCGTAGAAGCGGCCATTGTCCTCCGGGCCAAGCGCGCTGATCACCTTGAGCAGGCCTGCTGCGCTCTGTTCGGGCGTGATCCTGCCCTGGCCGTCGTTCATGTCGGTTTGCACATAGCCAGGATGCAGTACGACAAAGCTGAGGCCCAGCTTGCCGAAATCCTGTGCCAGCGTTTTCGTGGCGCTGTTCAGCGCGGCCTTGCTGGCGCGGTAGCCCAGGCAGCAGCCCCAGGTATTCATCTCCATGCTGCCCATCATGCTGCTGATGTTGGCGAACACCTTGCGCTCGCCTGCCAGAACATTCGGGAACAGCGCCTGCATCACACGCAGGGGTCCCAGCGTATTGACGTCCAGTACCCGATGTATGTCGTCCACCTGCAGCGCGGCGAAGTCTCGACTGTCCTGACCCTTGATGCCGGCGTTGTTGATCATGATGTCAATGGGCGTGTCTTCAAGTGCCGCGGCCATGGCGTCGACACTGGCAGCGTCGGTGACATCCAGCGGCAGGACCCTGGCACCGCTGGCTTTGAGTTCCATTGCTGTGTCGGGTGTGCGCGCGGTGCCGATCACCTGGTAGCCGGCTCCTGTAAACGCCTGGGCCAGCGCCAGACCGATACCACGGTTGGCGCCGGTGATCAAAACGGTCGTGCCTTCGCGCGCCAGCGCGGGAGGAATGGCCAGGGAGACCAGTAACAGGGCCGCGGTCAATACGCGTGTGATTAACACCATGGGTGTGCCTCCGCCCGGCTGCAGGGCCCTAGTTCAGCTTGTCGCTTTTCCAGTACTTGGTGCCTTGCAATGTAGCCTGCAGGGCGAGGCCCGCCTCGGTGAGCTGGTACACCGAGACACCGTTGACCACGGTGCCGGCGGCGCTGCCCTCGACACCCTTGTCGGTGGTTTTGGCGGCGGCATCTGCCTGGCCCGAGAAATCCCAACCGTAGTCGATGAAATTGTTCAGGGCCTTGCGCGAATGAAATACGAATACGGCCCGGAAATCCTTCACGCCAAGACCGATGCCAACACCGGCGGAGGCCATGTTCATGTAGGTCTGGGCGCCAGATTTGTTATCCACCACAACGCCGTTGCCACCCCCGGCGGAAAACAGGATGACGTTGATGCCGACGTTGGAAAAAACCCCGTAGCCCTCGGCGCTGGCGATAATGTCACGGGTTTCCGGCTGTTCCTCGTAGAGCCGGGTCAATACCTCCTGGCGCATCTTCTGGATTTTCTCGCGCTGCTTTTCTGCCTTGTCGGCCAGCGCCGGTTGGGCGAGCAGGCACAGGGCGCAGAGAAGGCTGCCCAGCATGGTGGCCGGCAGGGTAGGGAAGGCGTTGCGGTAACTGCGGATCATGGTTGTTCTCCGTTATAGAGTGGCACGGTGGCCTAGGCGGCGAGATCCGGGATCAGTTTGGCGAAGCGGTCGATCATGGGCATCACCTGGTCCGGCTTGTCCCACATGTCAGTTGCCACGCCCACCGTGGCGCGCTCGACGCCCAGGTCCCGGTATCGCTTCAGTTTATCCATATCGGAAGTGTCCATGATCTGGATATTGATAGCTACCGTGTCGGGGTCGCGGCCGGCTTCGGTCACCATTTTTCTGAAGTCGGTCACAGCCTGCTCTGGATCAGGCAGGCCGATATCCACCGGATACCAGCCGTCCGCCCAGCGGGCAGCGTGCTTGATGCCGAGCGGACCCATAGCGCCCATATAAATCTTTGGCCCACCGGGCTGGATTGGCTTGGGGCCAGGCCAGACGGGATCAAAATTGATGTATTCCCCGTGGTATTGAGCCTCGTCATCTGTCCACAGTGCCCGGGTGGCGGCCACCGTTTCCTTCAGCACCGCGTAGCGCTTGTTGAAGGGGTGCGGATTGATATTGCTGAACTCTTCCTCATTCCACCCCACGCCGGTACCGATGATCACCCGGCCACCGGACAGCCGGTCCAGGCTGGCGATGGTCTTGGCCTGAGAAAACACGTCCCGCTCCATCAGCAGGGCGATGCCGGTGCCGAGACGGAGCTTGCTGGTCGCGGCTGCGGCGGCCATCAGTGAAATGTACGGGTCCATCATGTTGGTATAGGGGGCGGGCAATTCGCCCCCTGGCGGGTAGGGGGTTGTCCGGCAGCAGGGGATGTGGCTGTGCTCGCCGTACCAAAGTGATTCAAAGCCGCGCTGTTCAAGCGCCTGGGCCAGTTCAGCCGGTGGCGGATCCAGCGGCGTATTCATGGAGCTGAACGCGAGGTGCATAAAACTCTCCGTGGTGCGTTGCAAGTGCCATCGAACATACGGAAGATATTGGGCCCACTCAAGCACACGGACGGAACCACGATATGGCTATTCAAACCCGCCTGATTGAATACACCCACGAAGACGAGACACTGGAGGCCTTCATGGCCTGGGACGATGCGGTATCGGGTCCTCGTCCCGGCGTGCTGGTATCCCACGCGTTTCGCGGTCGCGAGCAGTTCGAGTGTGACCGCGCCCGCCAGCTGGCCGAGATGGGCTACGTGGGCTTCGCGTTGGACCTGTTCGGCAAGGATGTTGTTGCCGAAACCAAGGAGCAGGCCTTTGCCTTGATGGGCCGCTTTACGGATGACCGGGCCTTGCTGCGCCGCCGACTGGCGGCCTGCGTAGAGGTCGCCCGGGCCCAGGATGAGATTGACGCCGACCGGCTGGCGGCCATTGGCTACTGTTTCGGTGGGCTGTGCGTGCTGGATATGGCGCGCACCGGTTTGCCGCTGGCGGGCGTGTGCAGTTTCCACGGTATTCTTGCCGGCACCGAGCAGGATGGCACTGCGCCCATCAGCAGCAAGATCCTGGTAGAGCACGGTTGGGACGACCCTATGGTGAAGCCCGAGGCAGTGCTCGAGTTTGCCGCTGAAATGGACGCTTCGAAAGCGGACTGGCAGCTACATGCCCATGGCGGTGCCGTACACGCGTTTACCAATCCGGGCGCCGACGACCCAGATTTTGGCACCGTCTACGACGCAGACGCAGACCGACGCTCCTGGCAGTCTTTGGCGAACTTTCTGGAAGAATTGTTCGGCGCGTAAATCGCGATCAATCCGGCGCGGGCAGCTGCGGGTGGCCGCAGGCTTCCAGCAGCGCCGGGTCGACGCGGCCCAGCACGATCAGTAGCAGTCGCTGGGGACCGTGAGCGCCAGTGACGATGTGCCCGACAATGTCGCCCGTGCTGGAAGGTCCGGATATCAGGTGCGTACCGCGATAGGGAAGGCGGCCTTCTGTTTGCCGGCGCACCACGTCCCAGGCTTCTTCCAGATTCCCGACCAGCATCGCCTCATCCATCAACACAATATGGTGACGACTCAGCCAGTTATTGCTGGCCGGGTTGTCCCGGTTGCTGAATAGCAGCACCGAGCCAGTCTCGGCGACACCGCAGTGGGCGTAGCTGATGGCTACCGGGTCTGCGGGCGCAGCAGCGCCAAAGCGCACCAGTACCCCGCCGTCTCGCCAGGGCATGGCGGCGAGGCGCCTGTCGTTGCCTGCCACCGCCCGATAACTGTTGTGTTCGGTGTAGATGAAGCGGGCAATACGCTTGACGGCGTCAGACCGGCTGCTCGCGCCGTGCACCTCGATGTTGTTGATCTTGCAGCGGTTAAGGAAATATTCCCAGCGTTCCTCCGGACTGATGGAAACGGGCGGTGCCGAGCCGATGGCAGCAAGCTCAGCGGCAATGCGCTCCGCATCGTCGTCGCCCGCCTGGGCACCGCGCACGGCACCAAGTATGGCGCGATCGGCGGACAGGCCGTCACTCATGGCTTGCCTGATTGCTTGCTGCGACGCGTTGCTGGCGCCGCCATTGCTGCATGAAGGTATCGCCTTCGGGCGCCGGGAAATCCCGGGCCGCCGTCCAGCCGCCGGCGAAGGGCAGGCGATGAAACATGCCGCGCCGTCTGCCCAGGCGGTGCAGCAGAGCGATCGCGACACCGGTGACTGCGTGGTAGAGCCTGGGCCATCGCGTGAGCCTGCTGTGCAGATCCATGCCGTGACGCCAGCGGGCGGGGGTGATCTTGCGATTGTGTTCTTCGGCGCGCAGGTCACGCAGCAGGTCGGGCAGGGGGATTGCCGCCGGGCAAACTTCCTCGCAGCGGCCGCAGCCGGTGCACGCGTTCGGTAGCTCACTGGCGGCCTCAAGACTCGTCAACAGCGGTGTCAGCACAGACCCCATAGGGCCGGGGTAGACCCAGCCGTAGGCGTGGCCACCCGCGCCCACATAGACCGGACAGTGATTCAGGCAGGCGCCGCAACGCATACAGGCCAGCATATCCTGGTAGTTGCCGCCCAGGATCTCACTGCGACGGTTGTCCAGCAGTACCACGTGAAACGCCGCCGGGCCGTCCTCGTCGTCACTGCGGCGGGGACCCGCGTAGAAGCTGGTGTAGGCGGTTACGGTGGTGCCGATGGCCGAGCTGACCAGCAGGCGCAGCTGGTTGAGGGCATCTTCCGGTCGGGGCAGAACCTTTTCGATGGAGGCACAGACGATCTGCACCCGGGGCAGGGTAGAGACCAGGTCGCCGTTGCCTTCATTGGTTACCAGCATGGTCTGGCCGGTTTCGGCGATCAGTGCATTGCTGCCAATGATCCCGACATCGGCCGCCAGAAAGCGCTCCCGCAATACCGCGCGCGCTTCCTGAACCATGGCAGGCGGGTCGGGTAAATCCCGATCGCCCAGATCGTGTTGCTCGAAGAACAGGTCGCGAATTTCCTGCTCTGACTTGTGAAAGGCGGGGCCGACGATGTGGCTGGGGGTTTCTCCCGCCACCTGCACGATGTACTCACCCAGGTCTGTCTCGGTGACACGGAACCCGGCGGCTTCAAGGTCAGCCGTGAGCCCGGTTTCCTCGGTGATCATGGACTTGCCCTTGCCAACCTCCCGCGCCTCGGCCTGCCGGCAAATATCCAGCACGATGCGATTCAGCTCGGCGCTGTCCCGCGCCCAGTGCACGTGTCCGCCGTTCATCACAACCTGCTCCTCGAACTGCTGCAGGTAGTGGCTCAGGTGGTTGAGGGTGTGGTCCTTGATCTTCTTGACGTGCTGCCTGAGACCCTCGAAGTCGCCCAGTTGTGCCACCGCCTGATCGCGCACGGCGGGCAACAGCAGGCCCATTACATCGCGACGCTCCCTGGCGTCCCGGTCTGCCATGGCGTCAGTGGCCAGCAGTTGGAACTGTTCAGACCGTAACTGCATCAGCGGCCCTCACCGATGGCAGCGCCATCCATGCGACCTGCGAGCACCTCGACAACGTGGCGTACCTCAAGTGAAGCAGCCTCTCTTGAGGCGCGTCCGGCGATATTCAGCAGGCAGCCCAGGTCGCCGCCCAGCAACATGGCGGCGCCGGTATCGGTTGCGTTCTTGAGCTTGTCGGCCACCATTTTTTCCGACAGACCCGGCATTTTCGCGCAGAAGGTACCGCCAAAGCCGCAGCAGATGTCCGTGGACTGCATCTCGGTCACATCCACGCCGGCCCTGGCGAGCAGGGTCCGCGGCTGGTCCTTGATTCCCAGTTCGCGCAAGCCGGCGCAACTGTCGTGATAGGTGACGCTGGTCTCGGTGAGCGCACCGTTGTCGGGCTGGAAATCGAGCACCTCGCTCAAAAAGCTGGTGATTTCCCAGGTGCGCGCTGCCAGCCCCTGGGCGCGCTGCTGCCAGTCCGGGTCGTCTGCGAACAGCGCCGGATAGTGCTTCTTTAGCATGCCTGCGCAGGAGCCAGAGGGCAGCACCACGTAGGGATAGGGCTCGAAGGTTTCAATCACGGACCTGGCGATGGGTCTGGACGCCTCCACCGCGCCGCTGTTGTAGCCCGGCTGGCCACAGCAGGTCTGTTGTCCCGGCACCTCGACGGTGCAGCCGGCCTGTTCCAGCAACGCAATGCTGGCAAACGCGACGGAAGGCCGGAACAGGTCGGCGAGGCAGGTCACGAACAGGGCTACATGGGGCGCGGGATCTTTAGTCATGGTGCAAGGATACCGTATTGTCGTGTGCGCAGGAGACCATCCTTGCAGCTCAGCTCGCGATTAACAGCACAAGTGCGGCCGCGCAGCACGCTACCAGCGCCAGGCTTCCGTAGAACAGGGGATGGCGCTGGTCGATCAGTTTGACGCGCAGGGTAGTGTTGTCCACACGGATACCCCGGGTCACTACCGGTACGAACTGCTCACGCAAGGGCGCTTCAGCGAACAGCGGCAGCAATGCGTTGCCCAGGTACACCACGACGTCGTCGATCATGATGAAGTTATTGACGTACTGCACCCTGGGTCCGCAACCGACCCGAAACGTGCGGCGATGATCCACCAGCACCAGCTGGTCGTCCACCAGCCCGAGGTGGCAGCCCACGGACTGCTGCAGCGCATAGATGAAGCCTGCGAGACCCAGCATCACCAGGCTGACCGCGCCGGTCAGGCCCAGGCTGGCCG
Source organism: Halieaceae bacterium (assembly GCA_036353375.1). Taxonomy (GTDB): domain Bacteria; phylum Pseudomonadota; class Gammaproteobacteria; order Pseudomonadales; family Halieaceae; genus JANQIO01. Next base: position 23,732 of record JAZBPS010000004.1, on the reverse strand, counting down.
GTGTGATGAATGTCAGGAACAGGCATACCGGGGCCGCTAACAGCAGTCCCAGGCTGAGCTTGCGCAAGCCCGGGGATGGGTCCGGGGCGGGATCCAGCCAGAGGATGCGCTCGTCACTCACATCGAAACGTGTGGGGTCTTCCGCGCCCTGTGTTCTATACAGCTTGTGCTGCAGGGATTTAAAACTGGCAAAGGCGAGCAGCCCGGTGATTGCCAGGAACAGCAATACCAGCACCAGCACCTGCAACATACGCTGCCGGGCACGGGCAGCGTCGCCCGCTGCAACAGCCTCGGCGATCGCCTCTTCGCTGAAAGGCCCCTCTAATAAAGCACCTTCTGCGCTCGCGTCTGCGGCCACGCGGTACACCGTGGCCCGGGCAGGATCCGCCAGCAGCAGCTTGTCCCCCCAGGGCTGCAACGCGGTTACCGCCGACCCCACAGGCAGGGCCACCGACCCGGTGCGCTGCCACTGGTCGTCGAGGCGCAGTACGACTTGTCCGCTGGCTTCAGCGGCGAGCAGCCACCAGTGTCCATTATGTCGGGCCAGGGCGCGGGGCTCAGCGGCGGTAGCCAGTGGCAGGCGCGCGAGCTCCACGCCAAAGTCCGCGCTGTCCGGTTTCAGTACCTGAACGGCGGGCTGTTTGCCCTGCAGCAGGTAGAGCAGGCCCTGGTGCCGCGCGAGGCTCACCGGCGGCGTGAGGGGCATCTGCCGGGACGCCATTATTTTGCCGTCTGTCGATAGCCGCAGAAGCGTATCCCCGTCGGTGTCTGCCAGCAGTACTGTACCCAGCTGTGGTTCTTGCATTATGTAGGCGTTGTTCAATGGACCGAGCAGCGTGTTGCACTCGCCGCTGTCGAGACTGCACTGTTCCAGTCGTCCGGCGTGTTGCTCGACGCCCAGAACCCCCGTGAGCCAGCCCGGCAGCTGCGTGTTCGTCGATGGCCGCAATACCCAGAATCTGGCGGTGGACAGGGCCTGCACACTGCTGGCCGCGGACAGTGCGATAGCGCCTACATCTTCCACCGCGCCGGGGAAGCCCGCGCGGTCGTGTCGAAGCAGTTGGTCGTCCACCACAACCAATGGCTGGCCCTGCGGATCGATCGCCAGGGCTGCAAGGCCCGGGTAGTCCGGCTGCAACGCGTTGCCCGCGAAACTCAGGGCGACGAACAGAAACGCGAGAGACAACACGGCGGCGCCGATGCGCGCGGCGTGAATCAGGTAGTCCTCGTCAGGCGCTGCGCTGCAGATAGCGGCAGCGGGGCGAATATCAAACAGGTTGGGGGCGCCGGGCTGGCGCCTGCGCCTGGGTGTGCCGCGTTCATCCGGCGGTATGGGTTTGGCTGCGTCGGTCGCGGCATCTTCATGTTCTGTCTGCGGCGGGTTGTCCCGGGGGGAGGCGGGCGCGGGTTGCGCGCGCAGGATCTTTCCGGGTGCCGGTTCCTGTGACTGCGGTGCTGCGGCGTCCGGTTCTATGCGGATATCCAGGCCCATACGGCGCAGGGTGACATACAGTTGGGCCGCTTCATCCTTGGCCAGGTTGCGGCGCAGGATGACCGGCTTGCCGGAGAAAAATCCCGCCACGCCGGCGGTGGATTTCAGCTTGTAGAAAGCCGCCAATCCGCGCTTTGCGGCGTCGCGATCAACCCCTGGCAGGGTCTCGCCGCTAAAGCTGATTCGGAAGGTGTCCACGCCGCCAATTTACGCGGCAAGCCCTTGCGCGACAAGGGGTTGGCGGTTAGACTTCGCGGCCTTTCCAGACCCCATCTCGCCGGAATAGCTCAGTCGGTAGAGCAGCTCATTCGTAATGAGAAGGTCGTAGGTTCGATTCCTATTTCCGGCACCATTCCCCATTGCGTCATTTCAGGCTTTCTCAACAATCTCAAACGTAAGACCCGCGTTTGCCTGCAGGCGCTCAAGCAGCGTTTCCCCCATCGCCGAGGCGGGGGTCCACAAGCCGCCGCCGCAGGTTAGCGGGTCTTTGGCGAGGCATACGGCGGACTCGGCCAGCATCTTTGATGTAGAGCCATAGCCGGGGTCGCGGTCGCCCGAGACTCGCGCCACCATATCCCCACTGCGGTCCTGCGCGTTTACGCCGTAAAGCAGGATGTCGAAGAAACCGTTCTCCCGCACCTCCTTGCTGGGGCCCTCGCCGGGTTTGGGCAGGAAGCGCCTGGCCACCGCGCGAATGGGTGGGATCGCCATGGACACCATGCCGGCGGTCATGCCGGTCGCGGCCAGTTTGGCCTTGAGTGTTCCCGTTTTCTTCGGTGCCAGCATGGCCTCTTCATAGCGAAAGTCCCGTCCGTAGCGATTGTCCATCAGCGCGTTGGAGCGGCGCACAACGCGGGTATTGATAGAGGCCATCACGAAAGGCAGGGTCCAGCGCTGCAGGTCTTCGTCGTACAGCGCGCTGGTCTGGTCGTTGCTGTCATCCCCCCGGGGTGCATCTTTCGGGTTCAAGGCGTAGGGATCCGCCAGTATGCGGCGCAGGTTTTTGTCGCGGCCGGCCTCTTCCAGCACATTGATCAGGCTGGCAAAGGTGCCGCCGGAGAACGTCCCGCTGGCTTTTTCCAGGCGGAACTTGATGTGCGCGGCGGGGTGGCCATGCCTGGCCTGCATTGCATTCTGCAGAAACAGTACGCCGAGATCGGAGGGGATGCTGTCAAAGCCGCAGGTGTGAACGATGCGTGCGCCGGATGCCTCAGCGGCGTCCTGATGCTGGTCAATCATCTTGCGCATCCACTGGGTTTCCCCGGTAAGGTCGCAGTAATGGGTACCCTCTGCCACACAGGCGGCGACAAGGTTGGAGCCGTATAGCGCGTAGGGGCCAACGGTTGTGCAAACCACATGGGTCTGTCGCGCCAGCGCTTTCAGGGAACCCTCATCGTTGCTGTCACCGACCAGCAGGGGCAGGGTGTTGTTCCCGAGCTCGCTGCGTACCTGCTCCAGCTTTTCGAGGTTGCGCCCGGCCATGGCCCAACGCAGGTCGCCCTCCGCCCCGTATTGCTGCAGCAGGTACTCCGCGACCAGCCTGCCGGTGAAGCCGGTGGCTCCGAACAGAATGATGTCGTACTCGCGGTTGTTGTTTTGCGTGACGCTGGTCATGGCGGTCTCCTAGTGAATGCCGTGCATCATCTTCCTGAGCACGGGCGACAGCAGCAGCACGCAGCCGCCCACACCCAATCCAACCCAGAACAAGTCGGTGAATAAACCCGCATAGCGCGCGAGCGCTGCAGCGATGTCGTTGATAGCGCCCGCATCGGCAGGAATGGCTGCGACCTTGGCGATCTGTGCCGCCACGAACTCCGAGTACGCCGTCGCCAGGAACCAGCCGCCCATCATTACGCCCACCACGCTGGGCACGGCCAGCTTGGTCACCGCCGACAGGCCCACCGGAGACAGGCACAGCTCCCCGGTGGTGTGCAGCATGTACGCCAGCACCAGCCATATCGCCGCCACCCGGCCGGTATCGTCCGGCATGGACGCGCCGATCACCAGTGCTCCGAAGCCAAGGCCCGCCTGGGCAATGCCGAGGGCGAACTTCACTGGCGTCGATGGCTCCAGACCGGACCGGGCAAGCCGGGTCCACAGCCAGGCAAACCCCGGCGCCAGCAGGAAGATAAACAGCGCATTCAACGAGCCAAACTGGGCGGCCGTAAACTCCACGCCCAGCAGGTGACGGTCCACCACCCGGTCTGCGAAGAGAGTCATGGAGGCGGCGCTCTGTTCAAACAGAGCCCAGAACACCACTGTGGACATGGTCAGTGCGATCAACACCAGCATGCGGTCGCGCTCCACCCGCGTGCAGCGCCGGGTCAGGAACCAGGCAAGGCCCAGCAATACTGCCAGCGCCAGCAGGTTGAGCGTGGCCTCCACCACCGCATGGAACTGCAGCATCTGCCAGACCAGGACGACGGCGGATACGCCACCGAGATAAATGGTCCATTCCTTGTTGACGGGCCCCAACCCGGGTGTTTTCAAAAGCGTCGGATCGTGGGGCTCGGCGTGGCCCAGCAGGTATTTCTGCCCCAGGGTGAACGTGGCCAGGCCGATCAACATGCCGATACCGGCGGCACCAAAACCGTAGGCCCAGCCCAGGGTTTCCCCCAGATAACCGCACAGCAGGGCGGCGCTGAAAGCACCGATATTGATGCCCATGTAGAAGATGGTGAAGCCGGAGTCTCGTCGCGGATCGTCCCGGGCGTAAAGCTGACCGACAATGGTGGAGATGTTGGGTTTGAGGAAACCGACCCCCATCACGATCAGGGCCAGGGACAGGTAAAACACCTGCAACGCAGACTCGTCACGCAGCACCTGACCATTCACCATGCGGGCTTGCTCGCCTTCAATGGCCATGCCCAGATGGCCCAGTACCAGCAGAATCCCGCCGAACACCACGGCCTTGCGCATGCCCAGATAGCGGTCTGCCAGCAGACCGCCTATCACCGGCATGGCGTAAACCAGGGCCGCGTAGCTCCCGAGAACATCGAGGCCCATACTGTCACTGAACAGGTGATACTTGGTGAGGTAGAGCAGCAGCAGGTACTTCATGCCATAGAACGAGAAGCGCTCCCACATTTCAGTGGCAAAGCAGACATACAGACCGCGTGGGTGGCCCAGCAGGTCGGGATAATCGGCAGTGGCGTCGCGGCGGGCGATCTCGGTCATCGGATAGGCACCTGGCAAAAACAGCGCGCATTATAGCCGCAGCACAGCCCGCGAACCCGGTTCTTTGGTAAACTCTGCAGCTTCTCAATCTCGGTGCCCTGTCATGCCTGTAACCCTGACGCGCTTTGTCGTGCTTCTGATGCTCAGCTCACTCGCAGCCTGTGGTGACAGGCCGGATTTGCGTGAGGCCGCGCCGGCGGAAAAGGTGAATGCATCTGAGCTGTCACTGGCTGCACTGCGCCGCAGCGTGGCGGATGACCTGCACACCCACACGGCGATTCTGGCGTCGGATGAATTCGGCGGTCGTGCACCGGGCACGGCAGGCGAGTCGTTGACGATTGAATATCTGGTGGACGAGTTTATGGCGCTGGGTCTCACGCGAGGCAATGGCGATAGCTGGTTTCAGGAGGTGCCCGTTACTTCCGTGGAGACCAGCCCGGATGTGGTCATGTCCATACGCGGGGGTGGTGGTGTCGCCCGCGACCTCGCCTACAACACGGAGATGATGGTGAGTACCCAGCGGCAGCTCGAGTCAGTGACCGTGCGCGATTCGCAACTGGTGTTCGTGGGCTATGGCATCCGCGCTCCGGAGCAAGGCTGGGACGATTACGCCGGCATCGATGTGCGGGGCAAGACGGTGGTCATGCTGATTAACGATCCGGGCTACGCCACCCAGGACCCGACGCTGTTCAATGGCAATACCATGACCTACTACGGGCGCTGGACCTACAAGTACGAAGAGGCGGCCCGGCAGGGCGCGGCTGCAGCGATTATCGTGCACCAGACAGCACCCGCCGCCTATCCCTGGGAGGTGGTAAGCGGCAGCTGGATGGGCCCGCAGATTGGCCTCACCGCAGAGGACCAGAACCGCGAGCTGCTGGCGGCGGAGGCCTGGATACAGGAGTCCGTGGCGCGTGAGCTGTTCGCGATAGCCGGCCTTGATTTCAAGCGGCTCAGCGAGGCCGCGGCAAAGCCTGGCTTTGAGCCTGTGCCCCTGGCGGACCTGACCATGTCCGTATCCCTGCGCAATACGCTGGCGTCCACCGTCAGCAACAACGTGGTCGCCATGTTGCCGGGCACAGAGCATCCTGAGGAAACCGTGATCTACAGCGCTCACTGGGACCACCTCGGCACCATCGAAGGGGCGGACAGCGAGGACAAGATTTTTAACGGTGCCAGCGATAACGCCACCGGTACCGCAGCGCTGTTGTCCCTGGCGCGTCTGCACCGGGAAGCCGGGCCGGCACCGCGCTCTGTCGTGTTCCTGGCGGTCACCGCCGAGGAATCGGGCCTGCTGGGCTCGAAGTGGTACGCGGAAAACCCGGTTGTCCCGCTGGAAAAGACGGTAGCCAATCTCAATATGGACAATCTCTACAAGAATGTGGACGGGCGCACCCGGGACATCGCCGTGGTCGGTTACGGCAATAGCGAGCTTGAAGACTATCTGGCGCGGGCGGCCGATCGACAGGATAGAGTTTTGAAACAGGAGCCCGAGCCTGAAAAGGGCTATTACTATCGCTCGGACCACCTGAATTTCGCACGCAAGGGCGTGCCGGCGCTGTATCTCACCCGCTCAACGGACAGTCGCACCTACGGCTCGGAGTGGGGGCTAAAGCGTCTGACGGAATATACAACCCGGCACTATCACAAACCCTCCGATGAGTACGATGAGAGCTGGGACCTGACGGGCAGCGCGGAGGACGTACTGCTGCTATTCGACGTGGCCACGCAGCTGGCCAACAGTCGCGACTGGCCGAACTGGCGCGAGGGAAATGAGTTCAGGGCCCTGCGCGAGCAGAGCGCCTCGCAGCGCACGCCCTAACGCGATGGCAAGTTGTATGCAAAGCGCTGGCGTTGGATAATCCTGCGCCATGACACGCCTTTTAAAAGCGATGCAGGTGATTGCAGCGCTGGTGTTGCTTTCTGCCTGCGGACAGGGTGCCTGGAACAACCCGAATCCGCCGCAGACCGGAGACGAAACGGTTTATTACTCCGTTATCTTTGCGCACCCGCCCAAACACCTGGACCCAGCCCTGTCCTATGCCTCGGATGAGAGTCTGTTTATCCAGCAGATCTATCACCCGCCGCTGGGTTACCACTTCCTCAAGCGCCCTTACGAGCTGATTCCCCTGGGGCTTTCGTCCATGCCGGATATCGAGTTTCTCGGGCCAGACAAGCAGCCCCTGCCCAAAGGCGATCCGGCCATTGCCTATACACGCTACACCCTGGATCTGCGCGAGGACCAGCGCTTTCAGCCGCATCCCGCTTTCGCCACGAATGCAGCCGGCGAACCCCTGTATCTTTTCGACAGCGCCGAGGCCGCAGAAGACTTCGCGACCGTGATGGATTTCCCGGAGATGTCCTCGCGCAGCGTGCGTGCGGAAGACTATATCTACGGCATTAAACGTCTGGGCGATCCCAAGCTGGCCTCACCCATGCTGGGTTTTATGGGCTCGCGCATTGTGGGGCTGGGGGATTTCAGCAAGCGCCTGTCGGAACTGCCGCGTGACGGCTGGCTTGACCTGTCACAATTCGAGGTAGAAGGCCTTGAGCGTCTCGGCGACTACCGTTTCTCCATACTGATCAATGGCGTCTACCCGCAGTTCAAGTACTGGATGGCCATGCCATTCCTGTCGCCCGTGGCGCGGGAGGTGGATCGCTTCTACCACAACCCCGGGTTCAAAGAGAAAAACATGACCCTGGACTGGTGGCCGGTGGGCAGTGGTCCTTTCATGATGGTGAAGAATGACCCGAACAGCGAAATCGTGCTGGAGCGCAACCCCAACTACTACGAGGACTACTACCCCAGTGAGGGCGCACCCGGCGATCGGGAAGCCGGTCACCTGGACGATGCCGGGAAGCGGCTGCCGTTTATCGACCGCGCCCATTTCCGGCTGGAGCGGGAGGTGCTGCCGCTGTGGACCAAATTCCTGCAGGGGTATTACGACCGCTCCGGCGAGGTACACGCCAACACGTCTGGTTACTTCGACCAGGCGTTTGTGGTGGGCCCCGAGGGACTGTCGCTCACTGAGGAGCTGCGCTCCCACAACCTGAGTATCTCCCAGGACGTCAAGCCCAGCCTGTATTACTACGGCTTCAATATGCGCGATCCGGTCGTTGGAGGCTATACCGAGGATCGCCGCAAGCTGCGTCGCGCCCTGTCTATCGCTTTCGACGTGGAGGAGTACGGCAATATCTTCTACAAGGGCAATATCATTGCCGCCCAGAGCCCGATACCGCCGGGCATTCCCGGCGCGAAAAAGGGTGAAGAGGGCATCAATCCTTACCTGTACGACTGGGTGGACGGCGAACCACAGCGCAAGTCCATCGAGCATGCGAAGCAACTCATGGCAGAGGCGGGCTACCCCAACGGCCGCAATGCCGAGACCGGTGAGCCGCTGCGGATCTATATCGACGTGCAATCGCAGGCGGTGAGCAATACCTCCATGCGCTGGATGAGCCGGACCCTGGGTCGCCTGGGTGTGCAGGTGGAGTTCCGTCCGGCCGACTGGAATCGCACCCGTGAGAAATACCTGACCGGCAACACACAGATCTATTCCCACGGCTGGCTCGCAGATTACCCGGACCCGGAGAACTTCCTGTTCCTCATGTATGGCCCGGAAAGTCCGCTGGTCTGCAACTGCGACGGTGCCAACAACTCCAACTACGAGAACCCGGAATTCGATCGCAAATTTGAACAGATGCGCGTGCTGGATCCGGGTCCCGAGCGTGAGGCGATGGTTGCAGAGCTGGTTGAGATGTGGCGCAGGGACGCCGTCTGGATGCAGGCCTTCCACCCGCTGGAGTACTACCTGAACAACGAGTGGGTGTACAACACCAAGCGCCACGGCATTACCAAGGGCACCCTGAAGTACATCCGCCTGGATACGGAGACCCGCGCACAGCGCCAGGCCGAATGGAACCAGCCAGTGGTATGGCCCCTGGTCGCGGTGGGCGGCAGTGTGATTGCGCTCGTGTTCCCCGGTGTGGTGGCCTATCGTCGGCGCCAGCGCGCACGCATCAAGGACTGATTCATGCTTGCCTATATTATCCGCCGGCTGCTGTACGCGATCCCTATCCTTATCGGCATCAACCTGCTGACCTTCACGCTGTTTTTCGTGGTCAACAGTCCCGATGATATGGCGCGCAGCCAGTTGGGGGAGAAGTACGTTACCCAGGCGGCAATCGACAACTGGAAGGCGGAGAACGGCTACGACAAACCGCTGTTCATTAATCCTGAGCAGGGCATGCCCGGCAGCCTGACTGACACCATTTTCTTTACCAAGTCCGTGCGCCTGTTTGCGTTCGATTTCGGGCGATCAGAGAGTGGCCGGGATATCACTGCGGACGTGAGTCAACGCATGTGGCCCAGTCTCGCCCTGGCCCTGCCCACCTTTGTGGTTGGTATATGGGTCAACATCTGCGTGGCACTGCTGGTGGTGATGTTCCACGCCACCAAACTGGATCGCTGGGCCGTGTTTGTGTTTGTTGTGCTGATGTCTATTTCCTACCTGTTCTACATCATCGGCGGGCAGTACCTGGTGGCAAAACTGTGGCGACTGGTGCCAATTTCCGGCTTTGACATGGATGCCCAGCCCTGGAAGTTCCTGATACTGCCGGTGACCGTTGGCGTGATTGCCGGGATAGGGCAGGGCGCGCGCTGGTACCGCACCCTGTTTCTGGAGGAGGCCGGGCAGGACTACGTGCGCACGGCGCGGGCCAAGGGCTGCAGTGAAATCGCCATATTGTTCAAGCACATCCTCCCGAATGCGCTGATACCTATCCTCACCGGTGTGGTGGTGCTCATTCCGACCCTGTTTATGGGAAGCCTGGTGATGGAGTCCTTCTTTGGTATCCCCGGCCTCGGCAACTACATGCTGGAGGCGATCCGCTCGCAGGACTTTGCCATCGTGCGCAGCATGGTGTTTATCGGCTCCATTCTCTACATCCTCGGTCTGCTGCTCACGGATATCTCCTACACCGTGGCGGATCCGCGGGTCCGGCTCAACTAGGGGCAGCGCTGCACATGAAATTTGTACTGCTGTGGTCCGATGCCCTGATTTTCCTGCTGGTGATTGCGCTGGTCGCGTTCTTCTACAGCCTGCGCAAGGATCCGCGCACCCGGGAGCGCTGGGGGCAGGTATTCGGTTCAAAGCTTGGCATGGTCAGCTTTGTGGTGATCCTGAGCTACGTGCTGATTGCGCTGGCTGACTCCATCCATGTGCGCATGGCGCTTGATCCTGAGCCCGGGCAGGATGCCGACACGGTCTATTACGACAATACGGTACTCAGCGCGCTGGACATCGCCCTTGGCAATGTCGACAAGGCCCACGAGCGCACCTATTCGGCCCCCTTCGCGCTGGTGTCCTTTGAGAAACAGAATCTCAAGGACGAGCAGGGCAACAGCTACCGGGGTTTTCCGCCGCTCAAGCACGCGGGCCAACACCTGGATAAACCCGAAGATCGCGCCGCTGACATCGCCTGGAACAGCCTGCTGGGACTGCTGCGTGGGCTGTTGATTTCCGCCCTGCTGATCCTGCCCCAGTGGTGGTGGCTGCGCGGCAGCACGTTGCCCTGGCGGGCGGCCTGGGCTACCCAGGCGGTGATTGTCTGCACTGCCAGCATCGTGCTGAAACTCAATACGCTGTACCACGTGCTGGGAACTGACCTGGGCGGCACAGACGTGCTGTTCCAGAGTATCAAGGGCATACGCACCGGGGTGTTGCTGGGGACGCTGGCAACGCTGGTGATGTTGCCCATCGCTGTCAGCTTCGGCGTGATGGCAGGCTTCTTCAAGGGCTGGACGGATGACGTGGTGCAGTATCTGTACACCACGCTCAGCTCTATACCCGGCATTCTGCTCATTGCGGCCTCGGTATTGCTGTTCCAGGTGTATATCGACCTGAACCCCGATTACTTTGAGGTGGGGCTGGAAAAGGCCGATGCGAAGTTCGTAGCGCTGGCATTCATCCTGGGGGTCACAAGTTGGTCTACCCTCTGTCGCCTGATCCGCGCGGAGACACTGAAGATCAGCCAGCTGGAGTATGTGCAGGCGGCTATCGCCTTCGGCGTCAGCAATACCCGTATCCTGCTCCGGCACATCCTGCCCAATGTCGTACACATCATCCTCATCACCTTCGTACTGGAATTCAGTGCGCTGGTGCTGGCGGAGGCGGTGCTGAGCTACATCGGTGTGGGCATAGACCCGTCCATGTCCAGCTGGGGCAATATGATTAACGGGGCGCGCTCTGAACTGTCCCGCACGCCTACCGTTTGGTGGACGCTGGTGGGCGCCTTCTTCTTTATGTTCCTGCTGGTGCTGTCCGCGAACCTGTTTTCGGACCTGGTGCGCGATGCCTTTGATCCGCGCACCAGTCTCAGCAAGGAGCCGAAATGAGCGGCGCAGCGGAAATCCGCCTGCAGGTGGACGACCTGGAGGTCGCCCTGCGCGGCAGCGGTGAGCGCATTCTCAAGGGTGTCAGCTTTTCGGTGAAGGCCGGTGAAATCTACGCCCTGGTCGGTGAGTCAGGCTCCGGCAAGTCGGTCACCTCCCTGGGCGTGATGCGGCTGCTGCCGGATGCCCTGGAGATCACCGGCGGCAGTGTGCACATGCCGGGCACCGATATCTTCGCGCTAACGGAAAAAGAAATGCAGGCGGTGCGCGGGCGACGGGTGGCGATGATTTTTCAGAATGCGCTCACCTCGCTCAACCCGGTGCAGAAGGTTGGCAAGCAGGTGGCGGAGACCCTGCGCTTGCACCGTGCCCTGAACACGGCAGAGTTGCGTGAGCGGGTGATTTCGCTGTTTCGGGAGGTCGGCCTGCCCAACCCTGAGGAGCGCTACGACTTTTACCCGCACCAGTTGTCAGGAGGACAGCAGCAGCGGGTGATGATTGCCATGGCGCTGGCCTGTGAACCCGACGTGCTGATTGCCGACGAGCCGACCACGGCACTGGACGTGACGATACAGGAACAGGTGCTGAAGCTGATCCGCGAGCTTGCGAAAAGCCGACAGCTTGCAGTGCTGCTGATCACCCACGATATGGGGGTGGTAAAGAATACCGCCGACCAGGTGGCGGTGATGTACCGCGGCGAGATTATTGAGCGCAACAGCGTTGACGCCTTCTTCCACAATCCCCAGGAGGAATACAGCCAGCGTCTGATCAACAGCCTGCCGGACCTGACGCATTACCTGGACGCACCTGCCAATGCACCCCTGCTGGAGGTCGACGACGTCGAGGTACATTTTCCAATCCGGCGTGGCGTTCTACAGCGCACGGTGGACTACACGCGCGCTGTGGACGGTATAAGCCTCAGGATTGGCCAGGCGGAAACCTACGCCCTGGTGGGCGAGAGCGGCTGCGGCAAATCCACGCTCGGTCGCGCCATTCTTAACCTGGAACCTGCCACGGCCGGCGCAATCCGCTTTGACGGTGACCAGATCAACGGCCTGAGCAGAAAGGACATGCTGCCCTACCGCAAGCGCATGCAGGTGATTTTCCAGAACCCGTATTCGTCGATGAATCCTCGAATGAGCGTGGGGCAGATCATCGAGGAGGGCATGGAGAGCCTGGGGTTGGGGCTCACCGAGGCCCAGCGTCAGCAGCGGGTGCAGGAACTGCTGGAAAGAGTGCGGCTGGAGCCGGCGATGTCACGGCGCTATCCCCACGAATTTTCTGGCGGGCAGTTGCAGCGTGTGGCCATCGCCCGGGCGCTGGCGGTGGAGCCCGAGTTGATTATCTGCGATGAACCCACCAGTGCCCTGGACGTGAGCATTCGTGCCGGTGTGCTGGAACTGCTGCAGGAACTGCAGCGGGAATTCCGTATGTCCTACCTGTTCATCACCCACGATCTCTCGATTATTCCCGCCCTGGCGCACCAGGTCGGTGTCATGCGCGCCGGTCGGCTGGTGGAGCAGGGAACCGCCGAGGCTATCCTGACCAATCCGCAACACGAGTACACCCAAACCCTGCTGGCCTCTGTGCCACGCATTGACTAGGAGGCGGCGATGAACGGCGCGGAAAGTCTCATCCAGACCCTAGTGGACAGCGGCATAGAGGTCTGCTTCACCAACCCGGGCACATCGGAGATGCACTTTGTCGCGGCACTGGATGAAGTGGACGGTATGCGCTGCGTGCTGTGCCTGTTTGAGGGTGTTGTCAGTGGTGCGGCGGACGGTTACGCGCGGATGGCGCGCAAGCCGGCGTCCACCCTGTTGCATCTGGGCCCGGGCCTGGGCAATGCCCTGGCCAATGTGCACAACGCCAGAAAGGGCAATGTGCCGATGGTGAACATCGTCGGTGATCACGCAAGCTATCACCTGCAGTACGATGCGCCGCTGACCTCTGACATCGAGGGTATCGCGAGACCCGTTTCCCACTGGGTGCGCACCTCTGCGTCACCCGGGGAGATTGCCGCTGACGCTGCCACCGCAGTGGCGGAGGCGGGACTGCACAGGATCGCCACCCTGGTGCTGCCCGCCGATGTTTCCTGGGGTGATAACCCCGCCGGGGCGTCGCCCGCGGTCCAATGCCCGGCCCCGAAGTCCGTGCCTCAGCAGCGGATTGCCGAGGCGGCTGCGCAGCTTAAGTCCGGCAAACGGGCGATGCTGATGATGGGCGGCGTGGAGGTCAGCGAGGAGTGTGCCGCCCTGCTGAACCGCATCGGGCGGGCCACTGGCGCCCGGGTGAGCACCGATACCTTTCCGCCGCGGGTGGCGCGGGGAGCCGGGCGGGCGAAGCTGGAACGGCTGCCTTATCTGGCGGAGCTGGCCATCGATCACATCAAGGACGTCGAGCTGTTGCTGTTACTTGGCTGCCAGCCGCCGGTGTCCTTCTTTGCCTACCCCGGTGTCCCCAGCACCATTGCCCCCGCTGACTGTGAACTGTTGCGCCTGGCTGAAGCCGGTGAGGACATGGAGGGCTGCCTGCAGGCGCTCCTGCAAGCGGTGGGAGGCGAGGCGGTCGAGCCGGAGTGTTACCCGCTGGCGCTCCCGGAACTGGCGTCGGGGCCGCTGGATGTCAATGCGGTGGGCGCGGCCTTTGCCCACTTCCTGCCCGAGCAGGCGATTGTGGTGGATGAGGGGATAACGTCCGGCATCTACTGCGTGGGCTACTCGGAGACAGCAAGGCCCCACGACTGGCTCAACCAGACCGGCGGCAGCATTGGTTGGGGGCTGCCCAACGCCGTCGGCGCGGCCCTGGCCTGCCCCGATCGGAAGGTCGTCTGTCTGGAGGGCGACGGCTCTGCCATGTACACCATCTCTGCCCTGTGGACTATGGCCCGGGAAAACCTCGATGTCACAGTGGTCGTGTTCAATAACCGCAAGTACGCCATCCTGGAGCTGGAGTTTGCGCGCACCGGCGCCCGGGGCGGCACGCCCGGACCCAAGGCAGCCAGTATGCTGGACGTGGGCCAGCCGGACCTCGATTTCGCCGCCATGGCGCAGGGCATGGGAATGACAGCTTATCGCGTGGATACTGCGGAGGCGTTTAATCAACGGTTTGCCGAGGCGATGCAGCAACGGGGTCCCGTACTGATAGACGCTCAGGTGCCCAACGCGTTTTCCTGATCGTGTTAGTACGCCTGCGTCGCGTGGCATGACGCTGCTAAGATAGTCCGGCAAATACGGAGGGACAGGGTGGAACAAAGCCTGATAGCACAGGGTCTGGAGCTGATGCTCTACGGCATGGGCTCAGTGTTGCTGTTCCTCGCGTTGCTGGTGCTGGTCACCAGCCTGATGTCATCACTGCTGGGCGCGCGTGGTGACGTGGCAATGCCGCCGGTAACAGCGCACCCTGTTGATCAAGGTGTGGACCCGAGGACGCTGGCGATTATCAGCGCCGCAATCCACGCCCACCGTCAGCGCCATCTGCAGTCAACCCCTTCTGCCGCGGGCAGCGAGGGCGGACCTTCACAGCGCAGGAGTTCATCGTCATGAGCAAGCTGGGTATCACAGACGTCGTCTTACGCGACGCGTCACAGTCGCTACTGGCGACACGGGTGCGGCTTGAAGACATGCTGCCCATCGCGGAGAAGCTGGACCAGGTAGGCTTCTGGTCACTGGAGTCCTGGGGCGGTGCTACCTTCGACGCCTGTATTCGCTATCTGGGCGAGGATCCCTGGGAGCGCATACGCGAACTGAAAAAAGCCATGCCCAACACACCGCAGCAGATGCTGTTCCGCGGGCAGAACATTCTGGGCTACCGCCACTACGCCGATGATGTCGTCGCCAAGTTCGTTGAACGGGCGGCCCTGAACGGTGTGGATGTGTTCCGCGTGTTTGACGCCATGAACGATATGCGCAACATCGAGTCAGCGCTGAAAGCGGTCAAGCACGTTGAGCGTCATGCACAGGGCACCATTGCCTACACCCTGAGCCCGGTGCATACCATCGACACCTGGGTAGACCAGGGCAAGATGATTGAGGACATGGGCGCGGACTCCATCGCGATCAAGGATATGGCCGGTCTGCTGACCCCCTACACCGGCTTTGAACTGGTCAGCCGCCTGAAGAAAAGCTGTGAAATTCCAATCCACATGCAGTGCCACGCCACCACAGGCCTGTCGACGGCAACCTACCTTAAGTGCATAGAGGCGGGTATCGATAACGTGGATACCTCCATTTCCTCCATGTCCATGACCTACGGCCACTCGCCCACAGAAACACTGGTGGCCATCCTGCAGGGTACAGAGCGTGACACCGGCCTGGATATTGCCCTGCTGGAGGAGTTCGCGGCCTATTTCCGTGTGGTGCGCAAGAAGTATGCGAAGTTCGAGGGCTCCCTTCGCGGTGTGGACTCCCGCATCCTGGTTGCGCAGGTGCCCGGCGGCATGCTCACCAATATGGAGAACCAGCTGCGGGAGCAGGGCGCCGAGGACAAACTGGACGAGGTGCTGGAGGAGATCCCGCGGGTGCGGGAAGACCTGGGCTACCTGCCGCTGGTCACGCCGACCAGCCAGATTGTCGGCACCCAGGCGGTGATCAACGTGCTTACCGGAGAGCGCTTCAAGTCCATATCCCGGGAGACGGCGGGTGTTCTCAAGGGTGAATACGGGGCCACGCCGGCGCCGGTCAACCCGGAACTGCAGGCGCGTGTGCTGGAGGGCGGTGAGCCCATTACCTGCCGCCCCGCCGATCTGTTGGAGCCGGAACTGGAGGTGCTCAGCGAGGAACTGCGCGCGCTGGCCAGTGACCGGGGTATTGCGCTCGCAGATGGCGATCACAGGATTGACGACGTGCTCACCTACGCGCTGTTTCCCCAGGTGGGCCTGCGCTTTCTGGAAAACCGCGGCAATCCGGACGCGTTTGAACCGGCCCCTGGCGCGGAGCCGGCGCCTATTCCCCAGCCCTCGCCAGCCCCTGCGGCCCAGGCAGCGCCGCAAGCAGGTGGCAGCGCGGTGTATACCGTGACCGTCGAGGGGCAGCGCTATCACGTGGAAGTCAGCGAAGGGGGTGATATCGACGCCGCTGCAGCGATGCCGGCAGCAACGGCCGTCGCGGCGATGACGCCCACCGCACCGGCTGCGGCGGCACCGGCCGCACCGGCCAGCGGAACGCCTCTGCCGGCGCCGCTGGCAGGCAATATAGTCACCGTTTGCGTTGCCGTTGGCGATGCGGTCGCCGCTGGAGACGTGGTGGTGATCCTTGAAGCCATGAAGATGGAGACCGAGGTGCGAGCTCCCGCTGCGGGCACCGTGACGGCAGTACAGGTTGCCGAGGGCGACCGCGTGGCCGTGGGCGACAGTTTGCTGGATATCGGTTAACCGCCTTGGAGCACCTTTCAAGCCTGTGGGCGGCCTCCGGCCTCGCCCAACTCACGCCGGGCGAGGTCGTAATGATCCTGGTCGGGCTGCTGCTGCTGTACCTGGCGATCGTGCGCAATTTTGAGCCGCTTCTTTTGGTGCCGATTGGCTTCGGCGGCATCCTCGCCAATATTCCGGGCGCTGGGCTGGCATTGCCGGCCATTGAGCGGGCGCTTATGTTGGGAGACCCGCTGCTGCTGGCGGAGCTCGCCGGGCTGTTGGGCGCCGAGGCCGCGGCCGCACAGGACAACATGCTTGCACTGTACCAGCAGGCAGCGCCCGTCAGCCGGGCAGCCGTCGATGCCGCGGTGGCTGCAGCGGGTTACGGGCACGGCATGCTCTACAACTTCTACACGGTGTCCATAGCGACCGGTGTCGCGCCGCTGGTGATCTTTATGGGTGTGGGTGCCATGACCGACTTTGGTCCCCTGTTAGCCAATCCGCGCACCTTGTTACTGGGGGCCGCCGCCCAGTTTGGTATCTTCGCCACCGTGCTGGGTGCACTGGCGATGTCCCAGTTTGGCTGGATGGATTTCAGCCTCGCCGACGCCGCGGCAATCGGCATCATCGGTGGGGCAGACGGGCCCACGGCAATTTATGTGTCCAGCATACTCGCGCCCGATTTACTTGGACCTATAGCCGTGGCCGCATACTCCTACATGGCGCTGGTGCCGCTGATCCAGCCGCCCATCATGCGGGCGCTTACCACAGAGGCTGAGCGCGCCATAGAGATGCGGCAGCTGCGCCAGGTCAGCCGCGCTGAGCGTATTATGTTTCCGCTGTTGCTGCTGTTGCTGGTGGCCTTGCTGCTGCCCTCGGCAGCGCCGCTGCTGGGCATGTTCTGTTTCGGTAACCTGATGCACGAATGCGGGGTGGTGGATCGTCTCAGCGATACCGCCCGCAATGCGCTGATTAACATCACCACGATTTTTCTCGGCCTGTCGGTGGGCTCCAAGCTGGTCGCGGACAAGTTCCTCGACGTCAATACGCTGGGGATTCTTGGCCTGGGGGTGGTGGCCTTCGCAATAGGCACCGCTGCAGGTGTGCTCATGGGTCGCCTGATGAATCGCCTGGGCAGGGTGCCGGTAAACCCGCTGATCGGCGCTGCCGGTGTGTCTGCGGTGCCCATGGCCGCCCGGGTGGCGAACCGGGTAGGATTGCAGGCCAATTCGCAGAACTACCTGTTGATGCACGCCATGGGGCCCAATGTGGCCGGCGTGATCGGCTCTGCGGTGGCGGCTGGCGTCATGATTGCGCTGGTGCGCTAGTGCGCAGCGAGCAGACAGGCAAAAGCGCAGCGACCCGGCAGGGTCCGCAATAACTCATCGGAACACGCCCATGACACAACGCATTATTGTAGGAATCACCGGCGCCTCTGGCGTGATCTATGGTATCCGTGCGCTGGAAGCCCTGGCTCGCCAGCCCGGTGTCGAATCCCACCTCATCCTCAGTGATTCGGCCGAGATCAACATCGGCATCGAAACCGGCTACAGCGTTGACGAGGTCCGGGCGCTGGCGGACGTGGTGCACAATGACAACAACCTCGCCGCGTCCATCGCCAGCGGTTCAGTAAAGACCGCGGGCATGATGATTGCACCCTGCAGCATCAAGACCCTGTCCGGCGTGGCGACATGCTTTGCGAATTCGCTGATGCTGCGCGCGGCGGACGTGGTGCTCAAGGAGTCGCGCCGACTGGTGCTGGTGGTGCGCGAAACGCCGTTGCATCTGGGGCACCTGAAACTTCAGGTGCAGGCAGCGGAGGCGGGCGCGATCATCCTGCCACCGGTGCCGGCCTTCTACCACGAGCCGGAAACCGTGGACGATATTATCAATCATACGGTGGGCCGTATTTTTGATCAGTTCGATCTCGAGCACGACCTCTACCGACGCTGGGGCAGCCCCCGCAACCCGCGTTGAGCGATAGCGTCGCTGTGAGCACCGGCTTGAGCACATACACTTTCGCGCCTGTTCATGCATAGCCTCGACCAGCAAGTCCTGGAGCGGGTGCAGGCCTGGTTGCGGCAGGACAGGTCGGTCTGGCTGTGTACCATCGTCGCCACGCTGGGTTCTTCCCCCAGGCCCGTCGGATCCCTGTTCGCCTGCGCCGACAGCGGTGAAACAGCCGGGTCACTGTCCGGCGGCTGTGTGGAAGAGGATCTGGTCGAAAAGCTGCTGGCCGGCGCGGTTGATCACGCTGTGATACAGGAGTATGGCGTCACGGCAGAGGAAAACGAGCGGCTGGGTCTGCCCTGTGGCGGGCGACTTGAAATTCTCGTGGAACCGCTTTCCCGGTCAGGCCTGCCCCAGATAGACACCCTGCTGGATGCGGTTCGCGAGCGACAGTATCTGACCCGCGCGGTATCCCTGCCCGGCGGTGAAGTGAGCCTGGAACCGGCGACCGCCTTCGCGCCACTCTCCCGCACCGAAGCGCTTGTCCGCCACACCCTCGGGCCTCGCTTCCGTCTACTCCTGATCGGCGCAGGGGCGTTATCAGAGACCCTGTCGCAACTGGCATCGGCCATGGACTACCAGGTGATGGTGAATGACCCGCGGCCGGAGGCGCTGCAGCGCTGGCAGGGCGAGGCGGTAGCACGTATCGCTGGCATGCCCGACGATGCCGTGCGGGCGTATGCCGACGACCCCCATTCCATCGTGCTCACCCTGACCCATGACCCTCGCATTGACGACATGGCATTGATGCAGGCGCTGGAGCAGGATCTTTTTTACGTGGGTGCACTGGGCTCTGTGCGCACCACGGAAAAGCGCATACAGCGCTTGCGCGACCTGGGGTTAACCGAGGCACAGCTAGCGCGGCTGCACGCCCCGGTAGGCCTCCCGATCGGCAGCAAGACGCCGATGGAGATTGCCATTGCCATTCTGGCGGAGTTGACCCAGCTCCGGCGCCGCCCTTGACGGGTGGCGCCCTGGTGCTGGCTGCTGGAGCGTCCCGCCGCTTCGGCAGCGACAAACGTTGTTTCGACGTGGATGGCAAGCCACTGCTCTGCCACTGCCTGGAAGCGCTGGCACAGGCCGGCCTTGCCACTCGTGTGTGTGTTGCCGGCGGAGAAACCGGGCTGGTAGGCGACCTCTGCGCGATTGACTGTGAAGTGATTGAATGCAACGACGCCGCGCTCGGCATGGGCGCGACCCTGGCCCAGGGTGTTGCAGCCTGTGAAGACTGGCAGCAGTTGCTGGTTGTGCTGGCGGACATGGCGTGGGTGCAGGCGGACACGTATCGCGCCCTGTTCGCAGCGCTGAAGGAGTCTCCCATCGTACGACCCAGTTACCAGGGCAGTCCCGGCCAGCCGGTGGGTTTCAGCAGTCGCTTCTTCCCCGAGCTGGCAACCCTACAGGGGGACGTGGGCGGCCGACAGCTGCTGACGCAGTACGCGCAACTTGTGCACACGCTGCCCGTCCCGGATCCCGGTGTGCTTCGGGACCTTGACCGGCCGCCTGCGTGAACCTAGCGATCAGCGCGGGGCGCCTGCTTTCATCTGCGCGTCACAGTCCAGCCGTCTGTTAACATGTCTTTACATTGCCGGGTTTCATAGGCATCTCCCCAACCCTATAATCTGCGCTGACATCCGGGTACGACATTCCCAGTGAATACTGAACGTTTGGCAAAGGCGGGCAACCAGCTTGAAGGGGTCCTGCAGCAGCTCGGTTCCCGACTGCAGGCGCTGGCGCAGCCTGAGCGCCTGGCGCGACTGCGTGCGGTCTTGCTGTTCCTTGCAGCCTTGTGGGCGGTGTCCGCCCTGGTGCAACTGATCTGGAGCCTGGTGCCGGCACCGGCGGCCGCGAAAATGCCTGACAATGTGCTTAATCCGCTGGTGGCCGCGGTGGCGCAAGACAGCAGTGGCTCTGTCAACATAGACAGCCTGGTTGCGCTGGAGTTGTTCGGCCGCGCGGCGACGGGCACCGGTGCCGGTGCTGGGGCCATGACCCCCGAACAGGTTGCCGCCGCGGCGGCTGAGGCAGAGGCCGCGGCCCGTGCCGGTGATGATGAACTGGACGGCATTGAGAAAAATGCCAAGGAAACCCGGCTGGCGCTGACCTTGCAGGGTGTGGTGGCTTCCAGTGAGCAGGACAAGGCGCGGGCGATCATTGAAGCCAAGCGGGAGCAGGCGCAGTATGCGGTGGGCGATGAATTGCCCATCGCCGGGGTCAAGCTTGCCAAGGTCCTGCGGGACCGGGTGGTGCTGGATAACAAGGGTCGCTACGAGTTATTGACGCTGTTCGATCTCAGTGAGAGCCCGATCACCGCAAGCGTAGCCGCCAGGCCCACCGCGACCGCCCCCCGCCCCGCCGAAAACACCGCAACAGCGACCATAGACCGGCGCAACGATGCCGATCTGACCCGGCTGGCCGAATCCTATCGACAGCGCCTGTATGAAAATCCCCAGTCGCTCGCCCAGGTGGTGAACATCGCACCGGAGCGCAACGGCAGTGAATTGATCGGCTACCGGGTGCGGCCCGGCCGGGACAGCGAACAATTCAGCGCTCTGGGCTTCAAACAGAACGATATCGTCACAGGTGTCAACGGCATTTCGCTCAGTGACCCCAGCAAGGCAATCGAAATCTACCAGGCGATGAAAACAGCCAATGAGGCGTCCTTCGAAGTATTGCGTGATGGCCAGTCTGTGACCGTGATGGTGGGTCTGGACGGCGCAGCACCGTGAGCAAGCTGTGCGTAACAGCGCTGTCACAAATCCGAAATAATATGGGGCACCTTTTGATCGAGTCACCAAACCGGGGTCTGATGAAGTTACGGCTACTGTCCGCAATGGGTTTTCTGCTCTGCCTGCTCGGGATGCCCGCGCAGGCCCAGGAGTGGACCGTTAACCTGAAAGAGACGGATATACAGGAACTGATACAGTTCGTCGCCGAGGCCACCGATACCACTATCGTCGTAGACCCCAAGGTCAAGGGCACGGTCAAGGTGGTGTCTTCCAAGCCGGTGACCAGCACTGAGCTTTACGACCTGTTTCTGTCCATTCTTGATGTGCACGGCTTTACCGCGGTTCGCAGTGGCAACGTGGTGCGGGTCATCCAGTCCAAGGATGCCCGTTCCTCCCCGGTGCGGGTGCAGGGCGAGGATGCCCGCCCCAGCGACGAGTATGTGACGCAAGTTATACGGCTGGACAATATATCTGCGGCCAAGCTGATACCGGTGCTGCGGCCGCTGGTACCCCAGCAGGCGCACATGGCCGCATATTCGCCCTCCAACGCGATCATCATCAGCGATATTGCCGCCAACATCGAGCGGATACGGGGCATTATCCAGAGCATGGACCAGAGCGCGACACAGCAGACGGAAATCGTGAACTTGAAATATGCTGTGGCGGAAGACGTGGTGCGCATGCTGCTTGAGCTGGCGAAAACCGAGGCCAAACAGGCGGGCGGTGCCGATCCCGAGATTCTGCTGGTGGCGGACAAGCGCACCAACAGCGTACTGGTCAGCGGTGATGAATTGGAACGGGAGCGGATGCGCCGCCTGATCTCCTATCTGGATACGCCCCTTGAGCAGAGCGGCAACGTCAAGGTCATCTATCTGGAGTATGCCAACGCCACCGAGATATCCGAGGTGTTGACCCGGGTGATGCAGAACATCAACAAGCTGGACCCGGAGGAACAGAACAACCGACGTCGCAACGACTCCAGCGCCACCATCGAGGCGGATGAGGGCACCAATGCGCTGATCATCACCGCGGATGCCGATGAGATGCAGTCTATCGAGGCCGTGATCCAGCGTCTGGATATTCGCCGCGCCCAGGTGCTGGTCGAGGCCATCATCGCCGAGCTTGAAATTGTCGACGGCGAGGACCTCGGCATACAGTGGCTGTTCCGCAATGATGACGGCGGTTTCGGCAGTAACATTGTGGATGGCAACAATCGCGCCGCGGGTATTGCGCAGAGCCTCTTTGACAGCGGCCAGAATGGCGGCGATGGGGATGGTGATGGCGACGTCGATGGCGGCGGTACGCTGAGCGACGGCGACTTCAATCGGGAGAACTTCCTCGGCGCACTGGCCGGCACGCCCGGTCTTTCGCTGGGCTGGGGCTCACTGGACGAAGACCTGGATATTGCGGTCATACTCAGTGCGCTGCGTTCCGAAACCAATGCCAACATCCTCTCCACACCCAGCCTGCTGACCCTGGATAACCAGGAGGCGTTTATTACCGTGGGCAACGAGGTGCCGTTCGTGACGGGCTCCTTTACCAATACAGGCGCCGTCAACCAGCCGAATAACCCGTTCCAGACGATTCAGCGGGAGAATGTCGGTATCACCCTGACGGTTACTCCGCATGTGAACTCGGGCAACCTGGTGCAACTCGATATCGCCCAGGAAGTGTCCAGCCTGACCGGCGGCGGCGCCGCGGCGTCCTTGCTCGCGTCCGACATCATTACCAATGAGCGCCGGGTCGAGACCAAGGTGTTGGCCGGTGACGGCCGCACCGTGGTGCTGGGCGGCCTGATCGAGAACGAGGTGCAGGACTCTACCCAGAAGGTCCCGTTCCTGGGCGATATTCCCTGGCTGGGACGCCTGTTCCGCCAGAACGCCACCAGCTACAGCCAGTCCAACCTGCTGATATTTATCAAGCCCAGTATTATTCGAGACGATATGCAGCTGGAGGGCGCGACCGCGCAGAAGTACCGGTACATACGTGCCCAGCAGCAAAAGCGCGTTGACCAGGGTGTGGAGTTCCTGGACAGCGACCTGATTCCGCTGCTTCCCGAATGGGAAGAGCAGATAAAGCAGCTTAAGGAGATACAGGAGTCCGACGCCAGCGGGGCGGCAACGGGCGCTGCGACATCCGGCTCAGACGTCATTCCCGTGGGGACGCGTTGATGGATGCGCTGGAGTTCGACACTGTGCCGGAAATGCTGGACGAAATGGAGCCTGCGCAGCCGGCGCGTCGTGCGCTGCCTTTCACGTTTGCCACCCAGCACAAGGTCCTGCTGGAAGACGGTGAGCCGCCCACGCTGTATCACCTGCAGCCCCTGAGCGTTCCCCTGCTGGCGGAAATGCGTCGCTTTCTCGGCGGCCCCTTTGCGCTCAGGCAGGTGGACGAAGCCCAGTTCCAGTCCCACCTCACGCAGTTGTACCAGCGCAGCAACAATGAGGCCTCCCAGGTTGCGGAGGATCTGAGTGGGGATCTCGACCTGACCCGCCTGGCCGATGAGATTCCCGAGATGGGCGATCTCATGGACGCTGAGGATGACGCGCCCATCATTCGTTTGATCAATGCCATCCTGTC
>JAZBPS010000141.1:0-3875 GCA_036353375.1 Halieaceae bacterium | reverse complement strand
GTGCGCTGGCTGGCCGAGCAGGCAGAAGGACTGGGCGTGGAAGTCTATCCGGGTTTCGCTGCGGCCGAAGTCCTGTTCCATGAGGACGGGCGCGTCAAAGGCGTAGCCACGGGAGACATGGGCGTCAGCGCAGATGGCGAACACAAAGACAGCTATATGCCAGGTATGGAGCTGCACGCGAAATACACCTTGTTCGCCGAGGGTTGCCGCGGCCATCTGGGCAAGCAGCTGATCAGCCATTTCGCGCTGGATGCGCAGTCTGACCCACAACACTACGGCATCGGGCTCAAGGAGATCTGGGAAATTCCGGAGGAAAAACACCAGCCCGGCCTGGTGGTACATGGTCTGGGCTGGCCCCTGTCGGAAACAAAATCCAGCGGCGGTGCTTTTCTGTATCACGCAGACAACAACCAGGTGTTTCTGGGTTTGATTGCTGACCTCAATTACAGCAACCCGCACCTGAGTCCGTTTGATGAGTTCCAGCGCTGGAAGCACCACCCCGAGACCGCGCGCTTCCTCGAGGGCGGCACCCGAATCAGTTACGGTGCACGGGCTATTGCCAAGGGCGGTCTCAACTCCCTGCCCAGGATGCACTTCCCCGGCGGCCTGCTGATTGGTTGCGATGCAGGCACGCTGAACTCCGTTAAAATCAAGGGTAACCACACTGCTATGAAGAGCGGGATGGTGGCTGCCGAGACGGTGGTCGACGCATTGGCACTGGGTGAGGATGCCCCCGCGGACCTGGAAAGCTTTGCCACGAACTTCAAAGCGTCCTGGGCGTGGCAGGAGCTGTACACTACCCGCAACTTCTCCGGCTTCATGCACAAGTTCGGCAGCATCCTGGGTGCAGGCCTGGTTTGGCTGGATCAAAACATTTTCGGCGGCAAGCTCCCCTTCACGCTGCACGATGACAAACCAGACTACGCCACCATGAAGCTCGCCAGTGAGTGCAAGGCGCCGGACTATCCGAAACCGGACAACAAGATCAGTTTTGACAAGCTGTCCTCGGTGTTCCTGTCGAACACCAATCATGAGGAGGACCAGCCCTGTCACCTGACGCTGGCAGACAGCAGCATTCCCATTCAGGTCAATTTGCCCAGGTATGCAGAGCCTGCACAGCGTTATTGTCCGGCGGGCGTCTATGAGGTGATTGAAGAAGCCGAGGGTCCGCGCTTCCAGATCAATGCGCAAAACTGCGTGCACTGCAAGACCTGTGATATCAAGGACCCGTCGCAGAACATCAACTGGGTTACGCCCGAGGGTCTGGGTGGGCCCAACTACCCGAATATGTGATTATGCCTCCAGCGGGAAAAACAGGCCGGCGCTTTCAATACCGTGCTGGCCGTCCCGCTCTTCACTGGCCTCTACAAGGCGATACCACGCGGCCCTCGTGAATTGTGCTGCAAGGCCGTTTTCCAGGCCTATCGCCAGTGTCGGTTCGTCCTCGTCCAGTGCATCAGTGAAGAACAGCGGGTAATCCGCGCATACCGGGATGCTGCGCTGCGTGTTTGTCTTCGCAACGATCACGTCGTCCCCTTCCGGGGTCTGCTCAAGGGAGAAATCCACAACCAGTAGCGGCAGGGACTGCACGCGCACACGCCACTTCTCAACCGGCGTAACCAGATAGTAATACCCGTCCGATTCCCGGCGCAGGATGCTGGCAAACAATTTGACGAGGCTCTGGCGCTTTATCGGCGCGCCCTCGTGCCACCAGCTGCCGTCGCGCCGTATCTCGATATCGATGTCCCCGGACAGCTCCGGTTGCCAGAGATGCACAGGCGGCAGTGACGCGGCTGTCGCGGGAATCGCCTGCTGCAGGCGTTCCAGGCTAGTAGTCATTGCGACCTAACAGCTCTTGCCCTCCCCGATGACGCGGACGTTAATAACACCCTTGATGGCGCGCATTTTCTCCAACACCCCATCGCTGGGAACACACACCACGTCGATAAGGTTGTAGGCGACCTCATCGCGGCTCTTGTTGAGCATATCTATAACGTTGATGTTTTCGTCCGCCAACAGGGACAGCAATTTACCCAGCATGGTGGGAATATTATCGTTCGCGATGGCCAGCCGAACACCCTCTGCAGGCTCCAGTTCCAGTGACGGGAAGTTTACGGAGTTGCGTATGTTGCCGTGCTCGAGAAAATCACGCACCTGATCCGCCGCCATAATGGCGCAGTTTTCTTCTGCCTCATCCGTGCTGGCGCCGATGTGCGGCATAAGGATCACGTCATCGCGGCCGATGAGGTCAGGATGGGGGAAGTCCGTGATATAGGCACGCAGCGTGCCTTTATCCAGCGCCCTGATAACTGCCGCGATATCGACAATCTCCTGGCGGGCGAAATTAAGCAAGCAGGAGCCCGGACGCATTTGTTGCAGCAACTCGTCGTTTACCAGGCCGCGCGTGCTTTCCAGCACCGGCAGGTGCAGGGAAACGTAGTCACTGCGTGCAAACAGGGAAGCGAGGGCGTCCATTTTCTGCACTCGGCTGGACAGGCGCCAGGCAGCCTCAACGGACAGGGCGGGATCGTACCCGCACACTTCCATATTCATCGTCAGGGCCATTTCCGCCACCAGTGAGCCAATTGCCCCAAGGCCGACAACGCCAAGGGTCTTGCCGGTCAATTCACTGCCCTTGAACTGTTTCTTCTGCGCCTCCAGCAGGCGGTTCAACTCCGCCTCGTCGCTGATATTGGAGAGCGTATTTACGTACTGTATACCCTGCAAAATGCCACGCGAGCCGAGCAACAGGCCCGCGGCAACCAGTTCCTTCACCGCGTTGGCGTTGGCGCCGGGGGCGTTAAATACCGGAATGCCCCGGCGGGTACATTCGGCGACAGGAATATTGTTGGTGCCGGCGCCGGCGCGACCGATGCAGGTTACTGACGGCGCGATCTCCTCCGCTGACAACTTGTGGCTGCGCAGTAATATGGCATCGGGGCTTACAAACTCACTGGCGAGTTCGTAGGTATCGCGCGGAAAGCGATCCAGGCCCTTTACAGAAATCTGGTTAAGTGTGAGAACCTTGTACAAGCTTTAGCCCCTCTTCGACGGATTGCCGTCGCCTGTTAGCTTCGAGTAATGTCAGCGTCGATGCGCAACTGCTGCTGGAAGTATTCGTCGATCTGCTGACCGTGTTCGTTGACCAGCTGCCGCTGCAGCAGCTGGGTGCGACCTCGCGGCAGGGCACTGGCGTCGCCCTCTATCACGCGCACCAGCTCAAAAACCTCGATGTCACCTTCGCTGTTCTGTACGTAATCGAAGGCCGACTGGCCTTTTGCCGGCGCCGGAAGTCTGAAAGCACGGCGCAGAAGCGTGTCTGGCGCAGCAGGATTATTGCGCGTGGTTGCCAGCTCAACCTGCCACTCATAGCCGTTCGCCAGCGCCAGCGATTCTATCGACGCACCCTCGCGAAGCTGCTCCATCAGCTCTTCGGCAGCCTCTACAATGCGTGTGCGCGCCGCTTCGTCGCGCAGCTGGATTCGGATCTGTTCACTGACGTCTGCGAGTGGCCTGCGCTCGGGAAGCCTGTGTTCTCGAACCCTCAGCGCAACGAAATGTTCTGCTCCGAGTTCGATGACCTCGCTGTTGAAGCCGTCCTCCAGTACGTCACTGCTGAAGGCTGCGCGACGCAGACTGCTGTCGGCGAAAAGGCCGTCAGACTGGGTCCTTGTCACGGGGCCGCTGACCTCCACTTCAACACCCAGTTGAGCAGCCGGTCCCGCCAGATCCTCGGCATTAAACGCAAGGTCACGCAGTTCTTCGACTGCGAGAATCAAGGCCCTGCGCGCCTCCTCGGTTTCCAGGCGCTGGCGCAGCTCAGACCGCACCTGTTCAAACTCCAGCACCTCGCCCCGGCGCAACTCCAGCAACTT
>JAZBPS010000140.1:0-8931 GCA_036353375.1 Halieaceae bacterium | reverse complement strand
GCCGCCTATGGATGATTCTGGTGGCTTCGATGAGGAGACAGTAGCGGGGGACCCCCTCAGCCCAAAGCGCGTTGGCGCCTCCGATCCAGAACAAGCTCTGGAGAGTGAAGGCGCCACAGAAGAAACTGAACAGCTTAGCGAGAGCGAGATAAGCTCGCTTCTGGATGCAGCGGACTTCGTCGACATATCTGTTGACGATGGAGCGCAGGCAGAGGATGGCGCGGGTCCAGTGGATGCGGTTGCAGCGGCCGGACTACCAGATCTGGAGTCCGACCTGTCGGCGGACGATCAGGATGACACCCTCGACGGCCTTGCCATGGATGAGTCGCTGGAGAGCCTGGCTGGGTCGCTGGACGGGGTTGTCGATCAAACTCCCGAGCCAGAGACCTCACTGGAGGACCTCGCCGAAGACAGCGTGCTGGACGATTCTGCGGGCGACGCCACGTTGCCGAGTTGGGACGATGACAGCCCGCTCTCAGGTTTCGATGACAGCAGCACGCTGGACGATCTTGAAGCTGACAGCAGCCTGGACAGCCTTGCCGGGGAAACCCTGACCCTGGAAGAAGACGATGACAGTCTCTCCCTGGATTACCTGGATGCGTCTGATGCAGAGGATAATGACAACCCACTCGGAGGGTCCGAATCAGACGACGTCGCTGAAGACAGCCTGGACCTGGATGTTGCATACGTGGATCAGCAAGCATTCGGCGCGGATGAGGACGCTGAAGGAGTGCAACCGGGTGCACTGGATCTTGAGGAAGACGACGACCTCATCGATGTCACGTTGACGGAAGCGGCGGACGGGGGCGGGGCCGTTGAAGAGCTGACAGAGGATGTCTTCCCACCGTTGCCTGACGATGCTGAGACCGCGCCCGAACAGGAGATGGCCGAGCCGCTGTCGGGCTCCGAGGCCGCGGCCCACCCCGAGCCGCCCGTTCCGCCCCAGGGCCAACCGGACGACGCAGCGTTTCAGGTTATTGATATCGATACCGAGCTGCTGGAGATATTCCTCGAAACCCTGGATGACTCCATCGAGACAGTAGATGCAGCCGCGGCCGGTTTGTCCAGCGATCTTGCCAAATCACTGCAGAAGCTGAAAAACACGCTGCACACACTCAAAGGCGGCGCGAATTCCATAGGCCTCAGGAACTATGGCGCGCTGGTGCACGACTTCGAAACGGCCCTGGAAGGGCTTGAGTATCGCAAAGTACTCACTGAAAAAGAGGGCCAAAGCGAGCTATACACCCACCTGGACCAGCTTCATGAAGCGTCACAGCATGTCAAGCTGCACCAGACTGACTGGGGGGTTATGCGGCCCTCGGTTGCCCGCGCGGGGACCGATGATGGCGGTGAGGCGGACGAGGCCGAGGAGTTGCCGGTTGCGGACCGGGTAGACTCTATTCGCGTGGGCACTAACCGCATCGACCGCCTGCTGGACATGGGTCTCGAGGTGAGCATGAGCAACGTGCGCGCACGCAGGGCGCTGGACCTCGCACACCAGGACCGCATCTCGGTACAGTCGCTGGCGCGTCGCGTCGAGGAGATCGTGGACAAGCTCAGCCTGCAGCTGGATACAGAAATTCAGGCGAAGACCGAGGCCGCACCCGACGGCGAGGAATTTGATCCGCTTGAAATGGACCGGCTGACGGAGAAGCAGGGTCTGGCTGCGATTCTGCGTGAGGCAGCATTCGACTTGCATGAAGAGGCCAAGGAGTTAGGCGAGCACGTCAGCACCGCGATGTCCGAAGCGATCTCGTCGAGTCGCCTGATCGAGGGCACCCAGAGCGATCTGCGCCTGCTGCGCCTGGTAGCGTTTTCGAGACTGGGGCCGGGCTTCCGTCGGCTGGTCAACCAGGTCAGCCGTCAATTGGGCAAGCAGGTCGAATTCGACCTCACCTGCGACGAGGGCGGTCTCGATGTGTCCGTGTTTGAGCAGGTCAAGACGGCCCTGGAGCACATGCTGCGCAACTCGGTTGACCACGGCATAGAAATGCCCGAGGAACGCAAGGCCAGAGGCAAGTCGGAAACCGGTAAAGTGTCTCTTATCATCTACCGGCAGGCGGCGGAATTTGTTATCCGCCTGATGGACGATGGCAAGGGTCTGGCGCCAGAGACATTAAGAAAGAAAGCCGTGGAGCGCGGTATCCTCCGGGAGGACGAACGCATCTCTGAGGCGGATGCCCTGCAGCTTATCTTCAATAGCGGCCTCTCCACCGCGGAGAAGGTCACCGACATTTCCGGCCGTGGGGTCGGCATGGATGTGGTGCAGCAGTCCATCGCACAGATAGGCGGCACCGTGACGGTGAGCTCCAAGCCCGGGTTCTACACGCAATTTGATATTCGGGTACCCGCCAGCATCATGGTGAACGGTGCGCTTCTTGCCGCGATCGGCGAGGAAGAGGTTGCGGTACCGTTGACCTCGCTGGACGGTTCGGACTTTCGTCACCGGGATGAAATTCTCAAGGTGCTCGGTGAGCCCGACGGTCGCTTGAGCTTCCGCAACGAGCAATATGAACTTCGCTATCTGGGCGCAGTGCGCAGTGCAGGCAGCACTTTGTCTCCCGACACCATGGCAGACTTTATGCCAGTGCTGTTTGCGCGCCATGGCCGGCGACGGGTGGCCTTCTTCGCTGATTCTGTCACCAACGCAGAAGAGCTGGTCATCCGCAGTCTGGGTGCACAGTTTACCGGCGTGCCGGGTATCGCAGGCGGCTCCCTGAAGCCTGATGGGCAACCGGTGCTGGCGCTGGACCTGAATGAGCTCATCCGCCAGGTGGATTATGCGGATTCGCAAACAGAGGGCAGTGTCGAAACACAGGACAACCGCATTGTGGTGTTGTGCGTGGATGACTCTGTGATGATGCGTCGCACCTACGAAAAGCGTCTTTCCAGCCTCAATTACGATGTGGTGACCGCGGAGGACGGGGAGGCGGCGCTGGATTACCTGGCCGAGGCAACCCGGCCGCCGGATTTTGTGTTTACCGATCTGGAGATGCCAAACATGAATGGCTTCGACTTCATTGCCAATATGCGGCGCCTGCCGGTAATGGCTGATGTGCCGACGGTTGTGGTGTCCTCCCGGGACGGTGACAAGCACCGCGCGGAAGCTAACAGGGTGGGCGCTACAGACTTCATGGCCAAGGGTTCCAACAGCGCCGAGGGTATGCAGGCGATGATACAGCGCTATCTGTCTGCGCCGGTTATGGCCAGCCAGGGAGCGCGGTAATGGCCAATGTTGCGCCCGTCGATTTGCTGGAGATTGCCATGCTGCCGCTGGCTGACGGCAGGCAGATTATGCTGCCGCTGGATGCGCTGGCGGAAGTGCAGCAAGTTAATTTTGCGGGCCGGGAGGCCAGTGATCTCGGTGAATTTACCTGGCGCGGCTACGAACTCGCCATAGAGTCACTGGATCGCGTTTGCGGGTTGCAGGAACCTGCCCCGGAGCGACTTACGACGGTGGCCGTGTTCAAGGCAGACAAGGGTCGAGAGCCGCCATTCCGGGCTATGGCGTTTTCCGGTACTGCGTCCCCTGGTCGCATTGAAGCGGCCTGGTTATCCGAGGTCGACCTGCCCGCAGAAGGTATTTTCGTTGCCGCCACACGGCTGCACAACGAGCTTTACCTGATCCCGGATCTGGAAAAACTCCTGTACACAGACGCCTGACCCCGCGCCGGTCGGTCCTGCAGCTCACGGAGCCAGGTGGATGGCTGAGAGTTGCCGAGGTTGGCATGCCGGGTTCGGCGGGCATCGCCAGTCCCAGCCACCGGACTCTATCTACCTCAAGAGCCGAGGAATCTTGCCTTGCTGTCCCTCGCAAGCTGCTCGATGTAGGCGAAGCGTCGCGGATAGTGCCGCTTCATCAACTCGGCAACGCGACTCAAATCCAGTACGCCCGAATGCACTACAACGTAGCGTCCGGCGCGCCTGTCGTAGCTGATGATCACGCCGTCGTGCTTGCACAGGCGGCTCTTGACGTAGTGAAAGGTTCGCTCACTGCAGTCGGTGAGGCGGCTGAACACCTGGGGATCGTCGGTGTGCACCATATGTAGCGCCAGCAGGACAAGGTATTTGCGATGCGGGCTTTTGGCCGGGACGGCTTCGAGCTCCTGCGGCACCCGGGCACCGTCGGGACTGCGCCGCGATTCGGGATCTGGCACCCCGACCGAGGACGCCTTGCGCTCTCGCCGGGGGCGTTGTTGCGTATCGTACTGCGCAGTTCGCTGTTTAACTGCCATGGCAAACCTGTAACTGCTCCAGTGGGCATCGGGCTGCGGTTGTTTCCGCTGGCCGCAACAGGCTTCACCATAGCCTCGCAGGGTCTCAGGTCAAGGCATTTTTGAAACCGGCACCTGGCACCCGTGGAATGGTCACGCACGCAGGCGGTGAGAGGCGCTTCCTGTCGCGCCCGCGGCATAGCAGCGGCCTAGTAGAGCGATCGCAGTTGCACCGCCAGCGCCTCTGGCGATGCAGTATAAGACGCTATCCCGGTATTGATGATCGCCCTGGGCATGGAGGGTGCTTCACTGGTTTCCGGTCGCTGCGCCCATATGCGACTGCCGCGCTGGGCGAGGGCACGGACGCCCGTGCTGCCGTCTTCTCCCGCGCCGCTAAAGACAATGACGCCAGCAGGCGTGGGCGACATGCCAGCCATCGCCAGCATGACGTTGTTGATGCTGGGGCTCTCGGGTGTATCCCAGGCTTGCCGCGTGCTGAAAACCTCTCCCTGGCGGCCGAAGCGCAGCTGGCTGCTGGCGGGCACGATCAACAGCTGTCCGGGATTGAGCCAGTGACGCCCCAGCGCCAGGGTGCATTGGATGTTCCGATTGGCCATGTTGATGGCGGCGAGGCTGGATTCCTGCCGCGGGTCGATATGCTGTGCATATAAAAAGGCCACCGGCGGCGGCTCCCGCAGCGTGGCCAGGAAGCGGCTGACCGCGCCAAAAGCACCGGTCGATCCGGCGAGCAGCCAGACGCCTTGCACGCGGCTGAATGCGGCGGGCGTGCTCAGCGTTGGTGCGGCCTCGCCATGCCGGAGATGCCCGGTCCATTTTTCCAGGGTGGTAATGATGCGTTCGCACCAGACGCGGTAGTCCTGGTAGTGCTCCGGCGCTGGCCGGTTACTCAGGGCCAGTATCCTTGGCTCAAGCCAGAGGGTGGCGTCGGCGATGGCGTTGGTATCGGCACAGTCCACCACCCAGACGTCTACCACCGGCATCTCGCCCTCAACCAACTGGTCCGGTGCAACCTGCAGGATGCGGTAGCCAGATCGCTGTATATAACCCGCCAGTATGGGCGAGGTATGATCGCAAATCAGACCGATGAGGGGTTCAGCCCGCATAGGTTTCCCATCAATTGCTGCGCGCCCGGCAGGCCCGCGACCGGGTCAGGATAGCGTGAACGGTGGCCGGGATGAATCACTACATGGGATTCCTGTGAAAATTGACCACCCGCCGTGCAAGCGGAGAGCCATTCCCTGTATATTCGCGGTTTCTGGCAATGGAGTTTGCAAAACATGTCGCGACCGGTCGATCTGGCTTGCTTTGACGCCCGCTACCTGGCGCTTCTGCGCCGGTTTCCCAATCAGGTGATCGCGAATTCCTGCCTGGTGATGCCCGCACCTGACGCCGACGGTGCGCTGGTGTTTGCGGCCAGCCACAACCACCACTACCTGCTGTTTCACGATGCCGCGGGCTTCAGCAATGGTATCTATGAGTTCGGTGTTAACGAGGACTTTTTCGAGGCGATCAGCTTGCAGCATATGCCCGGAGGTTCGGTGGAGGCCGGCCTGCGCCTCGCGCTGTCCAATGTGGAGTATCGACTCTATCGCGGCACTGAGAACCATCGATTGTACGAGCCGAGTGCTGACGCTGAGATTGTGTTCACCTGGTCCGCCAGAATCGCCCGCGCCCAGCCGGATCTGCGCGATGCGTTTGATGCCATCCTGTACCTGCACCAGAGCGGTAACAGCGTGCCGGTCAAGCAGGCGCTGAGCGGCACGTATTTCAGCGAAATCAGCTATATTCGCAGTCAGCTGGCAAAACATTCGCCGATTTCGGTCAGTCACCGCTGGATTCGCCTGCCGGACAACAGCGTGCGCTGCCTCACCCAGTTCAACGCTGCCAGTCCTGAGCCTGCCCATGTGCATGCGTTGGTCTGTGTGGATGCTGATATGGCGTTGGGTTGAGCCGATAATCTACTTTGGCGCGCATCAGCGCAGTGTGCCGGCTGAATGCCCCTGACAGGGATATATCCTGACTCAGGCGATGGCTTTTTCGCCAGAAGCCACACACTGATAGATCAGGGTGTTGATGGTCATCGGTCCCACACCGCCCGGTACAGGCGTATACGCCGACGCCCTGTCGACAACGGCTGCAAGCTCTATGTCACCAACCCCGCCGGGGTGATACCCCGCATCGATCACCACCGCGCCGTCCTTGATCCATTCCCCGCGGATGAATTCCGGTTTGCCCACTGCACCAACCAGAATGTCGGCCTGTTTGACCAGGGCGGGTAAGTCCTGTGTGCGCGAGTGGCAAATGGTGACCGTGGCATTTTTCTCCAGCAGCATCATTGCCATCGGTTTGCCGAGGATGGGCGAGCGACCCACAACCACCGCGTGGCGGCCCTCGATAGGAATCTGGTAGTGCGCCAGTATGCGCATGATCCCCTGTGGCGTCGCACAGCCATAGGCGGGTTCACCCATCGCCATACGGCCGAATCCCAGGCAGGTTACGCCATCGACATCCTTGTGCAGCGCTATAGCGTCGAAACAACGGCGCTCGTCAATCTGCGCCGGGACAGGGTGCTGCAGCAGGATACCGTGTACGTTGGGGTCCTCATTGAGACTGGTAATCGTCTCCAGCAGCGTTTCTGTGGACGTGTCCGCCGGCAACTCGATGGCCACTGACTCCATGCCGATGCGCCGGCAGGCGTTGCCCTTCATGCGCACATAGGTGGCGGAGGCGGGGTCCTCGCCCACCAGAATCGTTGCGAGAATGGGGGTACGGCCACCCGAGCGCTGCTTGATGCTGGCAACGCGTGTTGCCAGTTCCTGCTCGGTATCCGCAGCGAGTTGTTTGCCATCCAGCACGGTCGCAGCCATGGTGCGGTTCCTTGTCGATTTCCGGGTGGGGCGGGAGTATCGCACAGCACCGAAACAGGGCATAGCGGGTCGCAGCTCAATTGACGCCCCCCGGGGGCATGGGTATTATTCGCGCTCCTGAAACTCAGGGAACTACGGGGTATAGCGCAGTCTGGTAGCGCGCCTGCTTTGGGAGCAGGATGTCGGGGGTTCGAATCCCTCTACCCCGACCATTTCCAACTTTGTTTTCGTATTGTGGTGGCCGTAGCTCATCAGGTAGAGCACCGGATTGTGGCTCCGGAGGTGGGGGGTTCGAGACCCCTCGGCCACCCCATTTTTTCCTGCAAGCCGCAGGCTTGCTATGCCAATTCAGGCAGACAATAATCCCCCCGCCCGAAATATCCGCCCGTAGCTCAGCTGGGTGAGCCTAGCGTTTGCGAAGCACAGCTTCGCGCGACGGCGAACGCCGGCGAGCTGTGCTCGCTGGCGGGACCGCGCAGCGGGAGCAACGGCAAGCCGCAGGCTTGCTATGCCAATTCAGGCAGACAATAATCCCCCCGCCCGAAATATCCGCCCGTAGCTCAGCTGGATAGAGCAACGGCCTTCTAAGCCGTCGGTCGCAGGTTCGAATCCTGCCGGGCGGGCCATTAGAGCGCCAGCTCCGCCATGGTTCGCAGGGTGTCTTTGTCGCCAAAAAACATCAGCGTGGTGACCGGCGACTTGCGCCAGTCCTCAAGTTTTTCCGCAATGCGCTCGCGCGGTCCGCACAGCGCTATCTCATCAGCAAAGGTGGTGGGTACTTCGGCGATCGCTTCCTCGCGCTTGCCCTCGAAAAACAGGTTCTGGATTTTTTCCGCCTCGTCGGCGAAGCCCATACGGGCCATCAGTTCCTTATGGAAATTGCGCTGCTTGGATCCCATCCCGCCTATATAGAATCCGAGCATAGCCTTGACCGGATACAGGGCCTCTTCAATGTTGTCGTTGATGCTGACAATCGCGCCTGCAGCAATCTCAAAGCCTGGCCTGGCGTGGGCGATCTGGTCAGCGTAA
The DNA here is from genome assembly GCA_036353375.1 of Halieaceae bacterium. Lineage (GTDB taxonomy): Bacteria > Pseudomonadota > Gammaproteobacteria > Pseudomonadales > Halieaceae > JANQIO01. Next base: position 800 of record JAZBPS010000140.1, on the reverse strand, counting down.
ACCTCCTGCCGATATGGCGAGTAATAAAGCGGCAGCCAGCCGTCGGCAATCTCTGCGGTCTGGGTGACGTTTTTAGGGCCCTCGGCACCGATAAAGATCGGCACATCAGCCCGCAGCGGATGGGTAATTGGTTTCAAGGGTTTGCCCATGCCCCAGGCGCCCTCGCCGGTATAGGGCAGCGGGTAGTGCTCGCCGTCGTTGGTCACGGGCGCCTCGCGGGCAAGTACCTGGCGAATAATGCTCACATACTCCCGCGTCCTGCTGACCGGTTTGGAATAGGGCTGCCCGTACCAGCCCTCGACCACCTGTGGACCGGAGGCTCCCAGGCCGAGCATCATCCTGCCTCCTGACATATGATCCAGCGCCAGGGTCGCCATTGCACAGGCGGTGGGCGTGCGGGCGGACAGTTGCGCGACGGCTGTGCCGAGGCGAATCTTGCTGGTATGCGCACCTATCCATGCCAGTGGTGTAAAACAATCGTTTCCCCAGGACTCGGCCGTCCAGACAGAATCAAAGCCGAGGTTCTCCGCCTCCTGCGCGAGTTCAACATGCGATGCAGGGTATAAGGCACCCCAGTAGCCCAGTTGCAGTCCCAGTTTCAAGTCAGCCATGCTCTCATCCCTGATCCAATCGAAGGCGCAGTATAATGCAGCGGTGATCCAGGAGGACAAGCCCGATGACCAAGCTCACGCATCTGGACAGCAGCGGCGAGGCGCACATGGTGGATGTGGGTGGCAAAGACGTCACCCAGCGCGTCGCGGTTGCGGCGGCCGAGATTTCCATGCAGCCTGAAACACTGG
>JAZBPS010000139.1:0-3644 GCA_036353375.1 Halieaceae bacterium | reverse complement strand
GGATGTGCTGGGATCGGACGTGTTTGACGCCAACCTGCGGCGCGCCGTGGATGTGCACGGCGTGCGTCCCCTGGCGGCGGATGAGCTGTTGGCTGCTGAGGCGGACGTGTTCGCACCCTGCGCCATGGGAGCGGTGCTGAGTGCGAAGAGTGTGGACAGCCTGCGGGTGGGTATAGTCGCTGGCGCCGCCAACAACCAGCTGGCTGACGCGGATGCTGCGAACCACCTGTTGGACCGCGGCATCCTGTACTGCCCGGATTTTCTGATCAATTCAGGCGGCATTATCGACGTCTATCACCAGCGTCTGGGCAGTGACAGCGCCGCGGTGCGGGAACACGTGACCCGCATTGAATCCAGTCTGAGGGAGGTGCTGTACCGCGCGCAGCGCAGTGGGCGCTCGCCGCACTTCATCGCCGAGTCACTGGCGCGGGAGTATCTGGCGGGGGCTGCAGACTCGCGGCAGGCAGCGGCCTGGTAGGGCCTGCGCGGCCACCGCTGTCAGGCCAGCTCGCCGGGTGCCAGCCCCAGGTATTTGCGCAGCTGATAGACGCCCAGGTAGAAGGGCGCTGTATCCAGGGCCGCCACAACGAACTTGAAACCATAGTTGCTGAACATCAGGGTCAGCAGCGTGGTCGTGGTCATGTCACCGGCCAGGTAAACCGCGCCAAACGTCACCAGCACCACCATAAAAGAATCCACCAGCTGGCTGATCATGGTGCTGAAGTTGTTTCGCACCCACAGGTATTTGCCGCGGGTTACCCGCTTCCAGAAATGAAACAGCTGTACGTCGCAGTACTGGGCGGCGATGTAAGCCATCATGGAGGCAAACACCGCGCCGCTGGTGGTGGCGTAGATCAGCTGATACAGCTCGACCTGGTTGTCCAGAACGCTGCCGTTGGGCAGCCCCACCGGGGCTGCCAGCTGCAGCTGTTGCCAGGGAGGCAACGCGTCTGCGGTGACGGGCGGCGCGAGATTGCCCAGGTAAATAAATCCGATGATGAAGAAGTTCAATCCCAGCCCCACGGTGACCATAAAGTTGGCCCGGCGCTTCCCGTACAGTTCACAGATCAGGTCGGTGCAAAGAAAGGTGATGGGATAGGGCAGTACGCCCACGGCCAGCTGCATGGGGCCCAGCTGTATGAAGCGCGTGATGCCCAGGATATTCAGCATGGTCATGGCGCAGATAAAGATGCCGGCCAGGACCAGAAAAACCCGCTCTCGCCGCTCCGCCAGCAGCACCGGGTCCAGCGCAATGGGAAGGCTCGCTGTATTGCTCATGGTCAGGCCTCCCGCTGGCCGAGGTGGGCGTGCAGCACAGACCCGTTGATCACCGGGTTGTCGTGCGACGAGCAGACCAGGCTCGCGATTTCGTCCGGATCAATCAGCCGGTTGAAGCTGTTTAACGACGCGATGCTCTCTATCAGTGCCTCGTCATTGCCAAGGTGGGTGCGCAGCATCTCTGTGTCGGTAAAGCCGGGACATATGCATGCGGTATGTATGCCACGTCCCATCAGGTCCTGGCAGGTCGCCCGCATCATGCCGACAACGGCGTGCTTGGAGACCACGTAGCTAAACGAACCGGGCACCGCTTTTTCTGACAGCGTAGAGCCCACGTAAAGCACGCTGGACCCCTGGGGCATAACCGGCAGCAGTGCCTGGTTGATGGTGTTGGCGGCAACCACGTTGGTCTGCAGCGCGGCGACGAGGTTTTCGTCCGCGCAGTTGTCAGCACTGTCCTTCAGCATCTGGCAGGCGTTGTGCACCAGGGCCACGGAACTGGATGCCTTGGCCACCGGTATCAATTCCGCCAGCGCGGCCTCTATGTTTTTGCTGTCGGACAGGTCGCAGGCAAGGCTGTGACTGCCTGCAACCGGACAGGGCCGGCGGGAAAGGTTGTACACGCCGTAGCCTGCGGCCACAAAGCGGGCGGCGGCGGCCGCACCAATTCCCACGCTGGCGCCTGTGATAATCGCTGTTTTCATGAGTCTTCCTTGTTTGTGCCGGTCGCTGCTCAGTGCCTGTATTGCTTCAGGCCGCCGGCAAAGTGCTAAACCAGTCGCGGTAACGTTCGCGCAATGTTTGCTTTTGTACCTTCCCCATAGTGTTACGCGGCAGGGCCGCCTGCTGGATGAATGCCTTTGGGTGCTTGAATCCGGCCAAGCGGTCCAGCAGGGCGCTCTTGAGCGACGCGGTATCCATTTCCCCACTATCCGTGACCAGTACCGCCACGACGGCCTCGCCAAGATCCGGATGAGGCACACCAATGACTGCGCTCTCGTCCACACCCGGCAGGCTATCCAGGCATTGCTCGACTTCGCTGGGGTAGACATTCAGCCCGCCACTGATGATCAGGTCTTTCTCCCGTCCCACCAGCGTCAGGCGACCGTCGGTATCGAGCTTACCCAGGTCACCGGTAACGAAATAGCCGTCCTCGCGAAACTCGCTGCGGGTCTTCTCCGGGTTGCGCCAGTAACCGCAGAAAACATTGGGTCCGCTTACCTCTACCATACCGGTCTGCCCGGCGGGCAGGGTGCTGCCGTCATGGCCACAGACGCGCACCGAAATGCCGGGCAGCGCGAAGCCGACGCTGCCCGCAACCCGCTCGCCCTGTAGCGGGTTGCTGGTGATCATGCCCGTTTCCGACATGCCGTAGCGCTCCAGGATGCGATGTCCGCTGCGCGCTTCGAAGGCATGGAACAGCTTTTCGGTCAGCGGTGCCGAGCCGGAAATGAACAGGCGCATATTTTCGCAGTGGGCGGCGCCGAAGCTGTCGCAGTCCAGTAGACGGCTGTAGAACGTGGGGACGCCCATCATGAGGGTGCAATGTGGCAGGGCCTGTAACACCTGCTGCAGGTCAAAGCTCTCCAGAAACACAATGCGGGACCCGTTCATGAGGGCGGTATTCAGGGCCACGAACAGCCCGTGCACGTGGAAAATGGGCAGGGCGTGCAGCAGCACGTCGTCGCGACGGAAGCCCCATTCCCTGTGCAGGGTGCAGGCGTTGCTGGCAAGGTTGGTGTGGCTCAGCATGGCGCCCTTGGGCTTCCCGGTTGTGCCCGAGGTGTAGACAATGGCGGCGATGTCAGCGGGGGCGACAGCTGCCGTGGGGGCTGTTTCATAATGACAGGCGTCCAGGCACAACTGCCTGAGTCCCGCATCGTCAATCTCCAGCGCCGGCTGGGCATCCTCGCGAAAGTACGCCAGCTCGCTTGCGGTATAGGCCGTATTCAGAGGTACCAGCACCAGTCCGGCGCGCAGGCACGCCAGGTACAGCGCTACCGCCTCGGGAGACTTTTGTATCTGTACCAGTACCCGATCGCCGGGTGCGGCTTGCTCAAGCAGCGCGCTGGCCATACGCCCGGACAGGGTATCCAGCTCTGAGAAACTCCAGTCGGCGCCGCCCGGACACGCCAGGCAACAGCGTTCGGGTTGATCTGCGAAGCCTGCGGCAAGCGTAAAGAACAGGTTGTCAGAATCACTCATAGCGCGGCACTTTAACATGTCAGGGAACATGGCCGGGCATGTATGCCCGGGAACGTCACTGGTTGTGCAGCCTTGACCCCTATCTTGCCCCGTGGATTACTAGCCGGGCAGCGCCACAGGAAATCCCATGGAACGTCTAACGACTATTCACATCGACAAGG